>CANAIK010000022.1 GCA_947361225.1 uncultured bacterium
GATATCAGTATAACAAATTGCAGAGATTAGTCAATATAATTTATAAATTTTTTATAAAATACTTTCCCTTGTTCGATGCCGAACCGAGGTTCGGCATGACGAATCAAAGGTTATTTAATGCAATCCAAACTATACTTAGTGTATCTTAAGTCGTCACTCTATTAGTTTGACTACATTTTTCCGAAATCTATTGATTTTTAGTGTAAAACCAATAAATATCTCTATGTATAACCAATTTTTTAGTGATAAAATAAAATTATGGAAAAAATAGATTGGAAAAAAGAAGATTTAGCCCATATTTGGCATCCCTGTTCTCAAATGAAGGATTATGAGGAATTAGAGCCCATTATTATTGACTATGGCAAGGGGATTGATTTAGTTGATATTGAGGGAAAAGTTTATAAAGACGTTGTAAGTTCCTGGTGGTGTAATCTTTTGGGTCATTGTAATCCCGTAATTTCGCAATCTTTAAAAAAACAGGCAGATACCCTAGAACACGTTATTTTCGCCAATTTTTCCCATAAAGGAATAATTAGACTTTGTAAAAGACTTAAAAACCACTTACCCCAAGGGCTTAATAAATTTAACTTCGCTGATAACGGCTCAAGCTCTATTGAAATGGCGATGAAGTTAAGTTTTCAATATTTCCAACAAACAGGACACCCAGAAAAAAAACGTTTTATGGCACTAACTGACGCTTATCACGGAGAAACCATAGGAGCGCTTTCCGTTGGAGCGTGTGATTTATATTCAAAAATATATAAACCGATTCTTATGGATGTAATTAGAATTAAAGCGCCTGATTGCTTTAAGTGTCCTTATAATAAAACAAGGGATAATTGCAATTGCGAATGTTTTTGTCATTGCAAGGATCAATTCGAAAAATACGGAGCTCAAACTGCCGCAATTCTTGTTGAACCGCTATTACAGGGGTCTGCCGGGATGAAAATCTATCCTCCTTTGTATTTAAAAAAATTAAGAGAAATTTGCAATCAATACAATGTTCATTTAATCTTAGATGAAATTGCAACAGGATTCTATAGAACAGGGAAATTTTTTGCTTGCGACCACGCACAAATAAGCCCTGATATTATGTGTTTATCAAAAGGTTTGACGGGCGGTTATATGCCAATGGCAATTGCTATTACAACGGATGAAATTTACAATGGTTTCTACGACGATTACAACACTCATAAAGCCTTTATGCATTCTCACACTTACTCCGGAAACCCCCTTGGGGCAGCTTGCGCTAATGGTGTTTTAGATGTCCTTGAAACCGGAGAAATTCAAGAGCACTTAAAAGAAGTTACTCCTTATTTTAATTCTTTAATTAAAGAAAAATTTCTTAATTTAAAAACAGTTGGAGAAGTTCGTTCCATAGGGTTAATTAACGCTATTGAACTTGTTAAGGACAAAAAAACCAAAGAGGCGTTTAATCCTAAGATTCGATTAGGATATCAAATTTACAAAAAAGCGCTCAAAAAAGGGGTTTTACTTCGTCCTTTAGGAGATGTAATTTATTTTAATCCTCCTTTAATAATTGATAAAAAAGATATGGATTTTGTTGTAAACGTTGCTTATAGCTGCACTCTTGAGGCTTTAAGCGAATTATAGAATTTCTATTTCTTGACCTGTATTTTTTATAAACATATCGTCCATTAAACTAAACTTGTTTTTAGGAAGTTCGGCGCTGTATTTTTGGTTATATTGACCAACAGGGTCGAATTGACATATTTTATAATAAAACTTCCAAGCGGAAGGCAAGGCTGCTCCTACTCTTATTGTGGATTTATTTTCTTTTTTAGCAACTTTAGTTAAAAAAGAAATAAAAGATTGACCGATAAAATTATATTTAAGTTCTTTTTTATTAGGAACCGATTCAATTCTATCAATACATATTGCGTCATAATGGTTGGAAGGATAAGCACTGCAAGCTCCAAGACATTCTTTAGTTTTATTGTTCTCAAGAATATAGACCTTACTATCAAAGCATTCCGGCGATTTTATTGCTTCGTCAAATTTATCTAAAAACTTGGAATTCTTCCAATTTTTATCCTTGCTTAAAGAATCAAAATAATTTTTATCCTTATTTTTTTCAAGCTCATAAATTGAGCAATCAACAGGCTTATCGCTTTTAAAAACCCTGCAGTTTGCTCTTAATATTTTCCCGAAATTTAAATTGGTGTTGTTAATTTTCATAATATCTATAAAACCGGACATAAAAAAAATTGCTAGAATTCTATTAATTCATTGTAAACTTTAATTGCATAAGAATCGCTCATGCCTGAAATATAGTCCAGAATTGCTTGTTTATAATCGTTAATATTCTCAATATTATAAATAATTTTATTTCTATATTTTCGATTCAAATGGACTTTTTCGTCAATATTTGAATATTTAATAAGCCAATCCGAAAAATCAAGCGCCAGAATCGGATAGAATTTAAGATATTTTTTTAGTTTAACAATAGTTTGATAACCATTGTAGTTATCAAGCAAATATTGATAAATCGCATTGATTACAAGAGTTGCATAATCCATAAAGGGTTGAAAACGCTTATTTAAGTAAATTTTTTGGTAATTAAATTTTTTAATCCTGTTCATCATATCATAATACTCGCTCGAGAACGCAAGACCCTTGTCGGGATTTGAATTTTTACATAAATTAACAATGAATTCGTGGATTAAAGAAGACGTATTAACTTCTTTAAATTTAATCTTTTTTTTCATAACTTCCTGAGCGATTTGCTTAAGGGTCATTAAATCTTCTTTATCAAAAAACCGATAATTGTAAGCGTCTTGAATGTCTCGACCTAAGTATGCAATTTTATCGGAAATTTTTACAACACAACCCTCATAGGTATAAGGAAGACAGGATCCTTTTTCGATTTTTACTAAATCATAAGCCTCAAGTCTTGGTTTTAAGTGGTTTTCATTAACCTCACCGCAATGACAAACAATTCCGTCTCGAGTTGCATAAGTCAAATTCAAATTTTCCTTAAAACCCGAATAATTAGGCAGGGTTTCAATTAAGTCGATAAATCTTAATGAATTTTTTTCATGCCAAAATTTCTTTTGGAATCCTTCTTTATCCATTATTTTTTCTATAATTCGCTCGCCGTGATGTCCAAAAGGGCTGTGTCCTAAATCGTGGCCCAATGCGATTGCTTCTGATAATGAGACATTGAGTCCTAATGCTTTAGAAATGGTTTTTGAAATACTTGCAACGTGATTAACGTGTTCAATTCTTGTACAAACGTGGTCGTTGTTGGTTGCAAAAAAAACTTGTGTTTTGTGCTTTAAGCGTCGATAAGCGCTCGAATGGATTATTCTTGTTGAATCTCTATCAAATTCAGACCTTATTTCATAAGGTTTTTTTGATAGCGGGGAAAGTCTTTTAATCGCTTGCTCCCATTTTTCGTTATTTTCCGTCATTGCAAATTCTTTTAAGCAATCTTTATTTATTTCTTTAATTTCATCCATTGTTCTATCCGATAATGTTATAATACTATTAGATTATACGTAATTTTATTGATTTTTGAATCCTATATGTATTTTATTTTGTTAAAGTGTTAAAATTATCTTATGTCTAAGCAATTAGTGGTAGTATTAGTATTTATTTTCTATATAATTGTAAGATGCCTTTTTATTGAACCCAATTGCATTGAAATTGGAAGATATGAAATAAGAAATCCAAATTTAAAAGGCATTAGGGTTGTTTTTTTGTCTGATCTTCACCTAAAAAAACACGATTACAAGAAACTGGATAAAATTGTAACTTTAGCTAATAAACAAAGTCCTGATTTGGTTCTTATAGGGGGGGATATTGCAACCGGTCACAGCTACAAAAAAACAATGGATATTAATATCGCTGCTCAAAAACTCAATTTAATAAACGCCCCCATTCTTGCAGTTTTAGGAGAACACGATTGGTGGGCAGGTGGCGAAACCATTATCCAAGGGTTAAGGGCAAACGGAATTACGGTTCTTCAGAATTCTGCAAGAAGGGTAATGATTAAAAGAAAATACATTGATATTATAGGTCTTGAAGATTTAACCACAAGACAGCCTAATATTGCCGTTGCTTTTAAAAAAACTCAGCTGCCAAGAATTGTTTTAACTCACAATCCCGATGTTTATTATGATATTATGGACGATGTGACTGTAATTCTTGCAGGACACACCCACGGGGGGCAATTCTTAATTCCTTTTACACCCCCTTTGTTCGTTCCTTCGAAATTCGGAGCTGAATTTGCAAGCGGGGAAATTAAAAACACACACAATAAAATGATTATTTCAAGAGGATTAGGAACATCTATTCTTCCTGTTAGATTAAATTGCAAGCCTGAGATTGTTGTTGTAGATTTTACTTATTAAGAATATAATAATTCTATGCATATATTATTTACAATTATCGGCTTGGTTTTTCTTGTTCTTGACCTAAAAAAACCATCAATATTAAAAATGACTTTTGCATATACAAGTTTGTTTATTGCAATTGTTGCTTTTAAATTTGGAAATTTTTATTATGAAATTATAGGCTTTTTTGCTTTTTTCCCAATTTTTTACCTCCTTATAAAATCCGTTATTAAAAAAGAGAGGAAAAACAAAGAAAAACTGCAATCTTTAGACGATTTTAAAGGAAAAACGGCAATTGTAAAAAAAGATATTGGGAAAACCCTTTCAATCGATGGTTTGGGTTTTGTCGAGTATAATAACGACTTGTGGAGTGCTAAAAGTGTTGACGATAAAGAAATTAAAGCAGGAAACAAGGTTGTAATTGTTTCAAGAGAGAATATGATATTAAATGTTAGGATTATAGACAATGCAGATAAATAAAAGACTTTTAATTGTGGACGACGATATTCAAATAAGAGAACTTTTGTCTTTCGATATTGCTCAATCGGGATATATTGTCGATTGCGCTACGAACGGACAAGAAGGATTAAAAAAAGCTCTTGAGAATAACTATGATTTAATCCTTCTTGATGTTATGATGCCCAAAATGAACGGTTTTGATGTTTGCAAAAATATTCGATTGGCAAACATTAACACCCCTGTATTAATGTTAACCGCCAAAGGAACAATTGAGGATAAAACCCAAGGGTTTGATTGCGGGGCAGACGATTATTTAATTAAACCCTTTGAAATTCAAGAAGTTTTACTTCGAATAAGGGCATTATTGAGACGGGGAGAATCAAACAACGAGAATAAAAAAGAAGTTCTAAGAGCGGGGGATATTGAAATTCTTCCGGATAGTTTAGAAGCTTTGGTTGTTGATAAAAAAGTAAAGTTAACCCCGACGGAATTTGAAATTCTTTATTGTTTAATGCAGCATATTAACACCCCTGTAACTTTAGCTATGTTATTAGATGAAGTCTGGGGATATGGATCTGACGAAGACGTTCGAATGGTAAGAGTTCACGTTGGAGGATTAAGACAAAAAATTGAAGAGAATACAAGAACTCCAAAGTATCTTCACACAGTAGTTAATGTTGGATACAAATTAACACCGTTCGGGCTTTTAGAGGAAAATCAATGAAACAACTAAAAATTGTTGAACAAATAATTATCGTTTTGGTTCTTGCGGTTCTAATTCCTTTTATTACAATCGGAATAATCATTTCCAATATTTCCCAGCAGAGCTTAAGATTAGAACTTGCAAGCAGCACATCTTTAATGGCTCAATTTTTAGGAGATTCTCTTGAGAATTATATCAACTACAGCCAATCCCAGCTCGATCAAATGGCCAGCGGATTTAATTATATTCCTTTAACTATGGCAAAACTTCAGTATTTTGATGAAATTGAAGGAAAAACAAAACTTTTCGAGAATTTAAATATTGTTGAAAAAAATAAACTCCCTAAAGTTTATGGGGTTGAAAACGGCAAATTAAGCCTAATTTCTCCGATTGATAAAGAAAAAAAATATTATTTATCGGCAAAAATAAACATTGATATACTGGATTTGCTTTTAGGGAAAGAAAACGTCAAGGGAAGAAATATTTATATTTTTGATTCCAACAATCGACAGCTAATTTTCTCTAACGCCCCAAAAACAACGGCTCTTGACGCTTTGAGCGGGTTGAATATGGTTGAGGATAAAAAAGCAGTATTGTTTGGCTATCGAAAAAACACCCCTAAAGCCTATTACAAACTGAAAAACCCTCAATGGCTCATTGTTGTTGATACAACCAAAAAAGTGACAAAAAAAACAATAACTAAAGCAAAAACAAGAATCAATCTTTCCTTACTCATTGCGGCTTTATCAATAATTATTATCGTTAGTCTTTATACGTATTATTTATATATCAACTTAAGACAACTTTTTAAAGGAATTACAGCGATTTCCAAAGGAAACTACGATAAAAAAATCCATCTTATAAAAAGAGCCTTTACGCCCCACGAAGTCGTATTCTTAGCTAAAGAATTCAATTATATGGCAAATAAAATCAATGTTTCATATAAAGATTTAAGAGAAAAAAATAAAGAATTGGAAAGATTGAATGAATTTAGAGAAAACTTAATAAGCGCAACAAGCCACGAATTTAGAACTCCCCTGACAAGTATAATCGGCTACAGTTCAAGGCTTTTAAGACACGATATTGTTCTTGATGAAACAATGAAAACAAAATCCTTAAAAATCATTAAACAACAAGCGCAGAGGCTTTCTCGAATGGTTGATGATTTACTTGTAATTCCGGAACTTGAAAGCTATAGTTTAAAATTTAATATCGAACCAACGGATTTATCAAATTCAATTTTTCAAGTTATCGATTATTTAAATACCAATGAAACTGAGATAAAACAAGAAATTGCGCCGGATTTGAATTGGATTATGGCGGATAAATATCGAATCGAGCAAATTCTTATTAATTTAGTTGATAATGCGATAAAATATTCTCTTGATAATAAAACAGTTAAAATCGAAGCGAAAAACGAAGGCAATATTCCCGTTGTTCGAATAATTAACAAATGTGAAAAAATTGAGGAGGAAATTAAGAATAAATTGTTCGAAAAATTCACCAGAGCGGATTCCGAACTAACAAGAAGTACAAGAGGCACAGGGCTTGGATTGTATATCGTTAAAGGACTTTGCGCTGCTATGAAAATCGATATTTCCTTTACTTGCGAGGAAGAATTTGTTATGGAATTAAAATTTAATGACTACATTGAATAAATTTATGAATATTGCAATAAAAGAAGCAAAAAAAACCGTGCTTGATATTCCCGTTTGCGCTCTTATTGTTAAGGAAGGAGAAATTATATCGATTAAAAACAATGAACGGGAAAAAACGAATTCAACTTGTGCGCACGCTGAAATTCTTGCGATTGGGGAGGCAAATAAAAAACTAAACTCCTGGAGGCTCGATAACTGTGATATGTTTGTAACCTTGGAGCCCTGTCCAATGTGCGCTTGGGCGATTATAAGCGCAAGAATAAAAAATCTTTATTTTGGTTCTTACGATACTAAATACGGAGCTTTTTTTAGCTCCCTCAACCTAAAAACCCTGTCCAACTCAAAAATTAACGTCATTGGGGGGATTGAAGAAGAACAGTGCAACAAATTATTGGATAATTATTTTTGGAATTTAAGAAATGAAAAAAACACTTGATAGTTTAGTTAAAAAATACGAAACAAAAGAATTTATTAAAAACGACCCTATTAAACTCCCTCACAAATTTAAAACAAGAGAGGATATTGAAATTTCAGCCTTTATTTCCTCTTTGTTTGCTTTTGGTCGAAGGGATGTTTTTATTAAAAAACTCGAATATTTGTTCTCTTTAGTTGATTGTCCTTATCAGTTGATTCTTGATTACAAAAAACACGATTTATCTAATTTTATCTATAGATTCATTAAAAGCCCTGATTTAATAGAGCTTTTGAGGCTTTTAAACAAATTATACGAAAAAGACAAATCGAGTTTGGGGGAATTGTTTTTAGAGAAAAATAATCGATTCCAAAGAACAACCGATTATTTCTACAAAAACTCAACTTGTCCTAATTCCCCGGGATTTTGTTTTATGTTTGCAAAACCCGAAAATAAATCAGCACTTAAAAGAATTAATATGTTCCTAAGGTGGATGGTTCGAAGTGGTCCTGTGGATTTTGGAATTTGGGATTTTATTTCAAAAAAAGAACTCATTATTCCTCTTGATACGCACGTTGCAAGGATTTCAAGAGAATTTGGTTTATTGAATCGAAAACAGAATGATTTTAAATCCGCCCTTGAATTAACGGAAAAACTAAAAGAATTCGATGCTAAAGATCCGATTAAATACGATTTTGCCCTTTTTGGTTTAGGGGTGGAAAAAACGAATTAATTTTTAATCCTGCCCCAAATCACTCTTTCAATTCCCGCTAAATCGGATAAATAATCAATTTCAAAAAAATCTTTCTTTAATAGCTCAAAAACTAAATCTACTTGATTAACTCCGAGTTCAAAAATCAAAAATCCGTCTTTTTTTAAGTGTTTTGGAGCATCATCAATTATTCTTCGATAAAACTCAACTCCCTCATTATCAGACGCAAACAAAGCGCAATCGGGTTCGAATTTAAGCTCATAATCAAGATTATTTTTTTCTTTAATCGGAATATAAGGAGGATTCGAAATTATTAAATCAAATTTTTCCTCTTTATAAATATTTGAAAAAATATCCGATTTTCTATAAATTACTTTTCTTATTAAATCGAATTTTTGAGTGTTTTTAAGCGCCGTAATTATAGCTTGAGGACTAATATCGACCCCGAGGATTTCAATATTTTTATCTTTTAATAATTTTGCCAATTCTAAACTAATGCATCCGGAGCCTGAACCTATGTCAAGAATATTTAACAATCCTATCTTATTTTTTACAAGTTCATAACTTTTTCTAACTAAAAACTCAGTTTCATCCCTCGGGATAAGGACGTTTTCATCCACATAGTATTTTTGACCCATAAAATAAGCACAATTAAGCAAGTATTGAATCGGCGTTCTTGTTTTAGCTCTTTTTTTAGCTATTTCTATCATTTTATCTTCTTTTGGGTGTTTATCGAGCAAAAAAAGTTCACTAAGTGATAAATCGGAAATAATTTGCGCTATAAGTTTTGCTTCTGTCTTATATTCCTCGATTCCACCGTTTTTTAGAATATTTTCAATCCCCGCTAGATTCATTTAAAATCTCCTTAATCCAATTTCTTAAATCGAGTTTTGTAGCTGTCGTTGTATCTTTTTTTGGAATATTATGAGCTTTAGCAATTTTTTCATAATAAAAAAGTTGTTTTTTGGTTGGTTTTTCTTTGGACATTTTGTATTCTTGAGCTTTTATTCTTTGAATTTTCGCCAGCTCCTTTTGTTTTTGTAGCAGCGGAGCGAATTTTTCTTTTTCTTTTTTCTCGAATTGCAGGTAGTTAAGATATTTTTTCATATCACGAAAAAAAATATCGTCTTCCAAATAATCCCTCATAAACTCATAATGAGGATTGTTTATATCAAGATAATATTTTTCATCGTCTAAAAATTTATAACAAATTTCATCAATCGATAAATTATCGTTTTTTTTATAATAAGATTTTAATGTTCCTAAAAGATTGGATTTTTGCCGATTTGTCAAATATAGAAAAATAGAATTTTTAATACTGTGCATTCTCTAGAATAAATCTTTAATAGTGATATCTTTTTTTGTTTGTTTAAAAACGCAGAATTTTTGCGCAATTGGATCTTGTGCAAACTCTAAATTTCTTTCAAAATTTGAAATTGCTTTTTTTTCAAGTTGTTTTTCTTTTAAATATGTAATTTTTTCTTCATCCATAGATATATTATATCACTATTCTATATATTTATATAAAGTATTTTTTTTGAAAAAAATTGTTACAAATATTTCTATTCTTAATTATTTTTTTGTTATAATTCAAATAGAGAGTTTAAATATGACATTTTTTAAAAGAAAATTTATAGATTTTATTAAAAAAACAAATCTTATTAAAAAAATTAACTACAACAAATTTGTTTTCTATTTTCTTTTTGACCTTAAAAATCAACACGGTGAATTTAAGGTCAACATTAACACAAAATGCCTTGTTTTATCCCAATACCCCGGTGCCGAAACAAAAGGGCTGGGTGGATTAATTGCACAGCATCCGAAAAATTTTGAAGTTCTTTGCTTAACTAACGGATCTAACATTGAACCAAGATTAGGACCCTTAGATTCAGCGAGTCTTAAAAAACAACAGTTTCAATCAGTTATGAAAATGGTTCGAATAAAAGGTTCCAAGGTTTTTGATATCGATTCGGGGACCTTAAAGAATCATTATTCAACTTTTAAAAAAATCGATATTTCAGAAGCTGATTATATCTTTATTCCCAATGTTTATGATAACAACATTGATACAATCGCACTTTTGGGGCATTTTAAACAGATTCTAAAGGATAAAGAATTCAAAAAAACACTAAAAATAATAATGTATGAATCCGATTATCCTTTGTGCAATGTTGATTATTACGTTAATATAAGTTCGATTATTGAAACCAAGAAAAAAATGTTGGAACAATATTATTCCAACCACAACTACCCGAATTTTGTCGAAAGATTGGTTGGAATTAACGCTTTTCGATCAATGCAGTACAACAGAACCGAATATTGCGAAGTTTTTATGTGTTTTAGCGTCGATGAATTCTTTAAAATCCCAATGGTTTAATTTTTTGCTTTTATAGAAGAATCTATCCATAAATCAATATTATTAAGATTTTTTTCATTATACACAGGATATTTATCTTTGTATTGAGAAGTTTTTTGCTCCTTAAGGTAGTTATTAATAATATCTTTGTGGATAATAAAATCCTCCAGCGCCGAATCGTATTTTTTAAGGTGAAAAAGCGCTATTCCACGCTTAAAATAAGCGTCAGTGTATTTGTATCGAACTTTTTTTATAATATAGTCAAATGATTGATAAGCCTCCTTGTAATACCCTTTTTTTAAAGAACAATCACCAATTACAGTATAAAGAGCAATATCTTTAGATGAGAATTTGATATTCTTGCTTCTATAGTTAATCGATTGTTTATTTTTATATTCTAAACCTTTTCTAGCTTCTTCAATTGCTTTATCATATTGTTTTAAATTCTCGTAGTTGTAAGCTTTTTCCAAATACAAATCAACATCATTATTAACATAGGTTGAAGCTTTATCTAATTCCCCAAGGGCAGCATTATAGTTGTTATTATCGATTCTTAATTTTTGAGCGGATAAATAATGAGACAAAAAAGCCTTCTCGTTATCATTCAACCCAAACGACGGGATTAGAAAAAAAAGATTAACTGAAATTAGAGAAAGAAAACATAAAACACAAATTCCGAGTATAAATTTAGTCACAAAAGACATTTTTTTAAACTGCATCCAAAAAGGCATTTTTTTATTATGAATAATAAAGTAATTTACCCTTTCTTTTAAACTTTCTTCCCCCTTCATTGAGAAAGAAAAGTTAGGAATATTGGATGACTCTCGAAGAATGTCATAAAGAAAATCAAAAGAAGATTTAAAGATATTGTTGGGATTAACATAGAAAACAATTTCTTTGTTATTGTTAAGTTTTATATAAATATTTGATTCACAAACACTATATCTCGATTTATAACTTCCTTTAACGGATAACCTGGCGCTAAGGTTAAATTTCTTTATATTCTCTTTAAGAATTTTTTCTTGTTTTGATATTTTTTTTCCTTTTTTATATACAAAAATTAAAAATTCATTATCGATTAAAATTTTGTTTAAATATTCGCTTTTGTTAAACAAAGCCGTAAATAACATAGGAAGGGATATAAAAATTGCAAAAAATAGCTCGATAACCCTGGTTTTAATCCTTGCAGAAGAAGATTCATCAAAAAAGATATAAAGACCAGCCAAAACAACTCCAATTATAATAATTACAGTAATAATTATTATAAAAAAAGAGTATTTTTCTTCTACTTTAATAACTTTCATTAAACAGTTTTTATAAGTTCTTCTTTTTTATTCTTAAAAGTTGAGAATTGATTGTTTTTAGTTATTGCAACTTTTCCGGATCGAACAAATTCCTTAATTCCATAGGGTTTTATAAGTTCTACAAAAGTTTGGACTTTCTTTTCATCCCCGTCAATTTTAACCGTATAAATTTTGTCGGAAACATCCATAATCATAGCTTGCGCTTGCGCTACGATATTAATAAATTCGGGTCTTTGTTCGTCGTTAACCCCAACTTTAATTAATCCGATTTCATATTCAATAGCCTCTCCTATTGATAAATTCGCAACCTTAATAACAGGAATTAATCGATTAAGTTGTTTACAAATTTGTTCAATTACATCTTCGTCCGCAGGGGTTACAATCGTAACTCTTGAATAAATACTATCGACCGTGGGTGCAACGGTTAAACTTTCGATGTTGTATCCACGTCCCGAAAAAAGGTCGACAATTCGGGACAAAACACCAACTTCATTAGAAACTAAAACCGATATTGTATGATTAATTGCCATTTTTATCCTTCCTTCCTTGATAACAAGACTTTATCTATTGGTTCGCCCGCTAAAACCCAAGGATAAACCATTTCGAAATTTTCACAGATAAAATCGATTATTACGGGTCCTTGATATTCTATTGCTTTTTTTAAAGCAGGTATAATTTCGCTTTCTTTTTGAACCCTAATCCCTAATGCCCCGTAACTTTGCGCTAATTTGACAAAATCCGGAGAAGATATTTTTGTTTGCGAATAATGTTCATTGTAAATTTTTTCCTGCCATTGACGAACCATTCCCAAATATCCGTTGTTAATTATACAGTTAATAATTCTAAATTTATAATCAACCGCAGTCATTAATTCTTGAATGTTCATTTGGATTGATCCGTCTCCTGCGATATTAAGAATATAATCTTTTTTCGCTGCAACGCAAGCCCCTAAGGCAGCAGGAAAACCAAATCCCATAGTTCCCAAACCCCCTGAGGTGATAAATTTTCTTGGTTTGTTAAATTTAAAATTCTGCGCAGTCCACATTTGGTGTTGTCCAACCTCGGTTGTTACGATTGGTTCGTCTTTTTTTGTAAATTCATAAATCGTGTTAAGAACGGTTATCGCACTGAGTTTATCGGATGAAACCTGAGGAATTGCAACTTTTTTCTTCCATTCTTCAATATCTTTAAACCATTTGTCCTTAAATTCCGTATTGACTTTATGATGAGACTTAAAAAGCTCTAATAACATTGCATTGAGGACATTTTTTATATCCCCCACAATTGGAATTGTTGCTTTAACGTTTTTTGAAATTGAACAAGGATCAATATCAATATGAATTACCTGAGCATCTCTTGCAAATTTCTTTAAACACCCTGTAATTCTATCTGAAAACCTTGTTCCAATTGCAAAAATAACATCTGCATTAGAAACGGTCAAATTAGCGCAGTAGTTCCCGTGCATGCCCATCATTCCAAGACTTGTTTCAAGATTATCAGGATAAGTTCCCGCTCCCATTAACGTGTGGACAACTGGAATGTGCAGTTTTGTTGCTAATTCTTTTAATTCCTTGCTGGCATTCGACGCCACAACCCCGCCGCCTGAAATTATTACCGGACGTTTAGCCTCAAAAAGAGTTTGGAGTGCTCTTTGAATTTGCAGGGGATGTCCCTTGTAATTCGGGTTATATCCAACCAATTCAACGTTTTTAGGGTAATTAAAAGTGTGTTTGGAATTAAAAACATCAACGGGAATATCAATTACAACAGGACCTTTTTTACCCGTTGTTGCAATATAGAAAGCCTCTTTTACGATTCGAGCAAGATCTCGAACATCTTTAACCAAATAATTGTGCTTACAACAAGAACGGGTAATTCCAACAATATCCGCCTCTTGAAAAGCGTCCCCTCCAATTAATTTGGAGTTAACCTGTCCTGTAATTAGAATTAAAGGAGTTCCGTCATAATAAGCATTTGCAAGCCCCGTAATCGTATTACAAGCCCCGGGACCTGAAGTTACAATTGCAACACCGGGTTTACCCGAAACCCTTGCATAACCCTCAGCAGCGTGAACCGCAGCTTGCTCGTGTCGAACAAGATAATGCTTAATATCGTCTTGCATATAAAGTGCGTCATACAAAGGTAGTACTACCCCTCCGGGGTATCCGAAAACTTCCTCAACGCCTTCTTTTAACAAAGATTTTAGTAGAATTTGAGCTCCATTATACATTATTTTGTTCATTATTAATCCTTTTTATAATTGCTTATATAAAAATTATAGCAATAAAATAAATTTAGTGACAAAATATTTACTTAATATAAATTAATAATTAAACCCTATAAAAAAATTTTATTTATAATTATTTTTGGAGTTTATAATGTTTGATTATATTAAAGGAATCCTAACAAGTAAAAATTTTCCTTATTGCACCATAGAATGCAATGGAATCGGCTATTTGCTTTTGGTTAACTATAGAACAATTGAATCTTTATGTGAAATTAACAAAGAAACTAAAATTTACACTAAACTAATCCATAAAGAAGACTCAATGACCCTGTGCGGGTTTCAAAACAAACAAGATAGAATCATTTTTGACTTACTTCTGGGAGTTTCAGGGGTCGGAGTTAAAGCGGCATTTGCAATTCTGGATGAATTTGAAACAAATGATTTAATTAATATTATTCTAGATGAGAATCATAAGTTAATTGCTAAAACAAAAGGAATCGGACCTAAAACCGCACAAAAAATCGTTCTTGAAATTAAAGACAAACTAACTAAACTGGATATTGTTAATCGAATTCCAATCAATAAAAATCAAAATGATAAAGTTAGTTTCGATTCAATTAATCAAGCGCAAATGATTCTTGAGTCATTGGGCTACAATGAAAACGAATATAAAAACGCTCTTGAAACAGCGCTTAGCGAAATTAACAAAGACGATCCTCAGGAGCTTTTAAAAGAAACACTTAAAATATTATCAATTTTTTAAAAACAAAGGAATAATATGGATTTATTAAAATTTAAGAAACAAAATAGCGAATTAAGGGTAATGTTTGTATCAAGTGAAGTAGCACCCTATTCTAAAGTCGGAGGTTTAGCAGACGTTGTGGGCGAACTTCCTTTGTATTTAGATAAAGAGAATGTCGAATGTGCGATTTTTACCCCCTTATACGGCTGCATTGATGAAAAAAAATATAATATCGAAGAACTTGATAATTCGGAGCTAAAAATTAATCTTGGACACACACAACATATTTTTAAGCTCAAAATGTGCTCTGTTAAAAACACCAAAATTAAAGTTTTCTTTATTGATAATCCAAAATATTTTTCTTGTTTCAATGTTGTTTATCCAAAGTGGTGTGATGAAATGTATGAAATGCAAAGATACGTTTCTTTTTGTCTTGCCAGCCTTGAATATGCAAAACTGCTCAATTTTAAACCCGATATCATCCACGCTAATGACTGGCACAGCGCAATGATTCCCGTTTATTTAAAATCTAATTATAAATTCGATGAATTCTACAAAGATACAAAATCAATTTTCACAATCCACAATCTTGCTTATCAAGGAACCTGCGATAAATCAATTATAGATTTTGCCAATATGCGCTGGGATAATGTTTATAAAGACAACTGCCTTGAGCACTTTGGGAAAGTAAATTGGGTTAAAGGAGCGCTTTATTGCGCCGATAAAATTACAACCGTTTCTCCAAGATATGCTCAAGAAATCCTAAGCGAGGATTTCGGCGAAGGCATGGATTATACCCTAAGAGGACAAACCTATAAACTTTGCGGGATTTTGAACGGCACAAAATACGACGGAAAATTCAACATTAAAGAAAAAGCAAAGTGCAAAGCTGAAATTCAGCGTGCTTTCGGACTTGAAATAAATCCCAATAAACCGCTTATCGCAATGATTTCAAGATTAACTTATCAAAAAGGGCTTGATTTAATTGATTTTTCCAAATTCGAGCTAAAAAACCAGCCCTGCGACTTTGTTTTCTTAGGAACCGGAGAAGACAACTACCAAAACACGCTCATTTGGTTATCGAATAATTCCTCCAATATTCGAGCCTGGATTGATTTTAAAGCAGATTTATCGGAAAAAATTTACAAAGCATCGGATTTATTCTTAATGCCAAGTTTATTTGAACCCTGCGGAATTTCTCAAATGATAGCAATGAAATACGGCTCAGTTCCGATTGTTCGAGCAACAGGAGGACTTGATGACACAGTTATTGCTTATCCTAATTCTAAAGCAACAGGATTTAAATTCTTAGGATACGACGCTCAATCAATGGTTAATGAAATTAAAAACGCCATTTGGACCTATTATGATAGAAAAGACGATTTTAAAAATCTTATTAAAAATTGTCTTGAAACAAGATTCTCTTGGGAAGAATCAGCTAAAAAATATAAATTTTTATATTTAGATGCCTTAAATCGGAAAAATTTCTAAGTTTAAAAAAACCTCCCCTGGAATGAATAAAAAAGGGAGGAAGCAAAATCGAATAAGTTATGAGTTTATAAGTAAAATTTTTATAGAAGTTTGTCTTTTGCCTTTTTTATCCAAAATTCAAACTTCTCATTATCATTTTTGTTAAGAATAATATTTTTTAGTATTGTATACATTAAATCCATTTGTTTTTGCATTTCTTTCATTTGAATCCTATTATTTTCAAGAGTAACTTTATTAGTTCGAACAATTTCGCCTAAAACCCCAAGAATAAATTCGAATCTTGTTTTTGCGTTGTATTTTGCAAATAAAACCGCCATTCTATTAGAAACTGTAGATTGAGAACAATCCAGCTTTTTTGCAATTTGAGAAATTGTTAATCCTTGAAAAATGCATTTGGTTATTATTTTATGTTCTTTTGAAATTTTTTCGTTAATTATCTCGTTCATATTTCTTAATTCCATTAATTTTTTTGTAAATAATCAATTTATTGTGTTATAATCAAATTGACGGTTGTTATAAATAGAGTATACTAACTCTTTACAATTGTCAAGTCCCGGTTTATTAATATGCGAGTTGAGGTAAAATGAAACACATTGGCAATAGAATAAAACATATTAGAAAAATTTTAAATAAATCTCAAGAAGAACTTGCTTGCGAATTAAATCTCACAAAGCAAGCCATATCTAACATTGAAACATCAAAAAGTCTTCCCAGTATGGCATTATTAAGTAAATTATTGGTTGACTATGATATAAACTTAAATTATATAGTAGCGGGAATGGGCGATATTTTTATTTCTAAAGAAAAAACTTATAAATCCTTGAGAAACTCACTTATTAAAGAGGTTGAGGAGTTTTTAGATTCAAGAGGAATTACCGGTTAAGTTTTGTAAATTTTTTTAATTTTTTTTAAATTTTCCCTAAAGAATTAGAAGAATTATTCCGTATTTTTCTATAAATGATATATTTTTGAAGGAAAGAAAAATGTCGGACGGAATCGTTTTTAACAATACAACCAACAACTACACCAAAGAACAGGCTGATAGTTTAAAAAAACAAATGGAAGAAAAAGGGCTTAACAGTATCACCCACAATACTGATACAATTTTTGGGGAAACTAATGGTTGTTCATTAAAAGCCGGTACAAAAGAAACTGATTTTACCAAACGGGCTATGGAACTTGGTTTTACTCAAGAAATGGCCGATATTGCCTGGGACATTCTAAATGTTGATACAAGTGGAGAATCAGCAGGAATTATTGATGAAAACGAATATCAATATTTAATGCACGCTTATGGATCCGATTCAAACGGGAAACAGGACGAAAGTTCCTATAAAGGTATAACTTTAACAAGTTTTGCTTTAAAATTAGACAAACCAAGGGACGGAAAAGTTTATGGCGCAACAGAATCCGATACTCAGGTTTCAAGTGCAAATAATTCCGCAACTACGACAAACACAACAGATACAACAAATTCCTCCACAAGCAATATCAATAATACTGAAGTTTCACAAACCACAAATACGCAAGAAAAATCATCCGAAACAATAAATGAATTATTTGCAAAAAATCCAAATATAAAACAAGAAAACGGTCAATATTACATTGAAACAACCAAATGGGACGCAGACAACAAAGAAGGTTTTGATTGTGTTTCAAGAATAATTTATAATACCTATCACGTAAGCTGGGCATCAGAAAAAGGTCAACAAATCCTAGAACAGCTAAAACTTGCAAATCCCGATTGTTTTGTTAACGATATGATTTATCCGAATCAAAGAATAAATCTTATTGACGCAACGGAAATCTTAGGTTTATCAACAGAAACAGAAAAAGAAGAAAAAATTGAGAGTCAAAAAGATTCAATTAACGCAGCTTATCAAACAGCAATAAATGTTATCGACAACAGTTCTATTGGAAGTGAAGACGGAACTTTAGTTTCAACCCTTGAAAATCACGAGACTGAAACCGTTACAAAAACTGTCAAGTTGAACGATGGGAAAATTGTAAACGTTGTTTCCCCGCTTAACGAACAAGCACAAGATCAAAATACTTATTGTCGAGTTTATAGTTCGCAAGAAAACCTCGAAGCAAACTTAGAGCTGGGAAATATTGTAATTGATAAAGACGGCAATAAAACTTTATCAATTAATGGAAGCGACACAACTTACACAAATACAAAAACAGAAGAAACGCAAGGTAAAGAACAAATTAATGAAGAAAATCAAAAAGAAGCACTGGACGAACTTGAGAACAAAGACAAAACGGAAATCAACACAGAAAAACCCGAAATAAACACTGAAGAAAATAATTCAAACGCCAATGGACTTCCCGAAACTATTGATTTATCAAAATATCAAAATCAAGAACAAGGCAGTACTAATATTTATGTTAAAAAAGGATCAACCAAAGACGGAAAAGAAATTGGCGGATATGAGCAAATGAATCTTTATAGTCTGGAAGAAAATCCCGATATTCTGGTTGCAGTCGACGAACAAGGCAAAGTTTACGGAAGTCTCAAAGATACTCAAGGAACCGATTCTAACGGCGTAGAATGCAATATTTCAGGAATTGTCGATAAGGACGGAAACTTTATAAGTGAAATTTTCTATATTTATGACGATAATTCATACAAAATAACAAATAAAGACGGTCAATTAATACAAACAAAAGATACAGACGAAACAATTCACAACTATGATCCTCAAAGCGGATTAGAGTTAGAAAGAATCGATAAAGACGGCAATCTAACAACTTTTAGCTATGACGAAAACGGAAACAAAATAGAAAATCCATCTAATACTGATAATGCTGAACAAACCCCTGAAATTTCCGAAAGTCCCGAGAATACAGAAAATTCAACAGTGGAAAATAACTATCAAACCATAGCTCAAAACTATAAAGAAGATAGAAAAGAAATCGATTCAGCGCTGGCTACTTTTACCAAAGCAAACTATGCAGATAATTATACAAAAACAAAACTGGATAACGGAAGCACTTTTTATGAAATAACCCTGGAAGATAATACAAATGTTCAGCTTACCAAAGATTCAAAAGGTAGAATTCTAAGCGGATCAATTCTTAATGAAAACGGGAATCCAATGATAATTCTTGATAAAGTTGAGCTAAACGAAGATAAATCAAACAAAAAAGATGTCAATAAGATTATGGTAAAATTCATAGAGACTGAAGGAAAACCAACAAAAACAGTTGTGCTGAAAAGCAATGATTTAAAAACCTTCCCTGAAATAAACCATATTGATTGGGATATAGATAACGATGGAAAAACCAACGGTGAAAACGACATCCACGCTTATTCAAGTACCTGGGGCAAAATGTATTTAGATGTCAACAACGACGGCAAGGCAAACAACTGGACATCTGTTAACAACACTAAGTACAAACCTCAACTGTTATATGATATCGATCTTGACAGATACGAAGATAATATCAAAAAACAACAAGAATAAAAAAATTTAGAAATATAATTATAACTCCGGCATAAAAACCGGAGTTTTTTGTTTTTTACTAAACAATTTGTATAGTATATGTAACAATTTAGTAACAAATTTGCACAAGTAATCTTTTTTATGTAATAATAAAAAAGTTAATAGTCTAACCATTCCTTTCTTGACTTATGCGGTTTTATTCAAAACCGCATTATTTTTTTGCTAATTAAATTTTTAGTGTTAGAATAAGTTTATGTTAAACGAATTTTTATACGCAAAAATCCATAGAGCAACGGTTACAGAAGCGAATTTAGAATATGTCGGTTCTATTACAATTGATAAAGCCTTATTAAAGGCTGTTAATATTAAAAAAAATCAAAAAGTTGAAATCCTTAATATCAACAACGGGGAGCGTTTTTCAACTTATGTTATAGAAGGAGAGGAAAACTCGGGCATAATTTGTCTTAACGGCGCCGCAGCAAGAAAAGCTCAGGTAAAAGACAAAATTATTATCGTAGCCTATGCGCTTTTAGACGAAAAAGAACAAATGAATTTCACCCCTAAAATTGCACACGTTGATAATAACAACAAACTAATTAACAACCCTCAATAAATTTCAGAATTATTATCTTCGTCTTCTCTTAAGGATGATAAATCATAATTATAGCTACAATCGAAGTCTTCAGGGAGTTTTTCGGTTTCAGGCCAAATTGTTCCTTCGTCAAATCTTGACGATTCTAAATTCTCACTTGTTGAAAAATCGCTATTTGATAAATCCGCCTCCGAAAAATTCGCTCCGGACATATCGGCATCCGAAAAATTGCAATAGTTAACAATCGCATAATTAAAACTTGCGCTGTTTAATAAAGCCCCTGAAAAATCGCATTCACTAAGCTGAGCCCTTGAAAAATCGGCTCCTGTAAGGTCGCAATCAATAAATTTAATATTAGATAAAATCGTTTCACAAAAAGAAGTTTCGGAAAAATCGATATTTGTAAAATCCATGTTCTCAAGGTTGGAATGCGATAAATCTGATTCACTAAGGTTAATATCGTTATTTTTAGCGTGTTGAACCTTAAAAGTTTCTTTATCATTCAAAATCAACTCAACTAATTCTTCTTTTTTCATTTTTTATCCTTTTTATATAATTTCTGTCTGCTGGGCAAGCAAAACCGCCTGCACTCTGTTATCTACGTTTAGTTTTCTGTAAATATTGTTCAAATGCGTTTTAATTGTAACTTCTCGAACATAAAGTTTTTGTGCAATTTGAGAGTTTGAATTCCCACGAGCCACAAGGGATAGAATCTCTTTCTCCCTTTGAGTTAAAGGAGAAATTTTTTCATCTTTAACAAAAGGAAGAGCATTTGTGTGTTTTTCATCCTTAGACCAGTTGTAACGCCTTAAAAGCGCCTCAATTCGAGCTAATAAATTAGGCAAAACAAAAGGTTTAACAATATAGTCATCGGCTCCGAACTTTAATCCTGAAATTTGTTTTGCGTTATCCGAAACGGAAGTTAGCATAATAACAGGGATTTTTGCCGTTTTTTCATTCTGTCTTATTGCTTGCAAGGTTTGCCAGCCGTCTAAATTCGGCATTACAACATCAAGTAGAATTAAATCAAAGCTAGAATCTTCATCAAGTTTTTTAAGCCCCAAAAGCCCATCTGTCGCCGCCTCAACTTCATAACCATACATTGGAAGTGCGTCTTTAATGAGTTTTGGGTTATCGTCTATTATTAAAATTCTTGCTAAAGAACTCATTTCTACCTCTATTAATATTAATACTGGTTTTTTATAATAAGGTCAAATTGTAACAATATCTTAGCAAATTTTTTTCATAATTGCATTAATTTGAATTTTTTGCTACTTTATAATATAAGAGGAAAATTATGATTACAAAAAAAGATGTTGAACACGTTGCAAAACTTGCAAGATTAGAATTAAGCGAAAGTGAAAAAGAAATGTTCACCCATCAATTGGGAGATGTTCTATCTTATGTTGAAAAAATGAACGAAGTTGATACAACAGGGGTTGAACCAATGAATCATCCGATTGATTTTTATAATGTTGTTCGTGAAGATAAAAAAATTTATGAAAATACTAGAGAAGAACTAATGGAGAATGCTCCTGATATTGAAGGTGAATTCTTCAAGGTTCCTAAAATTAATTAAGAGGTTTAATGACAAAATATATCTTTATTACAGGCGGCGTAGTCAGTTCCTTGGGAAAAGGAATTGTTGCCGCCTCTTTAGGCAGGCTATTGGTTTCCAGAGGATTTAGTGTTTCAATCCAAAAATTCGATCCTTATATTAATGTTGACCCCGGGACAATGAGCCCCTTTCAACACGGAGAAGTTTTCGTTTGCGAAGACGGCGCTGAAACAGATCTGGACTTAGGACACTATGAAAGATTTATAGATACTTATTTGTCTCAAATTAACAACGTAACCTCAGGATCGGTTTATCAAACCGTTATTAATAAAGAAAGAAAAGGGGAATATTTAGGCGCAACGGTCCAAATGATTCCTCATATTACAGGTGAAATTAAATCAAGATTAATTCTTGCTTCTAAAAGAAACAATCCCGATTTTTTGATAGCAGAAGTCGGAGGAACAATAGGGGATATTGAAAGTTTGCCTTTTATTGAATCAATAAGACAATTCCGATCCGAAATCGGCTATCAAAACTCAATGTCGATTCACGTTACACTGCTGCCTTATTTACCAACCTCGGGCGAACTTAAAACAAAGCCCTCGCAACACAGTGTTAATGTCCTTCGAAGCTATGGGATTCAACCCGAAATGCTCGTTTTAAGAACCCAAGTTCCAATAGGAAAAGCGGAAAGAGAAAAACTGGCGCTGTTTTGTTCGGTCGATAAAAATTCCGTAATCGAATGTAAGGATATGAAATCAATTTATGAAGTTCCGCTTTACTTGGAGCAACAAGGAATTACGAACCAGGTTCTAAAAACCCTCGGGGTTGAAGAAAAAGAGGCTGATTTATCCGAGTGGAAAAACTTGGTTTATAAAATTAACAATCCCGATAAAGAACTTACAATTGCCCTTGCGGGTAAATATACAGAGTTAAACGACGCCTATATTTCGGTTGTTGAAAGTCTTAAACACGCAGGTTTTCAAAATTCAACCAAAATTAACATAAAATGGATTGCATCAGAAGATATTATTTCAGACGAAGATGTCCAATCCCACCTTGCAGATGTCGATGGAATCGTTGTTCCCGGCGGTTTTGGGGTTCGAGGAATCGAAGGAAAACTAAAAGTTGTTCAATACGCAAGAGAAAACAATGTTCCATACTTAGGACTTTGTTTAGGGATGCAATGCGCCGTAATTGAGTTTGCAAGGAATGTTGCAGGGTTGGATAATGCCAATTCAACAGAATTTGACAAAAACACAGAACACAAGGTTGTCGATTTATTAGAAGAACAAAAAAATATCGCAGGCTATGGCGCTACAATGCGCTTAGGGTCATATCCTTGCACAATTACACCCAACACAAAAGCCTATCAGGCTTACAACAGTGAATTAATCTTAGAACGTCACAGACACAGATTTGAATTCAACAACCAATACAAGGATTTATTAACCGAATCCGGTCTTGTAATTTCAGGAACAAGTCCCGATGGATTATTGGCTGAAATTGTTGAGCTGCCTCAAAACGACTGGTTTGTAGCTTGTCAATTCCACCCTGAATTCAAATCCCGCCCCCAAAAACCTCATCCCTTATTTTTAGGATTGATAAATGCTGCAATTAAAAGAAAGTTCGAATCATAATTTATTAACATTCTCAAGAAAAGTTGGTTCAATTAACTTAAGTTCGTCCAATAAATTTAGAATTTGAGACTCACTTAAAGAATCGAGCGTTTTATTCAAAAGTTTGTTTATAACATACAAAACTTTTCTTGTTTCAACCTTATAAATTCTATTCTTGAAATTAATTTCGATAAATTCATTATTAACGGAAGTTTTCATAAAAACACAGTCCTTTCTTTATTTTTCATCTTTTATTTAACTATATCACGCCGAGAATTTACATCGACATTAACACAGGTTGACAGTTTTTAATCTGCTTTTCCTTGTTAGGTAGATTTTTATTGAAATACAGCCCTTTTAAAAGTTCGCTTAATTAATCATGGATACCATTATAATTTATGCCAATATTTGAATTTTTTTTAGAATTAAACGAGTACACTTAAGGATTTGTTTTAAAAAATTTAGATAAAATCCTTATTTTGCAATGCTTTTCAAGTTTACATTTCTTATTATTTGCATTTATTAAGAAAAGTAAACTTTTTATAATAATACTAAAAGGAAAAAGCCCCGCAAGGAGGCTTTTTTAAAATTCTAATTTGATTCTAGTGTAGGAAAATTGTGGATTTGAGGAGGTTATATGATTGATGTATATATAAAGTATATAATTAAATAAAAATTGCCCGGTTTGTATTTTTTATTACAAAACTTAACATTCTTATTTAACGTGGAACCTTAATGATTTAAAAACACCGTAAATAACCTTAAGAACCTTATCATCCTTATCAAGTGCGTCAAATAATTCCTTTTTAATATCGTTAACGTTCTTAAATTCATCAAAATTGTACAGCTCAGAAGGGCTCACATCAAGCGCTTTAGCTATTTTTTGCAAAGTTTCATTAGAAGGAGCAAACTTTCCATTCTCAATATAGCTTATATTAGGAGTGCCGATATCTACAAGTTCCGCCAGTTGTTCCTGGGTTAGTTTCCTTTCTTTTCTAATTAATTTTATTTTTTTTCCTAGTAATTTTTTTATGTCGCTCATAGTTTGACTCCTGTCTAATTTAATTTTGCAACATACTATGAAAAAAAATAATAGTGTAGAATATTATATTTCTACTTGAAATATAATGTATTATATTATAAAATTAATGATAGATAGTATAAAATTGAAAAAAATATATTATATAGCATTAAGTTAAATAAAAGGATATAGTATGAAAAAAGGCTTTTCTTTAATTGAGCTTTTAATAAGCTTAATCACAATTTCAGTCATTCTCGCCTCTTTG
>CANAIK010000023.1 GCA_947361225.1 uncultured bacterium
CTTATAAGTAGCTCAATCAAAGAGAAAGCTTTCTTTTTCATAAAAAATTCCTTATAATTTTTGTGTATAAATTTTTTGTAATCGAACTAAACGGCTAAATTGCCGTTTGTGTTTTTTTATGGTATTAATTAGTTAAAAAGCAGCTAAACTAACTAACAAACAATATTGTAGAATATTATTCACATTTTGTCAACTATTATTCACAATAAAATTTTCACTGCTGTTTTCACGTAACTTAGTTGAGTATAAAAGAAAAAATATGACAACATTTGGAAACAGATTAAAAACCGTAAGAAAAATATTGGGTCTATCGCAGGAAGATTTGGCAGATAAACTCAATTTAACCCGCTCCAGTATTTCCAAATGCGAGAAGGATAAAAGTTTCGTAAGTGAACAAACCCTTAAAATATTAGCGCAGCAATACAAAGTTAATTTGAATTATTTACTTGCTGAAATTGGAGACCCTATCATTTCCAATCAAAATAATGATGAATTTATTCTTCGATTAAAAGAATTCTTAAGGCAGGAAAAAATTATAAAATAATTTTTTATTCTTCCTTTTTATCAGGATGCAAATAAAAATATTGACAACCATTCCACACAAGAATATCGTTTTTTGAAATTTGACATTTGCCGTTTAAACAATCAAGGGTTCCGTCCGGACAAAGGGTAAAATGCTGGCAATTCTGACAAGTTTTAAGTGTTAAACCTTTGGAGTTTAATTTATAAGTCATATCCCCCAAAGCGTCGTACATTCGAAGATAAGAATCCGTTACAATAAAACGATTTCCTTCCCTGTAGACAACTTTTCTCATGCCGTCTTCTGAAACCAAATCGAGTTTAGCGATAAAATCTTTTTTTCCGTTATTAACAACAGCGTTAATTGTTGCAGAATTAATATTTTCTTCTTCATAGCGACTATCGATAATTGATCGCATTGTAAGGTTGTTTATAAGAATTTTTATTTTTTGCCAAGTTAAACACAAAGGATAGAATGCAAGCCAGAAAACCTCAACCAAACGCAATCTTGCAATATTAACCGAAACCACGAAATTAATAAATAAAAACAATCCCAGAAGAAAAACTGCTTTTTTCTCAATATGATGAGGGAAATACAAAGACATTAAGACAAGAAAAATAAAACTAAATAATACAACAAGGGAATTTGGTTTTATTAAAAACAGCAATAGTTCTCGAAAAGCCGAGTTTTTAAATGCCAGATAAGGAAAATAATGCACAAATAAAGAAAATTTATTAGAAAACGAAGGGGATGTAAAATCATAGTTCTTAACATCGACTGCCGTAATTATATAAGGACAAAAAGTCGATTTTACACCACTTGCAGCTAACTCCAAAGAAAACTCAAGCATTGAATCCTTATCTTCAATCCCAACATAGCCAACTCGCTCAAGAGCGCTTTTTGTAATTACAAAATTATCCCCGTCTACAAAAAAAGGGAGATTAAACAAAGTTCTTGCAAGATTATTTGTTGCGTTATTGTATTTTAAATATGAGGCAATAATTGCATTCTTAATTTTTTTTGTAAGCTGGTTTTTAGAATTAGAGGAAAGTTTCGTTCCAACTAAAACATCTGCGTTTGTTAATGATTTGTTGATATTCTCCAGATATCTTTCCCCGACAACCCTGTTAGCACCCAAAAAAACATATGCGTCGAATTGAGAATCGGATAACATTTTTTGCAAAAGCAAATTAACCGCTTTGTCTTTAGAAAAATAATCAGGATTCTGGATATTGTGAATTTGAGCTCCAAGGGCAAAATCACGCTCTATTGTTGTATCGGTTTCGTCTTTTTGATAAGCCACGTGGACTTCGTAGTTTTCTTTTTCGTATGTTTGGTTATTTAGAACCTCGAGCAACCTGTCCAATTCCTTATCTTTGTGGGTGGCATAAATCATTATACAAAGTTTATTCTTATTAACAACTTTATTTCTGGTTTTTTCCTCTTCTTCAAAGAAATCGTTAATTTCTCTTGCTTTGACATAGAAAAAAAGTTGATAAATACAATAAATAAACAAATAAATTATTAATAGTGTGAATAATGTATCAAATACTATCATAAATGTATTTTATTAAAAAGAGAAATAAAAATCCAGTTTTTTTTGATATAATTGCACTATGTTAAGTTTTTTAGGTCAATGCGTTATAAATTTTATTCGTGCACTCCAATACACGCTCAAAGGAAACGTCCGATTGAGCTCTGTTTTAGCGCAAATTAGCGCAATCGGTTTTGATTCTTTGGGAATTTCTTTATCCATTGTTTTTTTGAGTGCCTGCGTTATTGCACTTCAAGTTGCAAGACAATTTTTAATGTCCGGTGGAGATAGCTACATTGGAGGGTTTTTAGCGGTTGCGCTCATTCGAGAAATTGCGCCGGGTTTCGCAGCACTTGCGCTCGCAGCACGTGCCGGGACCGCAATTAGTGCTCAAGTTGCTAATATGCAGGTAACAAATCAAATCGATGCCATTGAAGTATTAAAAGTAGATTCAATCGGATATTTTTTCGCCCCAAGAATTATAGCAGGAGCAATAAGTGTTTTTTGTATTGTTCTTTTAGCTGAATTAACAGGGATTTTAGGAGGAGCGCTTGTTTCTTATTTTTCAATCGGACTCCATCCTGTAAGGTATTTTAATTCCGTCTGGTTAATGCTCGTTCTAAAAGATATTTGGGTTAGTCTTTTAAAAGGGATTATTTTTGGAGGATTAATAAGTCTTGTCTGCGCAACACAAGGATACTTAACAAGGGGCGGCGCTAAAAACGTCGGAGAATCAACAACAAAGTCCGCAATTTTGTGCACTATTTATATCCTTGCTGCGGATTTAATTATTGATATCCTATTCTATATGGGATAGTTCATTTAGTGGATTATTAAATTTTTAAGCAATATAGATGATGATTGAGGGAGTTTAAAAAGGTATTCTATCAATAAATAGAATTAGGGGTAGGATTACTTTGAAAAGGTTTAAATTCACACTTGAAAGCGTTCTAACAATAAGAAAGAAAATACTTGAGGACGAAAGAATCAAACTTGTTTCAACAATAAATGCCCTAAAAGAGCAAAACGAGGTATTACAAGCGATGGTTTTTAAATTTAATTCCCTAAAAGAAGAAAGCGAAAAACTTCTTAAAGAAAATTTTAACCCCGAAACTATAAGCAACTACAACGCTTTTTCCAACAAACTTTTTCAAGATATTAATACCCAAAAACAAATTATTGATAGAACAAAAATCGACCTAACGAATCGAAGGGAAGTTGTAAAGCAGGCTTATATCAAAGTTGAGACGTTGGAGAAATTAAAGGAAAAGCAAAAAGAAAATTACAATAAACAAATCCTACAGGAAGAAATTAAAGAAATAGACGATATTGTAGGTTCTAAAAGAATTACAGCTTAAGAGTGGAATTAGAATGAATACAATTACAAATCAAATTGATAATGCAATTAATAATTTATTAAATATTACTCAAAATCCCCTTGAACAAAAGGATTCTCAAACTTTTTCGAATCTTGTTAATACCTTAGGGGCAAATGTTGAAAAAACTCAAAGTGATTTTGTCAAAAAAGCAACTAAAACAAATACAAGCTCTATTAATAAGTATGCGCTTAAAGAAGAAAATAAGGCGCAAAAAATCGACAAGAATACAGAATCAACAAAGAAAACAAAAAACGATTCAAAAGTTGAATCAGAAAAACCAAAACAGACTGAAAACACAGAAAAAACAGAAACCGAAACAGATTCAACGCAAACTGATAAAAAAGTATCCAAAGAAGATAAAGAAGAAATTAAACAGGTTGTTGAGGATTTATTTAGCGCACTGGATATCGATTTAAATGAGTTTCCCGAATTAAAAATCCAAATAGAAGAAACGATTGATAATATCGAAACAATTGATGACTGCACAGAAATTCTTAATAAAATCGAATCTTTGGTTAATCAATCTAACTTAACAGCAGAAGAAAAAACAGCGGTTTTAGATGTTTTTAATGCGATTGAGAAAAAAATAGACACTAAAATAGATTCTAAAATCCAAATCGATAGCACAAATAAACCAATTGAAACAACAAAAACCCCCGATTATCAAGGGAGGGTTGAAATTAAACCCGAGGAATTCGAACCCGTAGTTGAGAATGAAAAAATCGAGGATATTGTTCGTGTTATTGATAAACTTGTAAAAAAATCAACAAATAACACAAAAAACACCGAAATTAAAACTCAGAATCCCGAATTAAACAAAGAAACAATCGAAGATTTAGATATTGAACCGGATTTAGAAATTAAAGTCGATACTAAAAAAAATAATGATACAAAATCGAATTTGAATCAAGAAAACAAAGATAAAGAGGCGTTTTTGGAAAAAATTAAACAAGAAATGAATGTCCAAGTTAAAAATTCCAAAATTCCAAACACCTCAGGCGCCTTAAGCGTTAGTGATGAAGTTATAAAAATGGCAATTAATGAAGAAACTCCGAATTTAAATCCGATTAATCAAATTGATTCTCAGGTTTTACAGGGGAAAAATCTTGCAATTAAAAACTTGTTTAATATTAAAACTCCTCAATCACAAACGCAAAAACTCGATTCTTTTAATATCCTAAATCAAATCGGAGATAAGCTTACTCAGCTAAAAGACGGGGTAAATCACAAGTTAACCATGGTTCTAAGACCAAATGACTTAGGGCGTTTATCAATCGAACTTACAACAGGAGCACGTGGCCTTAGCGGTTATATTGTAGCGCAGAATGAGGATGTTCGAGCATACATCGAAAAAAATATGAATGTACTACAAAAACAACTTGTTGATTCAGGGGTTAATATAAATAATATCCAAATAAAAACCCAAGGGAGTGAAAACTCCACCAATTGGCAAGGAGCGGACAATCAAGAACAAAACTCCAATCAAGATAACAATAACCACAATCAAGGACAAAAAAATCAACAATCAAAAAAAGAACAACAAGAAACTTTAGCGAATTTTTCCAATTATGACTTGAATTTTTCTAAGGATTTTTCCAATGTTCTCAATAAAACAATAAGTTATGCGCTAAATTAAGGAAATTATAATGACTTCAGTTCACGATCAAATAGTTACAAATCAAAATAACTCAACAATTACAAAAACAGCCCAACAGCAGAATCAAGGCAAAAGCTCCAATTCAACCATTGCTTCGCAGGATTTTTTGTTTTTGCTAACTCAACAACTGCAATATCAAGACCCGATGAACCCAATGGATAACTCGCAAATGCTCGCTCAAGAGGCTCAATTTGCAACATTAGAGCAAATGGAAGCTCTTACAAGCAATTTTTCCAAATTCTCAAGCGTTTATCAAGCAAATTCATTATTGGGTCAAACCGTTGAAGTGGAAGTTGACGGGGATTCAACCAAAGGAAAAGTTGAGTTTGTTGATTATTCGGATGCTAAAGGGGCAAGTGTAAGTATTGATGGAAAAATGTATCCACTATACTCTGTTACCAAAGTTTATCCCCAGGATTCATCATTAACCGAAGAAGATAAAGAATATAGGAATTTCTTTGTAGACGCTGCGGTTAATATTGCAGGTAATCTTGGTGATATTGCAAAAAAACTCACTCAATACATTGGAGGGGATACCCCTGAAACCCCGGAAGTTCCGGAAACTCCCGAAGTTCCGGACGAAGTATCACATTAAAACAAATAAAGAAAGGATATACTAATGTCACAAGCGTTATTTACAGCAATGACAGGGTTGAACGCAGGAACCCAGCAATTAACCGTTGTTTCGGATAATGTTGCTAATATGAACACAACTGCTTATAAAACCTCTCGTGTTGATTTTCAAGACATTTGGTACCAAACAAGAACAACAGGTACAAACTCCACAAGAGTCATGGGAGGAACAAACCCTTATCAAGTGGGCGTTGGTGTTCAAACATCCGCCATTACCAAAAACTTCGCTGCTTCAAGTACCAATACAACAGGAAGAACAGAAGATATGGCACTAACCGGAAACGGCTGGTTTACTGCAATTAACTCGGACGGTGAAGTATTATTTACAAGAGACGGTACTTTTTCACTGGACGAAAACGGATATTTATGTACCGCAAACGGCTGCAAGGTTCTTGGAATGAACCAAATGGAGTCTTTAGCAAGTTCGACCACTCCAATTAGAATTCCAACCGCAATTAAAGTTGTTGAAGAAGGAACAGAGGCAGGAAAACTCGGAAATATGAAACCAACCGAATTAAACGGACTTGGAGCAACCTATGCCGATGTTGGTATTACAAGTGGGAAATTTACGGTTATTGTGGTAGAGAATGGTGTTAAAACTCCTATGACAATTGATTTAGGAGACACAACCGCACAAACCATGGAACAAATAAGAGCAACAATCGATGCTCAATCAAACGGCAAATTTAATGTTTCCTTCCAAGACGGCGCAATGTCTTTTAAAATTGCCCCCGGGGTAACGGAACTTCAATTCGAAAGCATTCCTGAAAAAGACGGAGGATCAAACTTTGTTGAGGTAACTCAAATCGGTTCAGCCTCTAATTTAAACGGAGCTTTTAATTCAAGAGTTCTTAACTACACGGCGACAATTTCTCAAGTTGATAACGTTACTGCTGATACAACCCATTTGTATAAAAGTTTTTCTGTTGGAAAAGACGGGTTAATTTCAGTAACCTATGGCGATGGATCAATTCTAAGTATTAAATCCAACAATGACGGATCAACTTATTTTAGCTATCAAGATCCAAGCGGGGTTATAATTGACGGCAACACTGCAAACTCGGACGATGCGTCTTTGTATGTTGATCCTAATGTTACAACAAAATCCAGCATGCAAATGCAATTTGCAAAAGTTACAAATGATTCGGGTCTTGTTGCACAAGGAAACAATATGTATACCCCGGGACCCAACGCAGGACAAATTGTCTACACGGCTGCAAATACAAACGGAGTTGGGGCAGTTGTAACAGGGGCTCTTGAAACAAGTAATGTTGACCTTGCCCAGCAATTCTCCAATATGATTCTGGCTCAAAGACTTGTTCAAGCCAATTCTCAAGTTTTCTCAGGCGCTAATAGTATGCTGGAAACTCTTGTTTATCTTGGACGATAAAAAATAAATCCCTAGGAAAAATGCCCCTTTTAAAGGGGCATTTTTTTATTCAAAACTAATTTGTTTATTTTGATATTTTTCCATTAAATCGCTGTATCCGCCGATATTAACCCCGTCTATAATAATTTGAGGAAAAGTAGCAAGACAAGGAAGATTATATTTTTCCGTTAATTCTTTTCTTTTTTGCTCCTCAGTGTCATCACAAGGGATTTGCGTGTATTGGACTTTGTGTTCGTCCAGAAAAATTTTAGCTTTTTGACAATAAGGGCAATAATCAAGAGTGTAAATTTCAACTTTTTTCATTTTTAATCCTATCTAAAACCTGTCTAATACTTGCTTTTTCATCTTTCGGTATGTCTAATTTCAGATAGTCTTCGAAATATTCAATGGATGAAACTTTATCCCCACGTCCTAAAAAAAGAATTCCAAGTGTTTTATAGGGGAGCGGAAATTTTTCTTGTAACATAATCGATTTTAAACAAGCCCCAATCGCTTTATCAATTTGTCCGTCCGCTTGATAAGCAGTTCCTAACATATAATAAATTAAATGGTTTCTTGTTTTATCAACAACTAATTCTAAATTAGAAATTGCGCTTTGATAATTACCCAACTCCATAAAAATTCGAGCTAATTCGTAATTATAGTCAATGTTATCGGGTTCCTCATCCGTTGCTACTTGAAGCATTTCCAGAGCATCGTCAAATCTGCAATCGTTAATTAATTCTCGAATAAAATCGATTCTTGATAAGTTCTCAGTCATAGTTTTATTATGACACAAAAAATAAATTTTTAGAATATATTGTTTTTTCTTGATAATTAATTATTGCTATGGTTTAATTAAGAAAAAGATATTAAGGAACAAATTATGTCAGGACATTCTAAATGGGCAAATATTAAACGAAAAAAGGCAAAAGTGGACGCCGTTCGAGGGGTTAGTTTTGCAAAATTTTCAAGAGAAATTATAATTGCTGCAAAAATCGGGGGTCCTGATTTAAGCGGAAACTTTAGATTAAGAACAGCGGTAGAAAAAGCTAAAGCGGGCGGTTTACCCAACGACACAATAAAAAGAGCAATCGACAAAGGATGCGGAAATTCTCAAAACTCTAATTTTGAAGAAATTACATATGAAGGATACGGCGCCGGTGGTGTTGCGGTTTTTATTGAAGCTGCAACCGATAACAGAAACAGAACCGCAGGGGATATTCGAAGCTATTTTACCAAATTCGGTGGAAATTTAGGGGAAAACGGCTGCGTTGGCTGGATTTTTGAACCATATGGTTTAATTGCAATCGACAAACCCAAAGAAGTATCTAAAAGAGACAAAGAAACCGTAAAACAATTCGATTTCGACACCCTGTTTGAAGATTCAATTGCTTTCGACCCGATTGATGTTTATTTAGATACAGACGAAGACGATTACAAAATTAAAACGGCTCCCGAGAATTTGGAAGATACCGCAAAAGGGCTTGAGGAATTGGGCTATAGCATTAAAAGCGCCGATTTGACAAGAATTCCATCTAATTCCTGTCAAATTACCGATAGTTCAATTGCTAAAAAAATCGTTCTATTGCTTGAAAAACTAGATGAGCACGACGACGTTCAGAATGTGTATTCTAATTTTGAAGCAGACGATGAACTTTTGGATTCAGTTGATTAATAAGGTTGTATGATTGAATTAACACCAAGTTTCATATTTATGATTATAGGGTTTTTATTGTCCCTTTATGCTTGTGTTTCTAACGATGTTATTCAAACCTTGGGAACTTTTTTAGTAACAACCAAAGATAAACCCGTTTGGCAAGTCTGGTTATACACAGGGACAATTCTTGTATTAACTTTTTCAATCGGCTGGTTTATAAATGACGGGGATATGGCTTTTGGATTGTTAGATAGAATTCCACATCCTGAAACCTTTTATTGGTGGCATATCCTGCCTCCTTTAATTCTTATTTATCTAACCAAAAAAGGAATTCCTGTTGCAACGGCGTTTTTAATAATAAGCATTTTTTCAAGCAACACAATAATTGGAATGATGATAGCTAAATCTTTTATCGGATATATTAGCGCACTTATTGTTTCTTTAATTTTATACTTTTTTATAGCAAGAAAGGTTGAAAAAGTCTTTCTTTATATGAAAAACAAAAAAATTTCCACCCCCTGGATTGTAGCCAAATGGCTTTCAACCGCAGTGTTGTGGGTTGCTTGGTTATTGCAGGACGGAGCTAAGCTTTTCGTTTTTCTTCCAAGAAAACTGACCTTTTTGCAAATGGTTTTAAGTTTGGTTGTTTTCTTAGCACTTTTATATTCAATTTGCTATAAAAGAGGCGGGGAAATTCAGAATATTATTAAACTTAAAACAAATACTCAAGATATTCGATCCGCAACAATAATCGATATTGTTTATGCTATTATTCTAATTTATTTCCTCAATCTTAACAATATCCCGATGTCTACAACCTGGGTATTTTTGGGAGTTTTGGCGGGAAGGGAAATTGCGCTTTACAACAGACTTCGTTTTATAACAGAGAAAAAAGTTTATAAACACGTTATTAAAGATATAACTAAAGCAATAATAGGACTTGTTGTTTCAATTGGGGTTGTTTTTATCCTCAATCAATACGATAAAATAATAACAATTCTAAAACACTATATTAATTTATAGTTCATTGTCAAAGTTAACCTGGGTTGATCCTTCTTTATCATAAATTGAAATGGTATTTTTTCCGTTGTGTTTTGAATGATAAAGTGCAATATCAGCGCTATTTATAAGTTCCTTGGGTTCAATTCCGTCGAGTTCGAATTGGGCAATTCCTATTGAAACCGTTGGCGAAAGGGTTTTTCCTTCATTCACTTTAATTTCAATTTGGGAAATATTCTTCCTAATTCTCTCAGCTATAATCGCAGCCTCTTTTTTATCTGTTTCAGGTAATATTACAACAAATTCTTCTCCGCCGTATCGAGCCGGAATATCTATTTTTCGAATTGTTTCTTGAAGAGTTGTAGCTAAACTTTTAAGAATAGAATCCCCTGTTAAATGTCCGTATGTGTCATTAATTTTTTTAAAATTATCAATATCCATCATAATTAAAGACATATTTCTTTTATATCTTGAACAACGTCTTATTTCGTTTTCCAGCAATGTAATAAAATGACGATAGATATAAAGTTTGGTCATTCCGTCTTTAGTTGCAAGTTCATAAAGTTTTGCGTTGTCAATTGCAATTGCGGCTTGGTTTGCTAGTGAAGTTATAAACTCAAGATCCTTTTGGTTAAAGAGTTTATCGTGTTTTTTATTGGTAATATTAATAACCCCGATTGCTTCGCCCTTGGCAATTAAAGGAACGCACAACAAAGATTTTGTATTAGCAAGACTTTCCTTAATTGCAAATCTTGGGTCCGCTGAACCCAGGTTTGTAATTATCGGTTTTCTTTCCGAAAAAACAGTTCCTGCAATCCCTTCCCCAACGGCAATTTTAGCGCATTGAACAGCTCCGTTGTTAATTGATTCTTCAAGTTTTTTATCCGCCAACCCTGAAACAATCCTTACTTGAAGGGTGTTTTGGGAGTAATCATAAAGCATTAAAGAACCTTTTTCAGCATCAAGGGTTACAAGTGCTTTTTGAATAATCACCTGCAAAAGCCTTTTTAAATCATCAATAAAATTAACGGCTTGTGAAATATTATAAAGAATTGAAATATTATGCAGCGATTTTTGCAAAGTATGAACTTCTTGTTCTTTTTTTATTCTTTTAAAATATTTAATTATTATAGGTTCTAAATAATCAAAAACACAGTTCAAATTTTCCGTTTTTTCATTATCAATGAAAGAATCCGGATTTTCTTTAATAAAACAAAAACAAACAGGAGTTTTTTTATCGAAAAACACTCGAATGTGAGTTGGTTTGAATAAAGATAAAGAAGTTGTTTCAATAAACGATTTAAATAAATTGATTCCATTATCCTCACTCAATTTAGAGAATTTGGAACTTTTAACCGAATCCCAGAAAGGAACGTTGCTTTGAGTGCAATCAAAAAATTCGTTTAATTGTGGATTTTTGTCATAATCAATAATTTTATAATGTTCGTCTTCAAGAACGTAAAAAACCGTGTCAGCACCGTTGGTTGATTTTTGGATATAGTTTTTAATAGCCTCCAATAGTTCATATAAACTATCTGTTTGATTTGCAATTGTGCTAATCTCGAACATCATGGTAAGATATCTAATATTGTTTAATAAATTTTGTTCTTGCGGTATCATAGAATTAATTATAAATGTTAAAAAGTTAAATGTCACTACCAAAATTCGAAATACCGTTTTTGGAGGATAAAATGGAAAAAGTATGTAAAAACTGGGCTCAATGGCTTAAACAAACCAGATTTGATTATATGGACGAAACCCAAAAAACCCAAACAATAAATTGGTTAATCCAATTAAGAAATGAGCTTATTAATTTAGCTGAAATTTACCCCGGACAAAAAGTTATTGACCTTGGCTGCGGATCAGGGCTTTTGGGATTTGGAGTTATTGAACAATTCGAAGATAACGTTGAAGTAATTTTTTCAGATAAATACAAAGGTTGTTTAGACGAATGTCAACAATTGCTTGAGAATTTGAATGTTAAAAACTGCGCAAGTTTTCTTAAGTGCAACATTACAAATATTCGAAAAAAAACTTCAACAATTGATAGAGCGCTCACCCGATCTGTTTTGGTTCACGTTATAAACAAACCTCTAGCTTTTGGGGAAATTTATCGCATTCTAAAACCAGATGGAATCTACGTTGGATTCGAGCCGATAATTTCTCAGAACACAAGGTATTATGAACTTCTAAAACCAAATCAAATTACCAATTATTGTGAATTTAAAGAAGCCGAAAAAGATATGATGGAAGACCCCGAGGACGCTCTTGTTAATTTTAACCACGAAACCTTAACAGACGACTTGCAAGAAAGCGGTTTTATCGATGTTAAAGTAAGAATCGAAACTGTGACTTCTAATTACATAGTTTCTAAAGAAGGAATCGAAAAGTGGTTTTTAACTCCCCCGGGGCCGAATCAAAAAACAATGAAACAAAGATTTTTGGAATATTTTGACGAAGAAGAAGTGGATGTTTATATAAAAGAAGTTCAAAAAGCACTTAACAACAAAAATGTCACAATAAATTCAAAAACAGCGTTTATAAAGGCGATTAAATGATAGAAAGAAAATGTCAGGGCTGCAGGGAACTCAAAAATCGGGATTTAATGCTAAAAATTACAAAACTAAAAGACAACACCTTAAAACTAAATCCAAATTCCAAAGAACTAGGGCGAAGTTTATATATTTGCAAAAATAAATCTTGTATTACAACAACAATTAAAAAAAAGAGAATTCAAAGTGCACTTAAATACAATAATAGTAAAGAAATCTTAAAAATTGAAACTGAACTGGCTAATTTTATAGTAGAATATCTATAAAGGAGCTGTTTTTTAAATGGAAGATAAGAAAACTTTAATTCTAATTGACGGACACGCTTTGGCGTTTCGAATGTTCTTTGCGCTTGAAAGAACGAATATGCAAACAACCGATCACATTCCAACCTGGGCGGTTTGGGGTTTTTTTAAGGCAATTTTTGATTTATTAACCGATAAAAAACTAAATATTCATCCTAATTCTATAGCTGTAGCATTCGATGTTTCAAAAGCCACTTTTCGACTTGAAAAGTATGAGGATTATAAAGCAAACAGACTTTCAATGCCGGATTCTTTAAGATCCCAGCTCGAATTAATTAAAGAAGGGTTAAGCGCTCTTGATATTCCGATTTACACAAAAGAAGATTACGAAGGAGACGATGTAATCGGAACTATTGTTGAACAAGCGTCCAGGGGGGGTCATAAAACCTATATCCTAACAGGCGATAAAGACAGTTTCCAACTTGTTGATGACAAGGGTCTTACAACCGTGTTAATTCCGCAAAAAGGGGAAATTAACAAATTTAACAAAGAAAAAGTCTTTGAGAATCTGGGCGTTTATCCTAATCAAGTTGTTGATTACAAAGCTTTGTGCGGAGATAGTTCGGATAATATCCCAGGCATTAAAGGAATCGGACCAAAAAGCGCTCAAAGTCTTTTGGCGCAATATAAAACCTTAGATGAAATTTATAACAATATTGATAAAATTACAAAAAAATCCTTAAAGGAAAAATTAATCGAAGGCAAAGATAATGCATATTTATCCCAATTTTTAGCAACAATTGTAAAGAATCTTGATATTGAATTCGATTTTAATTCTTGTTGTCTTTCAATTCCTGATAAATCAAGGGTTCTTGAGTTTTTTAAAAAAATGCAGTTTTATTCATACATTAAAAACATTGATAAATTGTTATCCCCTTTTAATACCGATAAATCCTGCGCAACAACCAAAAACGAAGAAGAAGTTCAACTTGGATTATTCCAAGAAGTTAAAAAAGAGGTTAAAAAAATTGTTCGATTTAAAGATATTTCCCCTTTAGATACAATAAAAGAGGGAACAATCGGATTTTTGCTCGATTTTATTGATAAAGATTATTGTTATATCGCATATGACAATTTTGTTGTTAAAACAACTTTAGTTGAAGCAAAAAAAATTATCGAACAAGAAAATATTAAAAAAATCGTTTATGGAATTAAAGAAGTTTCTTTTGTTAAAGGAATTATATCTGATATTCAACTTTCAAGCTATATCAAGGATTCAAGTCGAAAACACGACCTTATAACGCAAATTAATGAATGTTTGGATATTATTGTTGATGAAAACGACTATTATTTGTTGTGTTCTTATTTACTTGATTTAGATAATTTCTACAAAAAAACATTAAGTACAAAAGAGTTGGAATTATTGGAAAAAATTGAGCTTCCTCTGGCTTATGTTCTTGAAACAATAGAAAAAACAGGGGTTTTTATTGACAAAGATTGCTTAAAAAAAATCGGGGTTGAAATTGATGTTAAAGTTAAAGAATTGGAAACAAAAATTTACAACTACACAAACACAACCTTTAATATCAACTCCCCAAAACAGGTTTCCGAGGTTTTATTCGACAAACTGCAAATAAAACCAAAGAAAAAAGGAAAATCAGGAACATATTCAACAAACGCAAAAATCCTTGATGAGTTGGCTCTTGATTATGAAATTGCAAGGTGGATTCTAGAACACAGACAATTAATGAAACTAAAAACAACATATATTGACGCACTTTTAAAATTAATTAAAAAAGACGGGAAAATTCACACCCACTTTAATCAAATCGTAACAACAACAGGAAGATTGTCTTCTTCGGATCCTAATTTACAGAATATTCCAATAAGAACAGAGTTCTCAAGCAGAATTCGAAGTGCTTTTATTCCCGATTCCAAAAACAGCTCGATTCTAAGCGCTGATTATTCTCAGGTGGAATTAAGACTCCTTGCGCATTACTCTAAAGACGAAACTTTAGTTAATGCATTCAAGAATAATCTTGATATCCACACAATTACGGCCTCTAGAATTTTTAATATTAAAGAATCCGAGGTTACTAAAGAACAAAGAAGAAAAGCAAAGACCGTAAACTTTGGAATAATTTACGGACAAACAAGATTTGGACTTTCTTCTACCTTAGGAATAACCCCGGGGGAGGCTGCAAATTTAATTGACAGATACTATGAAACTTACCCGGGGATTTTAGGTTATATTAATAAAACCTTAGAAAAAGTTCAAACTCAAGGCTGGGTTGAAACTTTGTGGGGAAGAAGAAGATATTTGGGAGATCAAATTAACTCAAGAAACGCAAAAATTAGAGAATTTGCTCTTAGGGCGGCAATTAATGCGCCATTGCAGGGGTCAAGCGCCGATATTATAAAAATTGCAATGGTTGATTTAAGTCGGAAACTGGAAAATTATAATTCTAGAATCATCCTTCAAATTCACGATGAACTTGTTCTTGAAGTTTTGGATAATGAAATTGAGGAAATAAAAAAACTTGTTATTGATTCAATGGAACTTAACGATTCTATAAATAATGTTCTCAATGTGCCTTTAAGGGTGGATATTAGTGTTGGAAAAACCTGGATGGAAAAATAATGAAAAAAATTTTAATTACAATTTGTTTTATGTTCTCTATTTGCTTTGGTTTTGAGCTTAATAATTACTACAAACTTTATCCGATAGCTGCCGATAATCTTTATATGATAGCACTTAGCGCACTAAGTTCGAATGACAGGTTTAATGTTGTTGAAATTCAAACAAAAAACGGATATATTCTATTCTCTGCTAATTCAAAATTCTACTTGTTAACCGTAACAAAAAGATACCAGAATCAAACAGAAATTAAGGTTTTACCTCAAAACAGCGACTTTTCAGACACCCTTGAAACAGTCAAAAGTGTTTTTACAATGATTGATATTGAAACAAAAAGACCCTTGGAGCTTGTCAAATAAATGAAATACGCACAAGTTCTGGTTGATATTAATAAACTTGGAACAAAAACCTTTAGCTATTTGATTCCGGAAGCTTTAAAAGAGGAAATTAAAATAGGACAAGCGGTTTCAATCCCTTTCGGGAATCGAAAGCAGAATTTAAAGGGTTTTATTGTTGGATTTAGCGATTACCTTGAATCCGGGATTAAAGCTAAAGAAATTGCGGAAATATTAGAAAAAGACCCTCTTTTTAGTCTTTCTTACCTCAATCTTTTAGAATGGGTTGCAAGTTACTATTTTTGCGACATTCAGACGGTTTTAAAAACAGCACTCCCTCAAAAATTTTTCGAAAAGAACCTAAAAAAATATAGAAAACCAAAAATAAAAGATAAAATTTATGAAATTGAACAACTAAAAACCAAAAACCAGCTTTCTACTACACAAGAAAAAGTTTATCAAGAAATTAAAAAAATAAACGCAAAAACCTCTCTTTTATATGGAATTACAGGGTCAGGGAAAACTGAAATTTACTTTAAGTTAATTGAAGATACGATTAAACAAGGGAAAAACGTTATTTTTTTGGCTCCTGAAATTGCCCTTGTATCACAACTTACAATGCGATCAATTGAAAGATTCGGAGCTCAATCTGTTGCAATCTGGCATAGTTCAATAACTGAATCCAAAAAATATGAAACCTGGGTTAAGTTAAAAAATAATGAAATAAAAATTCTATTTGGCGCAAGAAGTGCAATTTTTGCACCAATTAAGGATTTAGGGCTGATAATAATCGATGAAGAACACGATTCCAGCTACAAACAAACAATGCCGAACCCAAGATACAACGCAAAAGATGTTGCAAAAAAACTTTGTGAACTATATAACGCAAAACTAATCTTAGGCTCCGCCACCCCTTCAATTGAAAGTTATTATGAAGCGATTAACACAAATTCATTATTTAAACTAAAAGAAAGATACAATAACGCTCAACTTGCAAATGCTTATATTATCGATATGAGAGGAGAAAGAGCCGAGAAGAATTTTTCAATGTTCTCAAGAACCTTAATCAAAAATACTATTGAAACAGTGGAAAAAGGAGCTCAGGCAATTTTTTTAATAAACAGAAGGGGTTATAGTTCCTATACGCAATGTTTAGAATGCGGGGAAGTTGTTCATTGTCCTAAATGTGCTATTCCTTTAATTTATCACATTAAAACAAATTCCTACAAGTGTCATTATTGCAACTATGATTACAATGAAAAAAACTGCCCCAAATGCGGGTCAGTTGCGCTTGAACATTTTGGTTTGGGAAGTGAAAAAGTGGAAATTCTAGCGCAAGAAACCTTCCCCAACTACAGAATTGCAAGGCTTGATTCCGATTCAATGAGCAAAAAAAACGAACATATAGAAATCTTGCAAAAATTCCAGCAAGGTGAAATCGATATCTTAATTGGAACGCAAATGATTGCAAAAGGACTGGACAACAAAAACTGCACTTTGGTTGGGGTTATTAATGCTGATTTGAGCTTTAATTTACCTGATTATAAAAGCTCGGAACGTGGTTTTTCAATCCTTACGCAGGTTGCAGGTCGATCAGGCAGAGGAGAAAAGCAAGGAAAAGTAATTTTTCAAACCTACAACGCTGAAAACTCTTTTTTAATTAACGCAAAAGAACAGGATTTTGATACTTTTTACGAAAGCGAAATTGAACTTAGAGAATTGCTTGATTATCCGCCGTTTTCAAAAATTATAAGGATTGTTGTGAGTGCAAAAAATGAAATTAGAGCGCAAAAATCCATATCCGAAATTGAGTTATTCTTATCCGAGTTTATAAAAAAACTTTCCCTGGATGAAACTATTATCCCGCTTGGTCCGAGTCCTTGTGTGATTAATAAAATTAAAGATGAATACAGATTTAATATCTTAATTAAAAACAAACTCGACTTAAAGGGTCATAGGACGATTCTTAAGTTTATTCGGGCGCTAAAACTTCCCAGCGACATTAAACTTGTTGTAGATATTGACCCGGGGGATATTCTATGATTATTAATGCCCCTTGCAACACAAATCGAAGTGAGCTTTTAGCTATTGAATACTTAAAACTTTTAAAAAAAGGGGTGGACGCACAAAAAATTCTGGTTTTGGTTCAAAATTCCAAAAAAAAGAAGGAATTTATAGACAAAATTAAACAAAAATCAGACTATGGATCAATTGGGGAAATAAAAATCTACAGTTTTTATGGATTAGTTTATAATACAATTCTTAACAACTGGGCAATTATTGAAAACTCGATTAAAGATAACAATAATCGAAAAATTATCCCTTATTTATCGGGTTTGGAAATTAGTCAGTATATTTTTCGCAGCTGTATTAAAGAAATCGATTTTAAAGGGTATAATTCCAATACAAGTTTATTACAACAGCTTTATCGAAGAAATTCTTTAATTAATTTAAATAATTTATCTAAACAAGAACTTGATTATAGAAACGAAATTCTAAAAGAGCCGTATTGTCTTGAAGCGCAGCAAGCAATAAACAAATACAAAATTAAAACCATTGATTATCGGGCTTTTGATTTTATTCGACAAATTAATTTATTTGAGTTTTTATATAAAAAAATTGACAATCAATTCGAATATGTTTTTTTGGACGACGGGGATGAAATAACCCCTGTTCTTGTGAGTTATTTAGAATATATTAAGAATTCAACCAAAGAATTCTTTATCGGCTATGATTCCCTTGGTTCTACAAGACTTGGGTATTTAGGCGCAATTAACATTAATTTCGAAAAATTTTTAAACGAGAAAGAAATAAGAATCGAACCTACAAAAAAAGAGCTCCAAATTATAGAGAATGTTAAAAATAACATTCCAATTGAATCGGATTCGATTATTACAAAAACTTTTCTACAGCGCAATGAAATGATTGATAAAACAATCGAGGAAATTAAAAAATTATTAAAAAGTGGTGTTTTAAAAAGTGAAATTGCAATTATTACCCCTTTAGTCGACGAGTATTTAAAAAGCGCACTTGATAAAACAGGTTTAACTTTTAATTATTTATCCAAAAACGAAAAACTAAACGAGAATAAATTAATCGGGTTTATCCTGGAGTTTTTAAAAATTATTAATGATAAAAACAACGAAGATATTTCAGCCTATATTCTTAAAGGAATTTTTATCGAGCTTTTAAATTTCAACAAAAAAGAATCGATAAAAATTATCCAACAATACAAATTACAAAGGGATTTTAAGGGTTTAAATATTTTCGAGTTTATAAAAGAAGAAAAAAAAGAAGAATTTTTTGAATTAGTTGAAATTTACGAAAAAATAAGATTAGAAAAACTATCAACCCAATTAATTGAAATTGTTTCAAGGAGGGTTCAATTCAACCTTGAGAATCAAAAAAATATTATTAAAATTAATCAGCTATTAAAACAAATTTGTGATTTTGAGGATGTTTTTAAACTTGAAGTAACAAATTTAGAGTTAATTAATCAACTGGAAAACACCTTAATGTCGGAAAATCCTTTGTCGGACGATGAAATCGATGAGGATTCAATTGTTGTATCAACTGCGCAAAAAATTATCGATTACACTTATCAAACAAAATATCAATTCTTAATAGACGCAAGTTCTGATTCCTGGATAAAACAAGACATAGGTCCCCTGTACAACGCTTGGGTTTTGCAAAAAACCTGGTCTAAAAAGACTTTTGAACTTGAAGATAACATCGAACTTACAAAAGACAGAACTGCAAGAATTCTTTATAAGCTTAATTTACTATCCAAAAAAACTTTCCTATTCTCAAGTGTTTATGACAGTTTAGGGGTTGAGAATATCGTTGGAATCGATAAGTTTTTCTCTTTTAATACAAAAACCGAAAAAAAAGAACAAAAAAAAATTACCCCAAGAGACGATCAAAAAGAAGTTTTAAACTACAAAGGAGGAAAACTTGCAATCAGCGCTGCAGCAGGGTCCGGAAAAACCACAATCCTTCTTCTTCTGGTTGATAAACTTTTAGAAGGCAAAATTTTTCAAGATATCACACCTAAAAATATTTTTGTCTTAACTTATATGGAATCTGCTGCAAGAAACTTTAAAGAAAGGATTAAAAATAATTATCCAGCCTTAGACGAACTTCCCTCAATTTCTACAATCCACGGTTTAGCCCTAAGAATTATAAAAGAAAACAATAATTATTCAAAACTTAACCTGGACGCTGATTTTGAAATTATAGACGAATTAAAAAAAAGCGCAATCTTAGGGGATATTATCCTTTCTCTTGGAATTCCAAAAGACAAGCAGGATTTATACGAAAGCGCAATTTCAACCTACAAAAACGAACTTTCGATAGGTTATTTTGATTGTTCCAACAAACTTTTCCTCAATGTCTTTTCTTTTTATCAAAAAAAGCTAAAAGAGGAAAATTTGCTTGATTATGACGATTTGCTTTTGTTGAGTTTGAAACTTTTAAGGGAGAATCCTGATATTCTTAATTATTATCAAGAACTAACAAAAATTATAATAGAAGACGAAGCCCAGGATTCAAGCGCCCCGCAACAAAACCTAATTTCACTCTTAGGTGGAAAGTGGGGTAATATTATTCGATGCGGGGATATTAATCAAGCAATAACTTCAACATTCACAAACTCAGACGTCAAGGGTTTTCGGGAATTTATCAAAAACTCAACTAATGTTGTAATGGACAAATGCCAGCGCTGCGCAACAGGAATCTTAGATTGCGCCAATGAAACGGTTGATTATGCCTTTCAAAAAAAAATTGATGCTTTTAGCTCCCTTTATATGAAACCTGTTAAAGGGGTTAATCTTATTGATAAAAGAGCTTACAAACTTCTTGAGTTTGACCGAGAACAAGAAGAAAACAGTTTTATTGTTAAAGAAATTAAAGAAATCCTAAAAAATGACAAAAACGCAACAATTGCGATTCTTACAAGAAGTAATTTTGCAATTAATAAATGGGTTGGTTTATTGGAGGATAACTCAATTAAAACCTACAAAAAATCCGAAAGTTTAATTAACAATCCGGTTTATAGTATTTGTCTTCTGGTATTAGAATCAATAAAGAATCCTTTTGATATAAAAATCGTAAAAAAAATCGCTCAAGAATTGTTCGAGCTCGGGTTTTTAGAGTTTTCGGAGCTTAACTACATTAATAGTTTAAATAAACCGTTTTTTTCAACAGACAGCTATGAATCTCAACTCTGGTGGGATTTAACGTATTTTTTATACAAAAATCATTATTCAATTTATGATTTAGTTTATGAAATAGGGTCTTATTATTTTTCCAACTCCCCTCAAAAAGAAAATATCGCTTTAATTGCAACGATTGCAAAAAAAATTAGATTGAATCAAAAAACTTTCGAGGATACTGTCCTAAAACTAAGAGAAATTCAATATAAGAACAATTTTTCCAATATCAAGTTCTTTGCTCCTAAAGACGACGATATAAAAAATTCAAAAACGCAGATTATGACCCTCCATAAATCCAAAGGCGACGAATTTAACTATGTTTTTATCCCTGAACTTATCGAGGATAATTTGTGTTTGGATATTGAGAAAAATAAGCTTAAAGAGAACTCCAAATTCATCCAGAAAGTGAAAAAACACCCAAAAACCGACTACGAACTTAAAAAAGATATTGTAGAAGAAAATTTTAGGTTAATTTATGTTGGAATTACAAGAGCCAAAAAACGGCTTTATTTATCGGTGGCTAAAGAATATAAGTATTATTCGAAGTTAAAAAAGTACGAAAAATCGCAAATTTTCGAGGGTTTATATGACAAAATTAATTGATACTTTTAGCGCTAATTCCTTAAAACTATTGGATAAAAACCCGAAGGAGTTTATTAATCGATATGTTAATAATCTTTATTTAACAAAAAAAGACGATAGGACGCTTCTTGGTCAAAAATTCCACAGTCTTATAAATACTTATTTACGAGGAATTGAAACACAAAAAATCGCCCTTGAATTGAAAAATGACGAACAATTGATTTGGGAAAAACTAAAGAATCACTTAGAAGACAAAAAAACGAATTTTATTAAGACCGAATATTCTTTTTTAATTAAAGAAAAACTGGATAACAACTCGGATTATTTTTTAGTTGGTCGATTCGACGCAATTTATAAAAAAAATGATAATTATATTATTTATGATTGGAAAACCCTAAATATTCCAAAAGACGCAAAAAACGACCTTCAAACAATTGTTTATTTGTATTGTTTAAGTGAAATTGTTAAAAGCGAAAACATTAAAATGAGATATTTTTCAATCGAAACCCAAGATTTTTTAGATATTGATTTTGTTGATAAAAAAACTTACAAAAAAAGAATTGATGATATTGTTAAAAAATATGATATACTAAAATAAAAGATAGGGGGAGGATTTTTAAATGGCAAAAGATGCAAGTTTTGATATTGTTTCGGAATTTGACAAACAAGAACTTATAAACGCACTGGATCAAGTAAAAAGAGAACTTTCAACAAGATTTGACTTAAAAGATTCAAAATCCGATATTGAACTTATTGAGGATAAAGAAATTCTTATTACAACAGGGGATGAGATGAAACTTAAGAATATTTTCGATATCCTGCAATCAAAAATTGTTAAAAGAAACTTGAGTTTAAAAATTCTGGACCCCGGTAAAATTGAACCCGCACTTGGCGGAGCGGTTAAACAATCGATTAAGCTAAAAAAAGGTTTAACGACCGAATTAGCGAAAAAAATTACAGGTTTTATTAAAGATACAAAACTAAAAGTTCAAAGTTCAATTCAAGGGGATAGTGTTCGAGTATCCGGAAAAAATAAAGACGACCTGCAAGAGGTGATTAAGGTAATAAAACAAAAAGAAGACGCAATTGACGCACCTTTACAATTTACAAACTACAGATAAGGAGGATTCTATGTGGGAAAAAGAAATCGATATTAACGAAATTAAAGAAATTCGAACAAGAACACTTGTTTATTTTGGGGTCGGAGCAATTAACAAAATTGAGGATATTCTAGCTCAACTAAAAAACCAAGGGGTTGATAAACTTGTTGTAATGTCAGGAAAAAACGCTTATAAATCAACAGGCGCCTGGGATGTTGTTGAAAAAGCACTTAAAAACCACAAAATTGAGTATATTAACTACGATAAAGTTACTCCAAATCCTACAAACGAATCAATAGACGAGGCTGCTAAACTTGCTCGTGATTTTAAAGCCCAAGCAGTAATTGCAATTGGAGGAGGATCTCCAACAGACGCAGGAAAATCAGTTGCAATATTACTTGAATACAAAGATAAGTGCGCTAATGATATTTACGAATTCAAATTCACACCAAACAAAGCAGTTCCAATTGTCGCAATAAACTTAACCCACGGAACAGGAACAGAAACCAACAGATTTGCCGTTGCAACAATTGTTGAAAAAGACTACAAACCCGCAATTGCTTATGATTGCATTTATCCGACATACGCAATTGACGATCCTCAACTTATGGTTAAGTTAAGCGATAAACAAACAAAATATGTTTCAATTGACGCAGTTAACCACGTAATTGAGGCTGCGACAAGTAAAGTTGCAACTCCATATACAATTTGTTTAGCAAAAGAAGTTATCGAAATGGTGGCAAAATACTTACCCCAAGCACTTAAAGATTCAAATGACCTTAAAGCAAGATATTTCCTTGCTTATGGTGCAATGTTAGGCGGGGTTTGTTTTGATAACGGTTTATTACACTACACCCACGCTCTTGAACACCCACTATCGGCGATTAAACACGAATTATCCCACGGTTTAGGGTTAGCAATTTTGTTGCCTGCGGTAATTGAGAATATTTGGGAAACTAAAAAAGAAACACTAAACTATATCCTAAAACCAATCGCTCCAACAATTTCTGTAGATTCAAACGCTAAGGAAGTTGCAAATGCGATTTATAATTGGCTGCAATCGGTTGGAGTTCCAAACAAACTAAAAGATGAAGGATTTAGCGAAGAAGATATCGAAAAACTAACCGATTTAGCCTTTACAACACCGTCTTTAGAAGGGTTATTGCAAATTGCGCCAACTAAAGCAGATAGAAACGCCGTTAGTGAAATTTATCGAAACTCACTCTAGAAAAAGAGGGATTAAATCCCTCTTTTTAAATAAAAAAAAGGGTTAAACCTAAGTTTAACCCACTGTATTGCCATCACCAGTTAGATTTTTATTAAAGCCTATTGTATTTTTTTACCTTTACACCAGACTTAGTGCAATTCCGGGTGCTTGGTTAGCTTGCGCTAACAAAGAAGTTGAAACTTGCTGCA
>CANAIK010000024.1 GCA_947361225.1 uncultured bacterium
GGCATCCCCCAACCCGGGCAGAATATAGCCTTTGGAGTTTAATTCTTTGTCTAAGCATCCTGTAATAATTTTTACTTTATTATATTTATCCAGAATCTTATTAACCCCACAAGGCGCTGAAATTAAACTTACAAAAGTGATATTTTCCTCTAAAACCCCTTTTTGAATAAAGTTTTTAATTGTATCAACCGCACTATTTCCGGTTGCAAGCATTGGATCAAGGATTAATACATAAGCATTATTTTTATTATCAATAATTTTTTTCTTTTTATCATAATACCAAACGGGCTCTAAATTATCCTCGTTGCGATACATTCCGATGTGGTGGACGTTGGAAAAAGGCAAAAGTTCAATTGCAATATCTGAGAAAATTAAACCCGCCCTTAGAATTGGAGCGATGATAATTTGAGAATTTGTATCAAAAACTTCACAAGTTGTTAATTCCAAAGGCGTTTTAATTTCTTTTTTTACGGTTGGAAGATTTTTTGATGCCTCCAGGATTAAACAATAAGAAATTTTCTTAACAGCGTTTCTAAATTTTTCACTATCTGTTTTTTCGTCTCGAATAATCGATAAATTATGTGAAACAAGGGGGTGGGAAAGAATTGTTAAATTTGAATTTGATACTTCCATTGGGGTTTCCTATTTTTAATATATTTTTTTATCTTTAAGCACTTCAAAAACCAAATCAGTGTTGTAAATTGCGCTTTCTAAACTGTGTCCTTTTAAAACCAAATCATCGCAAAAATCATTATAATATTCAACTTTATTGGGATCATTAAGAAATTTTTCAACCGAATTATGGATTCTATTGTTATCAAGATTTACTTTTGCTTGACCCAAAAATCCAAGCGCAATCATTGAAGATTTATCAACTTCAATTGAATCTTTTTTCTCGGTTTTACAAACAGGTTGATAATTGTTGGTAATATAGTTCTTTGTATTTGTATAGCCGTCTATTCCGGTTATATCGTTACTCATTTTACTCTCCAAAAGTTGTGTTTTTTATTATAAAACACATAAAAAAAATTTTTTGCTACCTTTTTTTATATTTCTTAATATTCTAACTCTTATTCAAGAATTATTCAACAGTTTAATTCTTGATATTTAATTTGCCTTCTTTGACAACTTTTTTTCCGTTTATATAAACGAAATAAGGATAAGATTTATCCAAAAGTGCGTTGTAATCCTCGCCCTCATTGAGTTTAAAAACATTAAAATCAGCGTCTTTGTCGGCTTCTAAGGAACCGATTATATTATTCAACCTCAAAATTTTAGCAGGGATTATTGTTAAGTATTTTATCGCTTCAACAACCCCCAATTGCCCTTGATTAACATATTTAAGCTCATTTAACAAAGATAAATCCGAATTAAAAGCTAAAGAATTAACCCCAAAGCCGAATCTTCCTTGAAAATAATCCAGAACTTTATCAAAATCGAGTTTATTATTGTGCAAATTATCGCTTACTCGAGGACAATAAGCCAAAGAAACTTTATTTGTTCTTAAAAGCTCCAAATCACAACAGGAAAGGTAGTTTCCATATGAAATTATGAGTTGTTTTGATAAAACCCCTAATTTTTCCAAATAACACACAGGGCTAAGTTCTTTTTCCATTGGTTCGAATTTTTTATGACCCGTAAATTCATTCAATAAATCAACGTCTGAAAAACCGTGTTTTAACCAATCCATTTCCTCAATTGATTCACCAAGACGAATCGTCATTAGGATATTGTGTTTTTTGCAATATTTAACCAGAATCTTAAATAATCTTTTATGAACACAACAAACACTATGAGGCGCAACTCCGACAAAAGTATTGTCCGATTTTTGCATTTTTAGTTTATCAATTTTTTTCTTAATTTGTCGAAACTCGTCCTTGCTTGTTTCAACCGAGTCTGAGAAGAGTTCAAAAAACAAATAGGTTTTAAGGGGCATTTCATTGAGAATATTAAAATATTTGCTTTCTTTAGATAACTGCGCAACAGCGGTTGAACCCGACAACAAGCTCTGCTCTACCCCTTTTTTAAAAGACGCAATTTTTTCGTCTCGATTAAGACAAAAATAATCGCTCAAAAGATTTGATAGTCGATAAATGAAAGATTTTTTAGAAATCCCCGCCAGAAAATAATTTTTTTTAAAAATTGTATAAAGTTTTTTCAATCCGGCTTTTAAATCTGTTTTATTTTTTCTTATTTCACTATATTGCAAATGATTGTGCAAATTGACAAACCCGGGGGTAATTACAGAGTTTCCAAAGTCTTTAATATGAGCATAAAGACCGGGTTCTAAATTTTCTTGTTTTACAATTTCTTGAATCTTACCCTCATCAACAATAAGAGCACAAGATTCATAAACATTGCCGTCTGAAGGAATTATCCATTTTGCCTTATAAGCTTTAGCCATATTTTTACCCCTGCAACTATAAAAAAGATTATAACAACTATTAGAATTAAATTCAATGAGCAATAATTTTTATCATTTTGTTTTTATTGATTTATGGAAACGACACTACAAACAATTAAACAACCGAAACCGAGCACGGCTAAGTCCGAGGAGGTTTTAACAATAAAAAAACCAAAAAGAGAATACAAAAGACCCGAGGTTGGAGTTGTGGACGTTCCGCAAATTTCAAAAACACCCTTAAGCGATACTCTTGTTAAAAGACAAGAAGAAAATCCCCATATAATTTATAAAATCGATAAAAAAGACAATAAAAACCTGAATTTTCATAATGTTTTGTCCTTAATAACAGTAGGACTCGGAATAACATCTTTTGTAAGTTTAATTAAATCATTCAAAAAATAATGCCCTAATTTAATTAGGGCATTTATTATATTTTTTTATTCTACATATCGTCTTTGTTGTAAACTTTAACCCTTAAAGGTTCCAATAGTACAAAATCGATTCTTTGTCCTTTGTGGATATATTCGTTTTGTCCTCTTACAACGTTGTATCTTGTTCTTGTTAAATAAGGGTCGTTTCTTATGATTCTCATATCGGCTTTTCTTTCACCAACCGCCGAAACGACTTGTAAATCTTCGTGTCCTTTGTTATCAATAACATTAGATATTGTAAGTGCCATTGAACCGTTGCTTAGGAATTTATGCGGACGGGTAACTTTATGAACTTTTCCGCTAACCGCCAATCCAACAGGAACAACGATTAATTTTTCCCTTGTAACAAAGTTGTAAGGCGCTTTTGCAACGAATTCCTGACCTTCTTGAACTTTAGCCGTATTCATACAAGTATCAATTGTCATTGGAAGAATTGTTCCTTCAGGAATTACCGCATAATCTTCATCGTAATATACATTATCAAGAACATATCCTGTTTCTGATTTTGTTTTCTTAACTTCGTCTTTAAGTTTATCCGAAGGTATTTTTTGAACAGCCTCTAACATATTATAGATAAATTTAGCCAATTCACCTCTTGTTGCAGGTCTTAAAGGTTCAAGGGTGGTTTCGTGTCCCGGTGTATTATAAACCAAACCAAGCATTTGAGCTTGTCCTGCTTGAATTAATGCCCAATTTGGAATTTCTGTATAATCTTGATAAATTGAAACAAAGTTGCGAGCTTGTTCAGCGTCCAACGGTTCCGGTTTAAGTGCGTTTAATACAACCAACAAAGCTTCAATTCTTGTTACATCTGCGTTTGGTTTAAACATTGAATTGGGATAACCATTTACAAGCCCGTAATAAGAGGCAACTTGAATATTTCTGTTAGCCCAGTGGTTTTCAATATCGGAATATTCAAAAAGTTTAGGAGTTTCTTTTTCATACAACCCTAAAGCTTTAATAACCATAGTCGAGAACTCGGCTCTTGTAACTTTTTGGTCGGGACGATACAAACCGTCCGGATAGCCCACAACCACTTTGTTATCGGTCAAAAAAGTAACTGCCTCATATGCCCAATGATCAGGCGGCAAATCAGGATAGCTGCTTGGACCCTGTTCCAGTTCGTATTGTGCCATAGCAGGCGCACTAACCAAGGCTAAGGCAATAATTGCAATAATGTTAAAAAATATTTTTTTCATTTACGTCTGCTCCATTCTTAATAAATTAATTTTACGCAAAAAAACATATAGATGCAAGGAAATTAAAAAATTTTCCACTTTCTTGCGTATATAATTCTATAAATATTTTTTTAGCTCAGCTAACTCATAAAAAGCCAAAAATCTCTCGGATCTTCTATCGAAACTGTCCTCAGGAATTAAAAACAGAGGATTTGGAAAATTAAAAGGGGGTTTGGTTAAGTTTCTATATGAAAATTTCCCGAATTCAATTTGTTTGTTAAGAATAAATTTTGGATCCAGAATTACGTGTTGAGTTATTAATAAATATTTAGATTCACTTAGAATAAAGTTTCGAATTAAACTGTAGATCGATTCAATCGGGAAGTGGATAATTAAATCCCTGCACAAAATTAAATCCGAACAAGGAATTGGTTCGTTTAGAATATCTTTTTTTTCAACTGTAATATTAGAATAATTCTCGAATTTTTTTTGATTTTTTTCGACCAATTCACCAACAATATCGAACCCTAAATAATTAATTCCTTGAAAATCCATTTGAGAAATCCAGTTCATATCCCCGCAGGGAGCATCGATTAAAGTTTTTATATTAAAAAGTTTAATTAAATATTCTAAAGATTTTCGAAGACTCTTTGTAACCCCGATTCGGGACCCCGGACCGCTCACAGACTCTTTATCCGCCCAATAATTGTTTTTGTAAATTGATTCGAATTTAGATTTAATTTTTTTCGATGTTGTTAGTTTTTTGTATTTTTTTGATTGTAAGAATTCTTTAAATTCGATATTAAACCTCCCAACTGTTAATTTTTATAATAACACAAAAATTTCTTATTGTATGAATTTTTTTTCATTATATAATTAAATAGGATGCTTTTTCCCTGTTTGTAATTTAATTTTAAAAGGAAATAAGAATGTACAATGTTGCAATTGTTGGAGGCGGTCCTGCCGGGATTTTTACAGCTTTAGAAATCACCAAATTAAAACCTGATTGGAAAGTTTTATTAATTGAAAAAGGCGCCAGGATTGAGAAAAGAAAATGCCTTATAAGAGAAGGCTTAAAAAAATGTCCGAGTTGTAAAACTTGCGGGCTTTTATGCGGCTGGGGCGGCGCAGGAGCTTTTTCCGACGGCAAATTAACCTTAACTCCGGAAGTTGGCGGACACCTTGTGGATTATATGCAATACAATGAAGTTGAGGATTTAATCAGCTATTGCGACAATATTTATCTTGATCACGGCGCAACAAGAACCGTTTTTGGAACAAACAGAGCAGATTTTGTTGATATTGAAAAAGCAGCTACACTAGCCGAGTTAAAACTTGTGCATTCCCCTGTAAGACACTTAGGGACCGAAAAATCTCTTTCTGTTCTAAAATCAATGCAGGATTATCTGGAATCAAGAATTGATATTATAAATAACGAACAAGTCGAAGAATTAATTATTAAAGACGACACAATTAAAGGTTTTACAACCAACAAAAACAATGAATATTTCGCCGATTACGTGGTTGTTGCTCCGGGTCGAGAAGGGGCTGATTGGTTGAGTCAACAATTTATTAAACACAAAATTGAAATGGTTAACAACGCAGTTGACGTAGGGGTTCGTGTGGAATTGCCGGCTGCGGTTATGGAGCCAATTACCTCAAGACTTTATGAATCGAAATTAATTTATCACGCACCAACCTTCGGGGATGAAGTTAGAACATTTTGCATGAACCCCAACGGTGAAGTTGTAAATGAAAACTACAACGGGATTTCAACCGTTAACGGACATTCATATGCGGATAAAAAAACTCCCAATACAAATTTTGCACTTTTGGTTTCAAAAAAATTCACAGAACCGTTCCACGAGCCGATTAAATACGGTCAACATATAGCATCTTTAGCAAATATGTTATCAGGCGGGATTTTGGTTCAGCGTTTCGGGGATTTATTGGACGGACGTCGTTCCACCCCTCAAAGAATTAAAGAATCCATAATTCAACCAACCTTAGAATGTGCAACTCCGGGGGATTTGAGCCTTGTTTTACCTTATAGACAGCTTTTAAGCATAATTGAAATGCTGTATGCCCTTGATAAAATTGCACCGGGTGTTGCATCAAGATATACTTTATTATACGGGATTGAAGTTAAATTCTACAGTGCTCGGGTTTTAATTTCCAATGAACTTGAAACAAAAGGGGTTAAAAACTTATTTGCAATTGGAGACGGCGCCGGGGTTACAAGAGGCTTAATGCAAGCCAGTGCCTCAGGAGTCCACGTTGCAAGGGTTATTACCAATAGAAACTAAAAACTAAGTCTATTGGATAACTTTTCCGAAAAACAACCTCAATCCGCCGCCTGTTTTTCCTAATGTTTTTCTTATTCCACAAGAAATTGTATTAAGATTATTCATTAGTCCTTTTGTGTCCTCAAGTGTTTGAGGGGTGGATTCAAGTGCCAGATTGATATTGTTAAAAGACGAATCAATGTTTGAAACTACATTATTAAGTTTATTTTTATCTAAAGAATTATCGATTTTGGTTGAAACATTGCTAAAACCTTTGGTAGTTGAATACAAATTGGGTTTATTCTCCAATAGAATTCCATTTATAATTCCAAACATCTCATTTAATCCATCCATAGCATAACTCAAGGATTGAACGCTATTTGCAAGGTTTTGTTTCAAGTTCTCAATGTCGTCTGGATGTTGATTTCTCATTTCAACTTCAACATCTAAAGTGGCGATTCCATTTATGGTTGCGCCATTTGCAATCATAGTTTTTGATGGTTCTTTAGGATAAATTAACTCTAAAAAATCTTTTTCTTTGTTGTTGAATTTTTCTTTCTTTAAATAAACTTCACTATTATCGGGCAAAAGCAGTTTTTTAGGATACAGCACAATTTTCATTATTGTGTGTTCAAAAGAATCGCTATGGTGAATTTCTCGGGCTTTTCCAATGACAATTCCTTTGTAATAAACATCCAATCGATTGTGAATCGGTCTTAGTTCTTTAAATTTTGCCTCAATATAAGTATAGGTCGTAAGTTTGTAAATATAGAATCCTAAAATTATTAATAGTATTAGAATTAAAGCTAGAATGTATTTTTTCATAATTCTAACTTTAATTGAAATTATAATTTTAATTAATAAGCCAAATTTCCTAACCCAGTTTGTTTAAAAGCTCCAAAAACTCGGGAAACGAAGTATTAACACAATCAAATCCTTCAATTTCAATTGGTTCGGGGTTAATTAAAGATAAAATTTTATAGCTCATTGCAAGTCTATGATCCAAATGCGTTTTTAGTTTTGCGCTTTTTTTGAATTGTTTTTTTCCTTCAATTATAAACCCGTCTTCTTTTTCTTCGATTAAAACCCCTAAATCCCTAAAAGATTCAACAATAGTTTTAATTCTATCCGATTCTTTATTTCTTAGGTCACTTGCGTCTGATACAACACTGCTACCTTGCGCTTGGGTCATTAAAACCGATAAAATCGGGATTTCATCAATTAATCTTGGAATAATTTCCCCTTTAATTGTAAAGGGTTTAATATCTTCCGTATAATTAACCAGAATATCTGCTACAGGCTCATTTGAAACCAATCTTTTATTCTTAAGCTCAAAATCAATCTGCGCTTGCTTAAAAATATCAATAATCCCGTCTCGAGTGGGATTTACCCCGACATTCTTAATTAAAACACTTGAATTGGGAATAATTGCCGCTGCAACCATAAAAAACGCAGCTGAAGAAATATCCCCCGGGATTTCAATTGGTTTTGGGGTCAATTCCGACTTTTCAATTTTTGTCCAAAAACCTTGTTCGTCTTTTCCTGTCTCAATTTTAGCACCCAAGTACTTAAATAGAATTTCAGAATGATTTCTTGATAAAATAGGTTCAATAACTTTTGTAGCGCCTTTTGCATTGAGCCCTGCCAACAATAAACAACTTTTTACCTGAGCAGACGCAATCGGACTTTTGTATGCAATACCTTTTAAATCGGTACCAATAATTCTTAAGGGAAGTTTGTTGTCATTTGATTCGATTTTTGCTCCCATAAGCTCCAATGGCTTTATAATCCGTCCCATAGGACGTTTTATAAGACTATTATCACCATTTAAAATCACATCAAGATTAGACGACGCAAAAACACCCGCCAAAAGTCTTGTTGTGGTTCCTGAGTTCCCGCAATCAAGATTAATTTTTTTATCGGCGAAAAACCCTTTAGAACTATCCAGAATCAAGTTTCTTTCCGATAAAAACTGAATCTTAACCCCGAGTTTTTTTAGAATATTTAAAGTATTAATACAATCCAGCCCTTGGGATAAATTTTTAATTTCGATTCTTGATTTTGTGAGCGCCCCAAAAATCAAACCTCTATGACTTATTGATTTATCGGGGGGAATTATTATCTCCCCTTTAAGCATTGGCAAGCTCTCGAACAAAATTAGGAACCTTGAAAACCGCCTCGTGGAGTGCTAAATTATAAATCTTGCAAGTTTTTTCAATTTTTTTAGCTCGATTTACATCAATTTTATCAACCGAAGGGATTTCAACATCATCGGAGCAAAAACCCCAAGACCAGTATCCTCCGGGGTATGTCGGCATAGGTCCAACGTATGGCGCAACAAATTTGAAAACTTTATTTAACAATTGATAAGTTTTTTTGAAATTCTCGCTTTGCGCAAAAGGTCCTTCTGTTTGAGGTACAACGATTCCGCCTTTTTTTAGCGCTTTTTTTACATTATTATAAAAATTCTCATTAAACAACCCAACCCCGGGTCCGATTGGATCGGTTGAATCAATTAAGACAACATCATAAACATTTTTTTTGTCTTTAATAAAATCAATAGCATCTTGAATTAGAACAGAAACCTTAGGATTATCAAGTTCGAAGGCAACTTTAGGAAAATATTTTTTCGACGCCTCAACCACAAGTTCGTCAATTTCAACCAAATCAACGTGTTCCACTGATTCGTGTTTTAGAATTTCTCGAACGGTTCCACCGTCCCCTCCTCCAATAACCAAAACATTTTTAGGGTTATTGTGAGTTAACAAGGGAATATGAGCAATCATTTCGTGATAAAAAAACTCATCTTTTTCAGTTACCATCATTAATCCATCCAGTGTTAGAACATTTCCGAACGCCCTTGATTCAAAAACATCCACAACTTGATAAGGGGAAGTTTTGTGATACAAATTCTCGCCCTTTTCAATTGCAATTCCGAAACCTTCGGGGGTAATTTCGTGGTATAAATTCTTTTCCATTACTTTTCCTTTATTTATCTTAATCTTATTTTATAATTATACAAAAAAATTAAATCTTTTGATATAATTATTTTATAATGATAAGCAAAAATAAAATATTTGATTCATTTGAAGAATTTATCGCAGTTCCCCTGTCGATTTTGAAGAACAGAATTATTCAAATTACAGGGTTTAAAACGGATTTTGTTTCTCAAAAATCCATAGATATTGAACTTTCGAACAATGCCGTTCATATAAACTGTATTAACAATGAAGGGGCATATAATCTTTTAAGCAATGTTATTTACAAAAGAAAATTAAACAAAAAAAGAGAACTGGAAAAAGAAATTAGAAACTATGAAAATAAAAAAAGCACAGTTTTTATCGAGCTCGCCAACTCTTAAACTTTGTTTGGAGCTTGAATATCCTGAATTTGCGCTTTTGGGTCGATCAAATGTTGGAAAATCCACTTTTATAAACACGATAACAAACAATCAAAAATTAGCCAAAACTTCAAATACTCCGGGTAAAACAAGATTAATTAATTTATTCAAAATTGAAACTGATTTAAAAACCTTTATTTTGGCTGATTTGCCGGGTTATGGCTATGCAAAAGTCTCAAAAAATATTCAGGCTGATTGGCAAAAAAACCTTGAGAATTACCTTTTAAAAAGGAAAAATCTTGTTTATACAATCCAATTTATTGATTCAAGACACGATCTTCAAAAAAATGATATTGAAATGCAAAATTGGCTAAAACACAACAATATTCCTTGTTTGAATATTCTTAGCAAATGTGATTATATTAAAAAACAAGAACTTGTAAAAAAAATCGATACAGTGAAAAAAACCTTTAATAACGAAGTTATCCCATTCTCCTCCAAAAATAAAATTTTTGTTAATGAAGTTCTTGATTGGTTCCACAATGAAAAATAATTTTGATTTTTTAGAGGAAGTTGACAAAGACTTATATTCCACAATTATTGATGCGCAGAATCTTTTTTGCAGCGGATATTTTAATCAATGCTGCGTCAATGTTCGAATTTTTGGTGAAAAAATGGCGCAAAAAATCCTTCCCAATCAAACAAATTCGACTTTTGACGATATTCTTAACTGCCTCAAGGATAGGATTAAAACTCAAAAAGAACGTGAGTTAATCGAGGATTTATTTTTTATTAAACAACAGGGAAACAAAGCCGCCCACGGAGAATCCCTAAGCTCGCTTGAGGCTCTTGAAGTATTAAAAAGGGCTTTTGAGGCTTCGATTAACTATTGTTATCATAAAACAAAGAACGAAAAAATCGAACAGCTGCTTTTTGATACCAATCTTCTAATTTCCAATCAAAAATCGATTAAGGAAAAAATTGTTGAAGCAAAAAAAGACAATAAAGAAAACCAGATTAAAAAAGTCGAAAAAAAAGAAAAAAAGAAAGAAATTAAAGAAAAAATTAAACAAGCAAGGAAAAATTTAAAGCAGAATATTAACAAAGAAAAAAAACCTCCCAAAAAACAGAATAACAATTTAAAATTAAGGATAATATTCTTAATTTTTGCAATAATTTCAATTCTTTTATTATCAAGAATGATTTTTCCTTTTTTATTTTTATGATATATTATTTTTATGAATAAAGTTCTATTTCTGGATTTTGACGGTGTTTTATTCAACACAATCAAAGAAGTTTATCTTATTAATCGATTTATTTTTTTAGGAGAAGATTTTTTCTCTACAATTAATGAAGAAAATTTTACTTTTTTTAAAAAGTACAAATACTTAGTTTATAACATCTGGATGTTTTATTACTTTAATCCTCTTGTGTTTAGTTTTGATAAAAATATTGAATTTAATTTTATTGAAAAACTAAAGAATAGAAACCCGGAACTTGAAAAAAATTTTATTAACGATTTTCTAAACGCAAGATATTCTCTTATTAAAAACCATAGCGATTTTTGGCGCAATCTTGAAACCCCTTATCAATTTTTTTATGAAATTAAGAATTTATACCAAGAACAAAAAGGGAGAATTGTTATTGTATCGAAAAAAAATAAAACCTCGATTCTGGAAAGATTCGAAACTTACGGGCTGGATTTTTCTATAGACGATGTTTTTGGATACGAATTTTTGGACAAATATTCCTCTAAGGGTGAGTTTTTAAGTGAATATTTGGAGCTTAACAATATTGAACAAGCGATTTTTGTTGATGATAATTCAAGCAATTTAAATAGTGTTAATAATAAAAAAATTAAAACAATTCTTGCCTCTTGGGGCAATTGCCACCCGAATTCTACAGGATTATCCGAAGTGCAAGCAATTAATGAAATTAAAAAATTTTTTAATCCCTAACAAAAATTTTTCTTGAGAAGTTTTAAAGAAATAACTTGTCATTTAAAAAAATAAATGATATTATTTTAAAAACTAACAAGAAGAGAGAAAAATGGTTGATAACAGACCACTGAGTCCTGTTTCAGGTTCATATTTTAAACAAGACAATGCCCTAACCAACAAAATGTCTGATGAAAAATACGGGCAAGGGGGTGAATACTACGCAACCGAAACAGAACTACAAGAAGAACAAAAAGAAACTTATCAAGATAGATCAGCACAGCTGAGAGCCTCCTTAAACGGACTTGCTATTGCTAATGTTGGAATGTTGAAGTTTAAAAAAGCGGTTGATAAAAAAGAAGACGAAGAAAATAATAAACGAAAAAAAGAAAAACGAAAAAAAGACGAAGAAAAAGAAAAATAGAAAAGCCTTTGAGAATCCTCAAAGGCTTTTAATTTATGAAACAAAGTACTAATCAAATTTAATTTGCGCCATTTCATCCAAAGAAGCAAAAACAGAACTTGCGCCACAATCAACAAATTGAACTTGTGCGGTTACTCCTGATGATAAATCAGAAAGCAAGTACAGCGCTGCTTTTCCAACTTCTTCAACGTGTGGAGGACGTTTCAAGGGCGCTTTTAGTGCGTTTGCTTTAAGCATTCTATCAAACCCACCGATTCCTTTAGCTGCCATGGTTTTAATTGGACCTGCCGATAAGCAGTTGCATCTAATATTGTATTTACCTAAGTCAGCTGCAATAAATCTCATTGAACTTTCAAGAGCAGCTTTTGCTACACCCATTATATTGTAGTTTGCAACAACTTTTGTAGCGCCCAAATAAGTTAGTGCAAGGATTGAACCCCCGCCTGAGGTTTCCATTTGTTCTTTTGCGTATTTTGAAATTGTAACCAAAGAATAAGCGCTAACGTGCATTGCAAGGTCCCAGCCTTCTTTAGAAACTGTGTAGAAATCACCAACCAAATCGTCTTTGTTGGCAAAAGCTACAGCGTGGACTACAAAATCCAGTTTATCATATATTTTTTTGTATTCTTGAAAAACCTTTTTAACATCATCTTCTTTAGTAACATCGCATTCCAAACACATTTTAGCGTTCATTGATTGAGCAATCGGACGAACTCTTTTTTCCATGGCTTCATTTGCATATGTGAAGGCAATTTCAGCTCCTTGAGCATAAAGTTGCTCAGCTATTGCATTTGCTATTCCAAATTTATTTGAAACACCAAAAATTATGCCTTTTTTTCCATCCATTAAACCCATAGGTTTCCTCCTTAAAAAATATTTCTTAATTATTATAATATAAAAATAAAACAAACAAAACATTTTTATGATAAAATTTGGGCTATGGAATTAAACCCTGTTCTAATATCGGTTATTTTGCTATGCGTTCTTTGCGCACTTAGAATCAATGTTTTGTTGTCGTTGATGATAAGCACTGTTGTTGCGGGGGTTTTTGCCGGATTGTCAATTACAAAAACCATGGATTTATTCATCAAAGGCATGGGTCAAAACTCAGAAACCGCACTAAGCTACATTCTTTTGGGAGTAATTGCCGCCGCTATGACGCACACGGGATTAGCAAATAATTTATCGATTAAAATTTCTAAGTTAATTAAAAACAACAAATATTTATTAATAGGGATTTTAGTTCTAATTTCAATTTTATCTCAAAATTTAATTCCCGTTCATATTGCTTTTATCCCGATTCTAATTCCTCCATTGCTGGATTTAATGAATAAACTAAAACTCGATAGAAGGGTGGTTTCCTGCGCTTTGGCATTTGGTTTAAAAGCTCCTTATATTGCAATTCCAGCTGGTTTTGGACTCATTTTTCAAGGATTAATCGCAACAAACTTAACTCAAAACCAAGTTCTCGTTTCTAAATCGGATATTTGGCATTATAGCTGGTTTTTAGGGTTTGCAATGTTTATTGCGCTTTTAGTTGCAATTTTTATAACCTATCGAAAACCAAGGACTTATAAATTAAAAGAAGTAGAAAAAAATATCGATGAAAAAATAAAATTTACAAAAAAGCAATATATAACACTATTTGGAGCGTTTATTGCCCTTGTAATTCAACTTTTAAGCGGGTCTTTGCCACTGGGGGCGCTGTGCGGGTTAATTATAATTTTTGGATTTCGTGCGGTTTCTCATAAAAAAATGGATATTTTAATGAACGAAGGGGTTGCGCTAATGGGCTACATTGCTTTTGTAATGCTTGTTTGCGCAGGTTATGCTCTCGTTTTAAAAGAAACCCAGGGAATTGATTCTTTGGTTAGTTCAATCCTGCCTTTGGTTGAGAATTCCAGGTTTCTTGCAACCTCAACAATTCTTTTAGTCGGGTTGATTATTACAATTGGAATCGGGTCGTCCTTTGGAACAATTCCAATTCTTTGTGTTCTATTTGCGCCCTTATGCTTAAAATTAGGGTTTTCAACCCCCTCAATAATTATACTTTTATGCGCTTCAGCCGCCCTTGGAGACGCAGGAAGTCCGGCGTCCGATACAACTTTAGGACCAAGTGCGGGTTTAAATGCTGATAATCAACACGACCATATTAAAGATACTTGCATTCCGACTTTTTTGCATTACAACACAGCCTTAATAATCGCAAGTTTTATTGCAGTCTATTTCCTTAATTAAGCCGCAAAGCTCCTTTGAATTCCGCTTTGGATTTGTTGTTTAACGCTTTGTTCTTCTGCTTCAATCATTTGGAGCTGGTTTTGATACCTTTGAACCTGTTGATCAAGGGCTTTTTCAGCCTGATATAATCTTTCTTTTTTCTTTTCCAATGCTTTCATTTCAGGACTATCAGGATCCAAGTCCGACCCTAAGCCCACCAAATCATTTATTTGAGACGATAAATCGAGTTTAGTCGTAGAAACCAGCTGAATTCTGTATTCTAAATCCGATCGATAACTATTAATTTGTGCTTGCCTGAATTGTGCAATCAATAGTCCCATTTTTATCTCATTTCATTAAATTTATTGCCTCTTAGAAAAACGTGCTCGTTATTCTGAGCGATTAGTTTTTCCATTTGGTTTAGCTGATGCATTTGATATTTTAGTTTGTACTTTATCATTTTTCTTTTCTTGTTAATAGAAAGTGCATCTTTTAAACCCGCAACAATCTCGGTTTTAAGAATTTTTAGGGGGTTATTTCTTCTTAAATAGTTTTTCGAATAGGTTAAGAAGGTTTTTAACCTTTTAAAGTTCATTCTTATAGTTTGTTGCAATTCTAGAATCTCCTATTTTGTTTTTATTAAGGAGTATCCTTACCTTAATAAAAACAATTAAATAAAATAAATTGACATTATGTAAATAATTATTAACTAATTATTCTTTACATAGATTCTCGACACAATCCTCAAAAAACTTTAAAAATTTATACAAAACTTAACAAATAATCTAATCTTGAAGTTGAAAAGGACACTTAGGGCAGTTTGCCTTGGGTCTTAATATTAAATTTCCCTCTAAATCATATAATTTTGCAATTCTATAATTCAATTTTTCCCGACAAACAGGACAAAATATTTCAAAATTAGGATTTTTAGAATTAAACAATATCAATTCTTTAATTTCGTTCATTGTAGAATTGCTAACAACATTGAGATCTAAATTCTTCTCATAAAGTTTTAGTTCTTTATTCTCGATTTTTAAGCCCTTAGCGAGTTTTTGTCTTATTGTCGTAGGTAAAAACAGTTCAAAACCCGATTCAATTGATTGGATTTGCGCTAATTCCAAACCGGAATTACACGCAAGTTCCTCTTGGGATAAACCCAGCTCTTCTCTTTTTTCAACCACAAATTGAGCAAGGGAAATATCCCTTTTTTTATATTTAGGCATTTTTCTTAGCCATTTTTTCTTTGACAATTGATAAAATCGTTCCGGCTGTAAAAATTGAGGAACAAGTTCCTGATATTACCCCTATAATAATCGCAAGAACAAAGTCTTTAATTGTAGCCCCGCCAAAGAAATACAGCGCTAGAAGTGTAAATAAGGTTGTAGCTGAAGTATTAATGGAGCGAGCAAGGGTTTGATTAATCGAGGCGTTTATAATTTCATTAGAGGAATATTTTTTTGCTAAAAAGCGCATATTTTCTCTAATTCTATCGAAAACAACGATTGTATCATTAATTGAATAGCCGATTACGGTTAGAATTGCCGTTATAAAAAGACTATCAATTGTGGTATCGAAAAATATTCCTTTAATAGCAAAAATCCCAACTACAAAAAGTGCGTCTTGAAATAAAGTCAAAAGCGCAATCCAGCCGTATTCAAAACGGAATCTAAAGGAAATATATACAACCATTAAAACAAAAGACAAAAGCAAGGCTGTTAAAGTATTTCGAAGTAATTCTTTTCCCAAGGTCGGACCAACCGAATTCACTTGAACAAGTTCGAATTTGCCAAAATTTTGATTTAGGGTGTTTGTAATTTCCCCTGCTTTATCTTTACTTTCTTTATCACCTAAAAAAGTTGTTCTAATTGAAACAAGATTGTCGGACCCCTGGGTTGTAGTTTGAATTACAGGATTTTTCACCCCTTGATTTACAAGAGTTGTTCTTATTTTTCCAATTTCCGATGTTTCGATTTTTTTATCAACAGAATACTGTAGAATCGTTCCTCCGGTAAAATCAATACCCAATTTCAAAGGTGCGTGATTTTTTTGAGTCGACATTAAGTAAATAATTGCAATAATACAAGGTATTAACAAAATTGCAGTAATACCAAGGAACAAATATCTGTATTTAATAATATCGAGTCTATATTTTTCTTTAACCAAATTAGTATTTGCCATTTTTTATTCTCTCTCCTTGAAATTAGTCTAGAACACCGAATTTTGCTTTTTCTCGTTTTGTTTGTTGAGCAACATAAGCTGATTCTATTTCTTCTTTTCTTAATCCGAAAAGCGCAGGATATTTAAGCTCGCTGGTTCCAAAAACCAAATGCATAAAATTCTTAGTAACGGTAATTGCGCTGAACATTGATAAACAAACCCCGATAATTAAAGTTAAGGCAAACCCTTTAACCATTGAGGCGCCAAAATAATACAATATTAAACAAGTTAGTATTGTTGAAACATTAGAATCGAAAATACTTGTGAATGCTCTATCGAATCCTGAATTAATTGCAGTAAACAGGCTCCGACCCATTCTAAGTTCTTCTTTTGTTCTTTCAAAAATCAAAATATTAGCATCAATTGCCATACCAATTGAAAGAATAAATCCTGCAATTCCTGTTAAGGTAAGGGTTACGGGAACTAATTTGAAAATTGCAAAGTTTACAATAGAATAAATTAACAATGCAAAACAAGAAATTACACCCAATGCTCGATAATAAATTATCATAAATAGCATTACAGCGCCAATTCCAATCAACCCTGCGATTTTAGATTTATTAATACTATCAATCCCTAACGTTGGACCTACTGATTCTTCTTGAATTACTTCAGCTCCAACAGGCAATGCTCCGGCATTCAACAAATCAACCATTTGTTTTGCTTCTTCGTATTCGAATCCGCCTTCGCCACCCGTGATTTGAGCTCTACCACCTGTAATCTGTTCGTTTACCCTTGGAGCAGACTGCATTTTCCCGTTAAAGAAAATTGCCATTTGTTTACCTGTTAGTTCTTTAGTTAAATCGGAGAATTTTTTCGCTCCGTCTAAATTAAATTCCAATTCAACCATCCACTCACCCGAGGTTGGATTTGACCCTACAAGTGCTTTTTTTAAGTCTTTCCCGCTAAGTCCCGTGGATTCCCAATCTTGGGTTCCGTTCATTAAAATTTTTGGTCTTTTGAATTCAAGCTCTGCCGTTTGACCGATAAATTCTTTAGCTTTAGCAGTATCTGTAATATTTGGAATTTCAACTAAAAGTCTTTTTTGACCCACCCTTTGAACCAAAGTTTCACCAACGCCCATAGCGTTTACTCTGTTTTCAATTGCATATTGCAAACTGTCCATGATTTCAGGCGTAATTTTTGGAGTCGTTGGAGAAGTTTGAGCTTCAAGCATTAATCTTGAACCTCCAACCAAATCAAGTCCCAGACTTGCGGGTTTTTTATAATCAACAAAAGCACAAACAAGTGTTAATGCTATAATAATCCAAAAAAGAATAAGTTTATTTTTCATTTTTGTCCTCTAACTATAATATTTATCCAAATTATAACAAAAAAATAATAAAATGTTAAATTAATAAATAGGATAATATCATAATTCGAACTCAACCCTGTTGCGCCCTTGTTCTTTTGCTTTGTACAAACACTTATCGCAATATTCGATTAAATCTTGAGCGCTTAATCCGTCTTCTTTAACAGCTGCAACACCAACGCTTATTGTGACGTTTACTTTCTCATCCAAAAGATTATATTGTTCGTTTCTTACTGCCTCACAAATTTTATTAGCCGCACTAATTGCATCTTTTTTATTTGTATTGGTTAGAATAATTGCCATTTCTTCACCGCCGTATCGACAGACAACATCAAGAGCTCTTGAGTTTTTCTTTAATATTTGAGCGGTTTTTTGCAAGACATAATCACCTGATTGATGTCCGTATTTGTCATTAAATTTTTTGAAAAAATCAATATCGATTAAAATTAAAGAAAAAGGCGTTTTATAGCGCAAATAATTGTTAACGTTGACAATCATTTGTTCTTGGAAATATCTGTGGTTATAAAGTCCTGTTAAACCGTCCGTAACCGCAAGTTTATAGGTTTGTTCATAATCTTTAACCTTAAGTAAATATTTCTCGCAATAAACTAAAATAAAGGTTGAAATCATTGTAATATAAGGGAAAACAACCGCAAGCCAGAGTTTAAAGAATAATAGCGAATAAATACTTACAATCGCATAAGAAATCAAAGTTATAAATAAAATGATAAAGGTTTTTAAAACAGAATCGGTTCTAAGAACAAAATATCCTATTATAAAAGACAAAATAATAGAAATTAAAAAATCAATTTTTAATGGCGGTTTTTTAATAAAATTATTGTCCAAGATATTATTTAAAAAATTGCAATGAAGCTCAACCCCCGACAAATGCGGTTCTACGGGTGTTGTTTTAATATCCGCTAAACTTGTTGCAGTCGTTCCAATATAGACAATTCTACCTTCAAAATTGTTCTTTAAAAACATTGAATCGTTGTTATCAATTGCCTTTAAAACCTTCCACAAAGGAATGTGGGAATAAGTTCCCCTTTTTCCATACCAGTTAATAATCGCTCTATTTGTTTTATCAAGGGGAATTTTGTGTTTTTTATCAATAATAATATTATTCTTTTTAATTGAAATATTATCGCAATCTAAAATTCTAAGTGCTAAACCCAAAGACAAATTAGGATAATATTCCCTTCTGTATTTAAAAATTGGAGTTACATTTCGAATTGTCCCGTCTTCGTCTCGACTAACATTAACCACCCCGATATTTTTTGAAACCTGCTCTAATTCTTCCATTACGGGTCTTGAATTAGAAAAAGTTACATAGTTATTGTCGGATATGGATCCCTTTTTAACCTGCAACTTAAATCTTTTGTCAAAAACCCTCGGAGTTCTAACTTCTTCGCTGTAATTATCAAAATTCATTGAAAGAAAAATATTGTCTTTATTATTAATAGATTGAACAAAAGCCAAATCAGATTCAATATCGGACAAATTAGGTTTTATAAATAATAAATCAAAAACGATATATTGAGTGTTCACTTCCTCAAGTGCGTTTGTAATTCTCGCCCAAATTTTTCTTGAAACCGGCCAGGAGCCGTAGTTATCCATTACATATTCGTAGCTTTCGTCGTCAAGCGCCAATATTACAATATTTCCACTTGGTTTTTTATGATTAAGAATAATATTCTGTCTTAAATCATAAGAACTGTTCTCAATTTTATTAATAAAATCTTGAAATGCGCTAAAATGTCCAAGCCACAATAAAAACCCGAAAATAAAAATTATTGTAAGAGCATAAATTGAATAAACCAGAAAATTTTTTTTATTTTTTTCCATTTCTATTCTATTTCCTAATCAAATCCGCAAAAATTAGCTCATCAATAATTTGATACACAGGATTCTCATTCTTGAACTCAAGTTTTATTCCAAGTTGACAAATTGCATCGATTATATCGACCTGGTTTTGATTCTTTAAATTCGCACCTGAAATAAATTTTAACAGGGATTTTTCATTTAGGTTTTGTTCCATAAATTTATTTTCTTATATATTAAATATAATTAAATCAACCTAAAGAACCGTTTCAAGCGATTTTTTTTAATATAAACAGTGGATTTTTATTTCCCAAGAACAACAGTTAAATCTTTTCCGGTTCTATTTATTCCGATTGGGTCATAAATTGTGTGCTCGTCTTTAATTTGGGGGATTATTTTTTTCAAATCGTTAATTGTTTCCCCGGCTGTGTTTAAATTGTGAATTGCAATGTAGTTTTTAGAAATTGAATTGGATGTTTGCATTTTGATATTCTCAATATTGTGTTTTTGAAGTTCTTCCTTTAAATCCGTTGCTTGCGTTGAAGAATTTGCGTTGTAGAGAATTCCTATTGATAAATCTTTAACATCGAAATCACTTTTTGTTCTATAAATCATTTTGTTAATTAAATCTTGTGTTTTTTCGGGATCTATAATCCAATAGCTTATTATTCCCTTGCTTGAAGGTGATCCCGGAATTGTTGCAACTTGAATTGTTGAAATATCAATGTTTTTAGCAATTCCTAAGTATTTTGCCAAATCATAAGGAGATAAATCCGTTTGAGTGTATTGAGGAAGAATCTTTAACAAATCAGGCAGCTTAACAATAACCGCCGGGTCCTTTAATCGAGCAATAAGTGCGTTAAAAAACCATTGCTGGCGTCGAATTCTTCCGATATCCCCATAGGAATCGTGGCGAAAACGCAAATAACCTTCGGTTTGTTTTCCTGATAGAATATGTTCCCCCGCTTTTAAGTTAATATGAAGATTTCCCGCATAATCGTCATATTTCATATTTTTTTCAATATAAATAGGTAAACCACCCAGCGTATCTATCATTTTAATAACGCCGGTGTTGGAAATTGCAAAATAGTTGTTAATTTTAACCCCGAATGTTTCCTCAACGGTTTTTACAGCGAGTTTTGCGCCGCCAAAAGCAAAAGCGTGGTTAATTTTATCAATTTTATTCTTTCCTGCAACATAAACCTTAGAATCCCTTGGAATTGAAATTACATTGATATTCTTCCCATAAGGGGCAATGCTTATTAAAAGCATTGTGTCAGAACGATTGCCCTTAAAAGGATTTGTGGAATTTGTAGCAACATCCACTCCCATAAGAAGAATATTTTGTCTTCTGGGGGATAAATTAAAATTCATATCAAAAGTAGAGCTATTAACAGTTTGAGGGTCAAAATTAACTTTTTGATTATCTAAGTAAAAATAGACGCCAACAGAAATCAACATAACGAAAATTAAAAATTTTAAGAATTTATGTTGTTTTTTTGGTCTTCGACGTCTCCTGTAGCGTGGAGCACGAGGAATTTGGCTGATTTCCGGTCTATTGTCTAGGCTGCTATTATACATTTACTTTCCGTTTTTTGTTTACTCAAGTATTATATAACAAACATTCTTTTTTTTAATATACACAATTTAATTAATTTATTGTATCATTTTATTAGAGTATAATTGAGGTTTATTTTGAGAATTTTTTTTATAACACTTTTTTTGTTCCTAGCAAACTTTTCCTTGGCTCAAGACGAAAAAGAAATTCAAGAAAGAGCATTTGCGCTCTATAATACAAAAAACTACAATGAGGCCTATTCGCTTCTGGATAACTTAAAACCGGATAAAAAAACAAAAGAAACTTTTTTAATCCTATCCAACATTGCGCAGGAAAAAAACAATGATAATCTTGCAATTCAATATTTAAACAAAGCTTTAGATAAAGATTACAGTTTTTATAAAGCTTATTATAACCTTGGCTGTATTTTTGCCAAGAAAAAATCATATCTTCTTGCGTCTAATAACTTCGAACTTGCAATTAAATACAACAAGAATTGCTCGAGTGCTTATTACAATCTTGCGCTTTGTCAAATTAAACTTAGGGATTATAAAAGCGCCAAAAAAAACTTAATTAAAGTGCTTGAATTGGATCCTAATAACAAAGACTGTTATTACAATTTAATTTTGTGTTACAAAGAACTTAACAACACACGTCAAGCAAAAAAAATGTTAGAAGCATATAATAAAATGGGGTAAATAATGGATATTGAAAATACTACGATAATTTGCATTGATTTACAAGAAAAACTTTGTCAAATGCTCAAAAAAAATGATTCTGTTGAAAATTCGATAAAACTTCTTAAAGCAGCATCAATTCTAGGGATTGACACAATTATAACAGAACAATATCCTAGGGGATTGGGTTCTACGATTGACGAAATTAAGAATATTAAAAATTTTAATACAATAGAAAAAACAACCTTTTCAGCCCTTAAAACCCCTGAGATTGAGTTAGAATTCGATAAATTAAACCGCAAAAACGTTGTGGTTTTCGGAATTGAAACCCATATTTGCGTTTATCAAACCGTTTTAGATTTAATTAATAAAAACTGCAATGTTTTTGTTGTTTGTGATTGTTGTGGTTCAAGAAACAAACTTAATCATAAAACCGCACTTCGATTAATGGAATCCTTGGGTGCAAAAATTACAACTTTAGAAATTTGTCTTTTTGAATTCTTAAAAAGCTCCAAACACCCGAATTTTAAAGAAATCCAGGCATTAATTAAATAATTTTAGACAATTATATATTTGTCCCTTTTAAAACTTGTTGCTACTTTTTTGCGCAAAATACCCAAAACCCATTCCTCTAAAACACCTTTAGAGTAGCGTTTTTTTCCTTTGTTTTATATGTACCCATTAGGGTTGTAGACGCTTTTAAATAAATGTATAACAATAAGTGTATAAATTATAAGAAACAATATTGATTCTGTAGGGAAATAAGAGGAAATTATGGGTATAAAGATAAGCTATAAAAGATTTAAGAAAAATTATAAAGTTGTAAAGAAAATTTATAATTGCACTGTTTTATTGCTTTGTTTCTGCGATAAACACAAAGAGGAAGACGAAGACACAATATCTTGCATACTTACTCTTGTTGAATATTTATCCAAGGAAGTTGATAAACTATATTATGATTTTTTCAATATTGAAAACGGACTTAATGAGAATGGGGAAAAGTATAGTTAAACTACCCTAAAATTAAATTTTAATTATCCCAAGAAGAACTAGGCTTTAAAATTTCCAGCTCCAGAAATTATATAGGTTGCATTGAAAGGGGCGAAAAATTTCCAAGCATCGCTATTATTTTAGATATCAGAAATGCACTTGAATGCACTATAAACGATTTAGTTGATAATATGTAGCCAAATACCCCCTTAATTATTTTTTGCTCAATATATTGAGCGGTTAAAAATAAGATACCATGTACCATAATTAAATGCAACATAAAGATGAAAAAACATTATACTTTAAAAAAGAACTTGGTAAGTTAATTAGTGAGTTAAGGCAAAAACATACACATTCTTCTTGTCGAAGATTGGCGCACGAATATGGAATGTACAGCGGGCACCTTAATATGGTTGAAAATGGACGAGTGGAGTGCAAAGTTATAACTTTGTGGAAAATATCTGAGGCATTAGGAATTAAATTCTCCGATTTTGCAAAAGCACTTGAAGAAAAACTGGGTGAAGATTTTAAATTAATGGATGAATAGTGCAGTTTTTCTATTTGTTTTTTAATTTGTATATGATTCTATACTAAAATTGTCTCAATCTGTCATTTCAGACTTATTTACAATTGTCGTATCGAACTGACTAGAAAATAAGTCGAGATTTATCGAGACGTAA
>CANAIK010000025.1 GCA_947361225.1 uncultured bacterium
TCAAAGAGAAAGCTTTTTTCATACTTTTTTCCTTTTTGGTTTTCCTTATATTTTTGTTAAAAATTATTCTTATTAAGTATTTTAATACCTAAGTTATTTATAGTCAAGTTATGTTAAAAAAATCTAATGTTAAAAACCTAAATATTAATATTAAGGTTTTTAGTATATCATTACAAAAAGGGGTGAAGATGACAAAAATAGCCAAAGATGAGCCTTTTTATCAAATATCTCAGGTTTCAAAATTAATAGGTATTACAAGTGACAGATTAAGGACCTATGAAGAAGAAGGTCTTGTTAAGCCCTACAGAAGTGGTGGTATAAAAAGCGGGAAAAGGCTTTTTAGCCTTGAAGAAATCGAGTGGTTAGAAATTATTCGAGAACTTATAAAACTAGGTGTTACAATTCCCGTTATTCGAATTCTTCTAACCTCAAAAGTCGATATTAAACAAAATTTACTAAGAGAAAAAGACAAAGAAATTGTCGATTTAATTGAAAAAATGTATTCTCACGCAATTTATAACAAACTTTAAATTCCGATGAATTTTCTTGTATTAATATTAGGATTAATTTTTACAAGCAAGGTTTTTACTATAAACAAAGAAAAAATCGACAAAATTGCAACTGCAAAAAATCTTATTACAACTAATAATAGCGCATTTTCTCCCACAATTACATTATCAAGATTAAAAATTTGGTTGTATATAAAAAACCAATACCAGTGAACAAAGAAAATTCCAAAACTATATTTTGCAATAAAATCAAGAGTTTTATTGGTTTTATTGTGAGACAGAATAAATTCGTCATAGTGTTTTAGGTATCCTAGAACCAATAAAGTTAAAAAAGTTTTTGAAATTGTAAAGTTCTCAATATTATAATAAATATCCAGAATTGCGCTTGTTATCATTAAAATCCACAAAACAAGCCTGTAAGTATAGAATTTATCGATTATTTGCTTATTTTTCGAGCAATACATTCCGAGCACATAAAGGGATAAAAAATGGATAAATCCAAGAATAATATATCGAATATAAATTAAATATTTATCTAAATTATTTAAACCAATAGTATTTTCAAATTCAACAGAACCCCTCGGGACAAAAATCGTAATTAAGAATAGAATCGGAAGAATTTTATATAAAACGTTCTTTTTTTCAAGTTTTATTAATAAAAAAGAAAAAATAAAGAAAATAACAATCATTGGAATAAACCAAGTCGGAGTATTATGAACCCTTCCGATTGAAAGTAGAATCGGGGTTTGAATAATAGGATTCAAATCCAAAAACGGATTTTTGTATAAAATCGGACACAAAAAACAAAACCCCAAGCCCGGTAGGGCTGTAATTAAATAAGGAAGAATAACATTTGTCCACTTTTTTGATAAATAGTTTTTATATTCGAATTTATATGATAAATGTTGGAATAAAAAACCTGAAATAAAGATAAAAAGCGCTGTTCCACCACAAAAAAGCTCACTTGAAATTTTATGAGTCAAATTGTCACCAAACTGCATTGTATGACCCATTATTATTAACAATATTGCAAGACCACGAAAAACGTTAATGTAGTTTAGAATTTTTGTTTTTTGCATTTACTTTTTCCTTTATAATTCCAGCCACAAAACCTGATACGGAGCAACTCTTAAGTGCATTGTTCTATTCTGTAGTGAAATATTAACTTTAATATTATCATTGTTAACAAGGTTTTTTAAACTTGTAATTTTCCCGTCGTTTTTTAGAATTACGTTCGTTGGAAGGGTAATTTCAGCGATTAGTTTTTCTTTGGATAAATTATTAACAACTAAAATTTGAGAATTTTTATTTTTTCGAATATAAGCAAAATTGCTTTTGGATTTTGTTTTTAGAAGTTCAAAATCCCCGTTTGTCATAACAGGAAGTTTTTTTCTTAGTGCAATTAAGTTTTTAACCTTAAAGTAAACCTTGGAGTTGAACTCATAATAACCTTTGGTTGATCCGTAAAAAAGTTTAGAAGTCACTTCACCTCTATTTATATCCCTTGAATCAAAAGAAGACAACAGATTGGAGAATTTTCTTTTAAGGGCTGATTTTTTTGCGTGTTCATAATTATTTAAAACCCCTGCTTCATCCCCATAGTAAATTATTGGAATCCCCGAGAGCGATAGTAGCATTGAAAAAGCGGTTTCGATTCGATTTGGATTTTTATCAAGAAAATTAGCCAATCTTCCTGAAACACCAAAACCGTTTCTAAAATCTTCGCCTTTTTTTATTAAATCATTAAAAATAATTTGTCTTATTTCGGGACTAACCATTTCAAGGGTCAATTCATCGTGAACCCTTAGAAAAATCCCCCAGGACGCTGTTTTTGGAATTTCCGGTGTTTTTTTATAAGCGTCAATAAAATACTTCTTGTCTTCTGTTATTAAAGTTGCCCAAAGAGCAGGCATATAAGGAAAATTATAGGCAATTTGAGCCTCATTTGTTCTTTTTAGTTTTTTTGGTTTTTCCTTAATTTCAAGCTCAACTTCTCTTTCTTTACCGTAATATTGAACCAAATCCTTTGGTGGTTGACAAGCTTCCACTTGAATAACACTTGAAGGAGCGCTCAATTGGATATAATTGCTTACAAGTCTTACAATTGCGTGGGTTTCAGGCAAATTCTCAGCATTTGTTCCGGGTTTTTTGGATAAATATGGAATTGCATCTAATCGAAAGATATCAACCCCTAAATTTGCCCAATGGCTTATTGTTTCAAGCTCATAATACAAAACCTCCGGGTTATACCAGTTAATATCAAGCTGGAAGGGGTAAAAAGTATGGTATAAATAATAATCTTTGTTGTTAACAGTTACTTTTCTGTAGTGATTCTCAACGCTCTGGGGAAAAATCAATCTTCTTTTAGAAATTAACCCCGAGGGTTCAGTGTATTCAACAATAGTTCCCAGTTTTTCGTCTTGAATTTTTTTATAAACAGGAGGAGTTTCGCTATAAACAAAATAGTTAAGTGCGGATTCATCCCCCGATTCAAGTCTTTTAAACCAAGCGTGTTCTTGGGATAAGTGATTCAAAACTAAATCTGCTTTAATTCTAAAACCTTGTTTTTTTGCCTCTTTAACGAAAATGTTAAATTCCTCTAAACCCCCTAAGTCTTCTCGTATATTTTTAGGATCCTCAACGTCAAAACCGGAATCTTTCATAGGACTTTTTGCAAAAGGGAGCATATAAAGAGTTGTAACTCCCAAATCTTTAAGATATGAAAGCATTTGGGTCGTATCTTTAAAAGAATTTTTCCTATCTTTTTGAACAACTCCGAATTGATCAACATAGAACATATAAATTATTTCTTTTTTGTACCAATCGGACTCTCTTTTTAAATCCTCCTCAATTAATTCTTGGGGGCGCTGTTCTATCGCTTTTTTCGCTAAATTAATAACATTATCATAAATTTCTTTGGAGTTCTCTTGTCCATAAATTTCAACAATTGAATTAAGAATTTCTTTTTTAATCTTGGAATCATCAGCAAAAACTGGATTTACAATAAAAATTAACAGAATAATTGCAATAATTTTTTTATATCTCAAATCTTTCCTCCTCGAATTATATAAATTATTTTATTATAAAAAAATTATTTGAAAACATTGGTTAGTGTTTATTGAATATTCCACGAATAAAAGTATAAATTCCGGGGTTTTCTTTATAAGCTTCAACTTCCAATAAATTGTTCCAATAATCAGATAAGGGGTTCAATGCTTGCATTGAGGTTATAATCGGATAATTTAGTTGCGCCTCATAGTATTTTTGAGCCATTATTTTTTCTTCTTGAGTTAGTTCCCCTTTGGCTTTTCTTACTTCTTTATAATGTTCTGTATTAATTACCATAGGAATATCTTTATAAGTAGCATTTTTGTTGGTAACAAGTGTGTGAATCGCTTCGATATGATTTTTTAAGTTTACATTAACACCTTGAAGAACAACTTCAGTATTTTTATATTTATCTGAATTAGACATTATATCATTGTAAAGTTTCTGAAGTTTAAGTTTATCTTCAGGAGTTTTTATAGAACCCGCAATACATTTTATTAAAGCATAATTAAGTTTTTCTATTCCGTCTTCCATTCGAGCTATGGTTTCAGCTTGTCTTGCGTGAACAAGTTCGTGTTTTAATATCTTTTTACTTTGCCAATTCATAATAGGGTCATTAATTAACCTTTTATTAATAATTATTTCTCCTGACAAGGTATTATAACGTGCACCTACAAGTCTGGAATAAATTGGTTGTTCTTGTAGTTTTGCGTTTGTAGTATTAATTTCGTTGAATGTGTTTTTGATTTTTTTAAACTTTTCTTCGCTGTTTCTGTTGAACATATATTGCAATACTAAAAAAAGAGCAACTCCTCCTGCAACAACCCAAGGAAAAGTTTTGTCGAATTTTTCAATGAGTTTTTGACGTTCTATGGTTTTGTTTAGCTTTTTTAATTTTAGGGATTTTTGAAGTATTTTTAATTCATAGCCCAGAACAATTCCCCCGGATGGTATTAGAGCGGTTGTAGAAGTAATGTTTCTTGTAATAAAGTTTCCGTTTTTTTCAAGTTCTGAAACCTTATTGGCACTATCAATAAATTTTTTAGTATAAGAATTATTATTTACGTTATTAATCATAAAAATATTACCTATAATTATAAAACCTCAACAAAAATTTTTTTGCTTTAGAAATTCCGGTTGCAAGAAATAAAAACAGAACAAATAAATAACTTTTTGATATAATAATAAAAAACAGACAAAGTGGAAAATATGGCGTTATTATTAAATCAAAAACTATTAAAAACGGCTGTGGAAAAATTTAGCTTTCCTGCAAGCGAAAAAAGACAAAAGATAGATAAAATTATTCAAGGCTGGCAAATTGCGCTTAAAGACCATAATCTTGATAGAACTAAAGAAACATCCATTCAAGGAAGTTATTTAATTAAAATTTTTAATGAAATCCTGGGCTATTCAATACAAAGTGACGGATTGTCCGAATGGACCTTAAAGCAAGAAGTTAAAACCGAAGTGGACGGAAAAGAGGCAGATGGAAGTTTAGGTTTTTATACTAAAAATTCATCTTGCACAAGAGCGGTTATTGAATTAAAAGACGCTAAATGCAATTTAGATAGCAAACAATGTAATCGTGAAAACAAACAAACCCCTGTTGAACAAGCTTTTTCATATCTTTATAAATTCGCTGATTGCGATTGGGTTATTGTATCTAATTTTCGCTACACAAGATTGTATCATAAATCCAAAGGTCAAACCGCTTATATTGAATTTGATATTCTAAATTTAGATAATGAAAAAGAATTTAAAAAGTTTTATTTTTGTTTATGTCGTGAAAATTTGATAGATAAAAATGCAAAATCCCCTATGGATTTACTTATCAAACAATCAGGCAAACAAGATATTGATATATCAAAAGAATTCTACAACGAATTTAAACGGGTTAGAAAAATCCTATTTGAACATATTGTACAAAACAATCCTAACTACGATAAAAAACTGCTCTTAGAAAAAACTCAAAAACTCTTGGATAGATTTATATTTATTTTCTTTTGCGAAGATACCGCAGGGCTTTTGCCTCATAATACGGTTGAAAATATTTATAACAATGCTAAAAATTCGTTTTGTCTGTCTCCTTGTCGGATTTGGGAACAATTTAGAGGGCTTTTTGTTGCAATAGATAAAGGAAACAACAATGTCAATCCCCCGATAAACGCTTATAACGGCGGATTATTTAAGTATGATGAAATTTTAGATAGTTTAATTATTAAAGATGAAATTTTTGATAAAATTAGACTTTTAGCACGCTATGACTTTGAAAGCGATTTAAATGTTAATATCTTAGGTCATATTTTTGAACAATCCCTATCGGATTTAGAAGTGATTAAGAATGAATTGGATGGGATTGTTGAGGATAAAAAGAACTCAAAACGCAAGAAGGACGGCATTTTCTACACCCCCGAATACATAACGCATTATATAGTTGAACAAACCATTGGAAAATATTTGGATGAAAACCCCGATAAACTTTCAACAATAAAGATTTTAGACCCGGCTTGCGGAAGTGGTGCGTTTTTAAATCAAGCACACGAATATCTTAGAAAACGACACAAAATCGCAGTTGAAGAAAAAATTGCGACATCGAAGAAAAACCAGCTTAATATTTTTGCTCACACCAACCAAGCTGAAACTGATCGTTCAATTCTTTTAAATAATATTTTTGGAGTGGATTTAAACCAAGAAAGTGTCGAAATAACAAAACTTGCGCTATGGCTTAAAACCGCAAGACAAAACTATAAACTCCAAAATTTGGATGAAAACATTAAATGCGGAAATTCTTTAATTGACAACCCCGCCATTGCAGGTAATAAAACTTTTAAGTGGGATCAAGAATTTAAAGGCATAATGGACAATGGCGGTTTTGATGTAATTATCGGCAATCCGCCGTATTTTAATATTGATAGTTTTGGGCATAATTCACCTGTATTTGAACATTTAAAAACCGCATATTCCGATATTTATATGGATAAAAGCGATATTTTATTTTACTTTATCAAAAAAGCTATTGATTTGTTGAAAGAGAATGGAGTTTTAGGTTTTATTATTTCAAATGCTTTTTTATTCTCGGATAAAGCTAAAAAATTAAGAAATTATATACTGGATAAATGCACGGTTCTAAAAATAATCAATTTTGAACAATATCAAGTTTTTAAAGACGCCGGAATAACAACTTGTATTCTAATTCTTCAAAAATGTAATAAAAAGCTCAAAGCCAATGTAAATAGCATAAAAGAAAAAGAACAAACAGAAGAATTGATTATTCAAAAAATGCAAGAAAAAAGAAATTATTTTTTATGCAATTTTGACAAAGATAAACCCTTTGCGCTTATAAATAATCAAATAGCTGAATTGAGTGCAAAAATAGATGGCAATCATCCTGTATTAAAAGATATTTTGCACATTGGAAAAGGCATGGAAACTGCTGCAAATGATATTTTTTCATTTAAAACTTATCCTGAAAATTTTCCTGGTGAATTTATAAAAAACAGAATGAGCGGTGAAATAATTTCAAGGTATTTTATTTCTCCAAAAAAAGACTATATGCTTTATGTTGATGATTGCGAAAATTTTGAAGATTTACCAACTGAAATACAAAAATATTTATTAGAACATAAAGATTTTTTAGAAAATAGAGCAGACAAAAAGAGAAGAAAAACGGCGAAATGGTGGAATTACACTTTTCCGCTGCACAAAGAATACTATTGTTATGACAAAATATGGTGTTCATACAGAGCTAAAAATAATGAATTTGTTTATGATGATACAAAAAATTATATCGGTTTAACGAATACTACGGTTATTTTTGGAAATAATGAAAAATATAATTTAAAGTATATTTTAGCAATATTGAATTCAAAAGTATTATTTTTTAAACATCACTCTATAGCAAAACAAACAGGGGGTGGGGTTTATGAATATGTGCCAAACGTAATAGAAAAATTGCCGATTCCAAATGCAACTAAAGAACAACAAGCCAATCTAGCTCTTAAAGCTGAAAAAATGATTGATTTAAACAAAAAATTATATGAAGAAACACAAAAAGCTCTTGAGCTTATAAAAATTGAATATAAGCCTAAAAAAATATCTCAGAATTTAGAAAAATTTTATTCACTAGGTTTGAATCCTTTTATTGATGAACTCCAAAAACTTGGAGTAAAACTATCCCTTGCTCAAAAAGAAGATTTAATCAACTGGTATAAAACAAAATCGGAACTATTAAATTCTATTGTTGAAACCATAAACAAAACCGATAGTGAAATTGACCAAGAAGTTTATAAGCTCTACGGGCTTGATAGTGAGGATATCAAGGTAATTGAGGAAGGATAAAACAAGGAAAGCGATATTTTAAACACTAATTTTTTTTGAAAAAGCTGTAACTTGCACTAAGCCTTATGATATTAACAGTTTAAGCGCTAGCATTATCAAAAGGATAATTATTAGCGCTTTTTCAGTTATAATCACTTATTCTCGTCCCCTTTCAAACAAACTAATCACCTTAGAAAGATGTTGTTTTGTCGGAGGAAGTAAGGTTTACCCCAAGGGTGCTTTCAAACCCTAATGCTCGACTCGCAAAGGGTTTGTGGGCGTAGGACTTACCCATAAAGCATTATACATTGAAAATTTTGGTTAGTCTAATATTTAAAAGGATATTAATTCTATTTCTTTATCCATTTTTCTCCTTAATTAAAAATATTTAAATTTTGCTATATAATAATTTTGGGTAAAAGATGTCTTTCTTAAGGAAACTAACCACCGCTTTTATTTTGACTTTTCGGGTTAGTTCCCCGACTAGAAGGAGGTCAATATGGATAATTTCAATTTAGCATTATTTTTAATCTTTTTGATTTTATTTATATTAAAAAACGGCTCCTATCGTAGATAGAAAACCGTTTTGACTTTCCTAAAAGGCATCCGGCAGTCCGGTAAACTGCCCTTTTATATTTATTATACCACAATTTATAATTTTTCAACTATATAAAAAGAGCCTTTTTAGGCTCTTATCTTAATGGAGCGGGAGACGAGGCTCGAACTCGCGACATCTTCCTTGGCAAGGAAGCATTCTACCACTGAATTACTCCCGCAAAAGTTCTTTTGCTTAATTATAATACACTATCAAAAAAAATAATCAAGTAATTTTTGTAAAAAAATGTTAAAAATTAAATTATTTATGAACAATATCAAAAATTTTTCGTTTTAATTTATGTAGCAAATAGAAAGTGTGTGGGAAAATGGGAAAAAAAGTAAGTTTATTTTTATTTTGTTGTCTATGCTTATCTTTAAACGTTGAGGCTCAAAACATTACTGTTAACGCTACTAATTCAACGGTTAGTGTTAATACAACTGCGCAAAGTGCAACTACTTATCAAAAACAATCCTCAAGGTATGATTATGCTTATCAAACACCAAGAAGACAAAGTTTAGATGCTTATGGAAGATACGTTAGATCTTCAAGTGGTGTTCGATATATTAATTCTCCTTCAAGATTAAAAAATGCTAAACACGCAGCTCGAATTGATGCCAACAATCGTTACTATGAAGTTTACTAAATAAAAAAGGGAGAAGAAAAATGAGAAAACAAACAATGCTATTATTAGCACTATTTGTTGTGCCGTTTTTAGGATTTATGAATTTATCAAATCAAGCTTACGGATACTGTGCAGGACCGCTTTGCGCCAAGGGCGCAGTGTTTAGTTACACATATGGAGGAAAAAACCAAATTCGAATCACAACATCCTATGGAACAATGTATGGACAAGAACATTATCCACCCTTTTATGCAAGACCTGCCGTTCAAAGGATAAGTTGTCCCAGCCCCTACTATTACAATGGCATTCATTGTGCTCGACCTTGCAAAAAAAGAAACTTTCGAAGCAGACATCCTAAATGCAGATAAATAAAACTTAAAAAACCTTCTTTATTTTATTTTTTTTGTGATAATATTTAAATATTATGATGAGAACAGTTGATGAAATAAGAGAAGGTTTTTTAAGTTTTTTTGAAAAAAAACATAATTCAATTCGTGTTAAAAGTTCAAGTTTAATCCCTGATAATCCGACTTTGTTGTTAACAAGTGCCGGAATGGTGCAATTTGTTCCTTATTATTTAGGGATTGAAAAATGTCCTTATGACCCGCCCCGAGCTACAACTTGTCAAAAATGCGCTCGAGCAGGGGGCAAAGATTCAGACATCGAAAACGTTGGAAGAACCCCTCGTCATCATACTTTTTTTGAAATGCTCGGGAATTTTGCCTGGGGCGATTATTACAAAAAAGAAGTGATTCCCTGGGCTTGGGAATTTGTTACAAGCAAAGAATATTTAGGATTAGACAAAGAAAGACTCTGGGTAACGGTTTTTGAAACCGACGATGAGGCTTTTGAAATTTGGAAGAATTTAACGGATATTGATCCAAGTCGAATTATAAGAAAAGGCAAAAAAGACAATTTTTGGGGTCCTCCGGGTCCAACAGGGTCTTGCGGACCTTGCAGTGAAATCCACTATGATTTAGGTGAACACTTAAAGTGTTCGTCTGATTGCTCAATTGCAACTTGTGAATGTGATCGCTGGGTTGAAATTTGGAATATGGTTTTTACGGAATTATTCCAAGACGAAACCGGAAATCAAACCCCGCTGGATAAAAAAAATGTTGATACCGGAATGGGATTAGAAAGAATCGCAATGGTTTGTCAGGGTGTTGAATCAACATTTGAAACCGATATCTTAAAACACATTCTTAATAAAGTTTGCGAAATTACCAACAAACAATACAAAAAAGATGAAAAAACCGATATTTCCTTAAGAATTGTTGTTGACCACGCTCGTTGCGTTTCTTTTATGATAGCAGACGGAATCCTGCCTTCTAATGAAGGTCGGGGTTATGTTCTTCGAATGATTCTGCGTAGAGCACTTCGACACGGATACTTATTAGGACTTGAACTGCCCTTTTTAGAGCCTATCGTTGATTGCGTTATTGAAAAATACTGTTCACAATATCCTGAACTTAAGGAAAACGAACAAAAAATTAAAACCACAATTAAAAACGAGGAAGAACGCTTTAAACTCACTGTTGATAAAGGTTACAAACTCATTGAAGATTTAACTCAAAAAGCCCTTTTAACTGATAAAACAATACAAGGAAACGATGCTTTTAAACTTTATGATACTTTTGGATTTCCTTTTGAATTAACTTGTGAAATCGCAGCTGAAAAGGGTTTGACTGTCGATAAAGAAGGATTTTTGGCGTCTCTTGAGGAGCAAAAACAAAGAGCCCGTGCATCAGCCCAAAAGGTTGTAATTACCGATGATTTAAACTATATTAACAATCCTGATACCGAATTTTTGGGTTATCAAGAAACAGAATCGCAATCAAAAATTCTATCAATCGTAGATAAGGACGGAAACTCCGTTGATAGCGCTCAAGAAGGCATTTTTGATATAATTTTGGATAAAACTCCTTTTTATGGTGAATGCGGCGGTCAAATGGGCGATTCCGGAGTTTTTGTTATAAACAATCAAGAATTAGAGGTTATTAAGACCTTTAAGGTTCAAAATATCTTCGTTCATAGGGTTGTAGTTAAAGAAAACTCTATTTATAAAGGGGATTCATTAATTGCAAGAATTGATATTGAAAAAAGAGCTGAAATTGCAAAACATCACTCCTTAGCGCATTTACTTCAAGCGGCACTGCAAAAAGTTTTAGGAAGTGAAGTTCATCAAGCAGGGTCGAATGTTGAATCCAACAAAACAAGATACGATTTTACCTTCGATAGAGCGCTCAACAAAAATGAAATTAAAAAAGTTGAGGATTTGATTAATTGCTGGATTAAAAAGAATTTGCAAAGAAAAACCGAAGTTATGAGCATAGAAGAAGCCAACAAAACCGGTGCAATGGCGCTTTTTGGAGAAAAATACGGCGAATTTGTAAGGGTTGTAAGTTTCTTTGATGACAACTGCTGCTATTCTAAAGAACTTTGCGCAGGAACCCACATAAACTCAACTCTTGAATTAAGACAGGCAAAAATCGTCTCTGAATCCGCTAGTTCTGCGGGGGTTCGTCGAATTGAAATTGTTTGTTCGGACGCTTGTTTTGATTTAATCAATCAAAAAGCGGAATTATTGGACAAATTGTCGATTGATAATAAAATTCCAAGTGATAAAATTCAAGAAAAAATCGATAAACTGTCCCAGGAAGTTAAAAACTTATCCTCAAAACTCGGGGATTTAGAGGTAAAACGTGCAAAAGACAGTTTTAATACGTTTTTATCCAAAGCAAAAGAAATTAATGATACAAAAGTATTAATTACAAAAATTGATGATTTTGCTCCCAATGCAATCAAATTCGGAATTGAACTTTTAGCACAAAAACTGGGGCGCAGCGTTGTTGTCTTTTGTTCAATGAAACAAGACGGACAAGTTTTTGTAATTGCAAAAGTTGATGATTCAATAACAAAAAAAGTTCAAGCAGGTAGCATCGTAGGGAAAATTACAAAAGCCCTTAAAGGAAACGGCGGGGGAAGACCCCAAATGGCTCAAGGTTTAGGAAAAACCCAAGAGGGAATAGAAGATATTTTATTAAAAATTGAGAAAGAAATTATAGAATCTTTGTAGAATAAATTCTATATTCCAACAATTTTAATTAAAAATATTTTTTAGTTTCACTTGATATTCCTTAAGTTCTTTTTCAACAATCGGATAAACTTCCGGGTGGTTTGTCCAAATTGTTAAAAAAACTTCGTCGATTTTTTGTTCTTGTAGAATTTGAGGTGGATAAATTTTGTATCCAAAAAAAGTTTTGTTCCATAAGCTTTTGTTTTTGTCGATTATTCCTATTATATTTACCCTTTTTTCTTGATTTAGAATCTTTTGGATAAAAAGACTAAAACCAAAAAACATCACCTTTTTTTGTCCTATTAATTTATTTAAGTATTCAACATTAATTTTTTCCTGGATTAAACCTTGAGCAAAAATTTCTCGTTTTTTTATTTTTTTTAGCTTTTTTAAAAAATTTTGATAATTATTTTTATTGCAGAACACAACTTCCCATCTTAAATGCGTTAAATAAGTATTAAGTGCGCTTATTTGGAATTTTTGTAAATTATTTTTTCTTAAGAATTTTTTTAGAATAAAATATGATTTTATAATATCAATTGTGTGTTTTCCTCGATAATTAGTGCTTGAACCCAATCTGTTAAACCTGTAGTTAATTAGTTCTTTATCAAAAACGATAATTTTTTTAGCACTTATTATTGCACTATAGCAAAAACTCACGTCTTCTGCGATTTTTAGGTTCGGGAATTTGATTTTTTTGTTTTTTAAAAATTGGGTTAAAAAAAGTTTGTTCCAGGGAATCGGGGTTAAAAGAGAGAAAATATTGTCTATTGATTGAGGGTTAAAAACTTTATCCAAAGGACAAAAATCAAGTTTTATAGGAGAATTCGGATTTTTTGTTTCGATTATTTCTCCTTTATCATTAACTTTTCTTGAAGAACATACGGTTATATCCAAATCGAACTTTTCTGCCCTATAATAAAGTTCGAAAAGCAAGTCGGGTTCAAAATAATCATCGGAATCAAGAAAAATTGTGTATTTGCCCTGTGCTTTTTTTAACCCCAGATTCCTTGCGTTTGAAACCCCTTTTTTGTTGTTTTTAATGACTTTAAATCTTGAATCCGAAAGTGCAAACTCACGCAGGATTTTATTTGAGTTGTCAAATGAAAAATCGTCTATTAAAAGGACTTCAAAATCTCTAAAAGTTTGATTAACTAAGCTATTAAGACATTGTCTTAAATATTTTTCAACATTGTAAACAGGAATTATAACACTAATTTTCGCCATTTTTCACCATTTCAATTCTACAGGATTCCTTAAGCTTACGCAAATAATTTTTTTTATGTGTTTTAGAAAAATAAGAATAGGAAAAGGAATGTTATGATAGGAAAAGTTAGCTTTCAAGGTCATATTTATACAAATAAAGAAAGACTTAACAAAAAAATCGAGAATTCTCCCGAACAAACAAAAAAGACCTTAAGAAATAGTATTGATGAATTTGCAAAAACAATAAACGACAAAACCCCCGATAATTCTTTTTTCATTTTTGATTTTGACCCCGGAATTCGCTTTAGCGACGGAAAAGGATTTAATGCGTCGATTTCAACCGAATTATTAGGAAACAAACCAAGTAAATGCACTTATTTATTCAATCTTCACAATCAAAGCAATGATGATTTAAAAAAAATTTTTAATCAATACACGGAAACAGTTGTAAATAAAGCAAATGAAAAAGACGATTCTATAAAAAAGATAAAGTCTCAAAATTTTTCTTCTTATAAAGATTTTCTACACTATAAAATTTCTCAATGTTTAGCTGATTCAACAGAAAACATTTTTTATGACAAAAGAAAAATGATTAAAGTTCTAAGTGATATTATTGATGAAGATTTAAGAAGTGATCTTATTGATAATATAAATAGACTTATTAAACAAATAAATTCGATTGTTAACAAGGGTAGTTATTACAAAATTAATTTAGACTTATATGATGAAAAGGATTCTTATTCGGTAAACAAAAGAGCACATTTAACGGTTCAGGAATTCAAAAATAACCCGTTAAATAAAGGTTTAGACGATATTGAAAATTTTTCACAAGATGAATTCGAACAGGATTTTTGTCTTTATGATTTTCCGATTGATATTGAAAAAACAGTTGTAAAACCCTATATATCAGACAAAAATCAAATGTGGGAAGTTGGATTTAGTCCAATCTTAGATGAAATTCTAGAAAAATGCAATTGATACAATTATTAACCAAATAAGGTCTTTACGCAAAATTATCATCAAGTACAATAGTAATAGTCGACTTATTAAGGTACATTGAATGATAAAACTGGACTACACAAATGTCTCGAATAACATTATTGGCGATGAAGGTCTTGATATTGAGCGAATTTTTAATGAGTATGCTCCAAGAATCCAAGAAATTATCACCAATTTAAATATGAACAAAGATAAACCCGGATATTGGCTCCAATGGATGAATTTGGGGTATCGGGAAGAAACTGTTTGGTATGTTAAAGAATTCGCAGCTATGGTTGATGGGCGATTTGACAATATTCTGGTTCTTGGAATCGGAGGGTCTTCTTTGGGCGGTTTAGCCTTGAGCGAAGCGCTTTTAAAACCATACTGGAATTTATTGGACAAAGAACAAAGAGACAATTTCCCACGAATTTTCTTCTTGGATAATATCGATCCCGATGAAATTTCAGGATTGTTAAATATTCTGGATTTAAAAAAGACTTTAGTCAATGTCATTACAAAATCGGGTTCAACTGCCGAAACCATGGCGCAGTTTATGATTATAAAAGATAGAATGCACGAACTTTTAGGGGATGATTACAGAAAAAATATCGTTGCTACAACCGACAAACAAGCAGGAATCCTAAGACAACTTGCAAACGAAGAAGGCTACAAGACTTTTGTTGTTCCCGATGATGTCGGTGGACGTTTTAGTGTTTTTTCGGCAGTTGGACTGCTGCCTTTGGCTTTAGTCGGAATCGATATTGACGAAATTATAAGAGGGATAAAACTTATGGATTTAACCCTCAAAAATACCGATATTAGAAAAAACATTGCGGCTCAAAACGCTCTTATTCATTTTTTAATGGATAAAGAAAAAGGGAAATATATTTCCGTTATGATGCCTTATTCGTCTAAACTTAAGTATTTTCCCGACTGGTATGCGCAATTATGGGCGGAATCCTTAGGAAAAGCTTACAATAAGGAAGGAATCGAAATTCACAACGGCCCGACTCCACTAAAAGCAAGGGGCGTTACGGATCAATACAGTCAAATGCAGCTATTTAACGAAGGTAAAAACGATAAAGTTATAACTTTTATTCGAGTTAATGAATTCGATAACGAACTTATGATTCCTAATATCTTCGAATACACAGGAGTTAATTACTTGGGAGGAAAAACCATAAATCGTCTAATGAACGCTGAAATTGACGCTGCAAGTGTAACTTTTTGTGATTACAAAAGACCGAATTTAACAATAAGTTTACCAAGAATTAATGAATATTATCTTGCGCAGCTGTTTTATTTATACGAAATTCAAACGGCAATAGCAGGGGAACTTTACAATATTGACGCTTTTAGCCAGCCTTCAACGGAACATTCCAAAGATTACACTTACGCACTTATGGATAGATTGGGTTATGAAGAATCGGCGAATGAATTAAGGGAAAAAATTGCCAAGAATAAGGAAATAATGGGATTAAACTAATGCTTAAAGGACCGTTTTTATCTAAAAATTTTATAGGTTCAACCGAAATTTACGAAAATTCAAAAATTGTTCTTATGGGTCTTCCCTATGATTGCACCTGTACAAATCGAGCAGGAACCAGATTCGGACCCCAGGCAATTAGACTCGAAAGTGTCGGAATTGAAACTTACAGTGTGTTTTTCGATAAAGATATTGAAGATATTGCTTTTTATGACGTTGGGGATTTGGAATATCCTTTCGGGAATGCAAAAAAAGCTTTAGATATTACAAAAAAGAATGTTCTTCAAATTTACAATGACAATAAAAAACTTTTAGGAGTTGGAGGGGAACATTTAATTACATTAGCGAGTGTTGAAGCGGTCTTAGAAAAATTCGACAATGTTGCGCTTATTCAATTCGACGCTCATACGGATTTAAGAGACGAATATTTAGGAGAAGAACTAACTCACAGCGGGGTTGTTAAAAAAATTGCAGATTTAATCGGTTTTCAAAATATCGCCCAAATCGGACTTCGAAGTGGCGAAAAAGCTGAGTTTGATTTGGTTCGAGAGCATAAAACCCTAAAAACCAAAAAAGAAGAATTGGATAAATTCAAGAATAAAAATATTTTCCTAACAATTGACTTAGATGTTCTGGATCCTTCTTTAATGAGCGGGGTTGGAACACCCGAGGCCGGGGGATTGACTTATTTAGAGCTTATGGATTGGTTGTTGTATTTAAAAAATTTCAATATCATTGGAGCTGATATAATGGAACTTGCTCCCGATATAGATACGACAAAAACTTCGACTGCAACCGCAGCGAAGCTTGTCCGGGAAGTTCTTTGTTTGCTATAGAGAATTTATGCAAAAACCTTGAAAGTTTTTTCAACGTTATCTTCAATTACCTTAGAAACTGAATCCATTTCTGTTGAAATTGCGTTTTGTTCAGTGTTTAACTGCTGTAATCTCAACTCGAGTTGTTGATCTTCTCTTTGGATAATTTCAGTTTGAGCGTTTATATCATTAATTGTTTGTTCGTATAAATCTTTATTATATTCATAATCATTGTAAGCGTCTTTGTAGCCGTCTTCGTCCATTTCTCTTACGGTTGAAAGCCCGTATTCCTTGCCGCTTAAGTTACTTGGATAATTTTCATTGGTATCGATTTTTATTGCACTGTATCTGTCTGTTTGTTTTGATTTTTCTAAACTTGCCGTAACTTGAAGTGATTCAGGTTTTGTATATTCGTAAATTTCGGATGTTTGAATTGTTAATTCTTGGGCATTGTCACCTGTGTTTGCCATAAATTCGTCCAGTTGAGCTTGTGTTAGGAAATGGTTTTTTCCACCGTTATCACGATAGAAATAATATTGCGTGTTCTCATCTTTGCAACATTCTTCATATCCTGTTAAACTTTTGTGACGATCATTTGTTTTATCAACTTTATAAATAGTGTAGTTGCTTACGGATTCACCGTTTTTGTTTTCTTCCGTTACAGATCCTGTGTATGCGTTGTCTTCATTCTTTGTATAAGTTAAAGTTGTAATAACATCTTTAAATCCGGTGTCACTCAACTTAAAGGTGTACATATCGTTGCCTTTATCGCTTTTTTTAGGGTCTTCAACTTTATGCAAAACAAATTTTGAACTCGTTTCTTTTGTGTAAACCCTGTCATAAGTTAAAGTTACAAGATATTTGTTAGTTTCACCATAAACTTTATTAAAATTAGTCATCTCATAATCCCCACTTGAAATTGAGGAATCTTGAGAATTATCCAAAACATAAGAAGTTTGATAATAATCGGCAGTTGAAGGAGGAACAGGAACATCAAGATTCATCATTTGATTGTACAAATTAGCACTTTCATTAGACAAAGCGGTTCTTTCTTGGTTTATTTGTTGACCTTGATATTCAACGTTACTTTTTCTTGCTGTTAATCCGAGGAATCTTGCCTGACTTGCTGCCATACCCATAATTGTCATTGCCTCCATTGTTTTTCTTGATATTTACAATTACGGGTTTTATTTAATTAAACTTTAGTTCATTTAAACTATTTTTTACAAATGTTTACATTTTTATTATATAATCTTTTAAAAAAGGAAATTTATGACTGAAATTATAGGAAATATTCATTCTTTAGAGTCTTGTGGAACAGTAGACGGACCCGGGATTCGATTTGTTGTATTTTTTCAAGGCTGTCCTATGCGCTGTTTGTATTGTCACAATCCGGACACCTGGGAAACCAATATCAACCAAAAAATGAGCGTAGAAGAAATTTTAAATAAATATGATAAAGTTAAAGAATTCTTAAAAAACGGAGGTTTAACCGCAACCGGAGGGGAGCCGATGCTCCAGATTGATTTTTTAATTGAGCTTTTTAAAAAAGCCAAGGAAAAAAATATCCACACAACCCTTGATACCTCAGGGATTACTTTTAATAAAAATAATACTCAAAAAATTGATGAATTGTTAAATTATACCGACCTTGTAATGCTTGATATTAAACATATTGACCCTGTTGAACACAATAAGCTTACAGGACACACAAACGCTAATATTCTTGATTTTGCAAGATATTTATCCGATAAAAAAATCCCAACCTGGATAAGACACGTTGTTGTTCCGCAAATTACTTACAATAAAACATATTTACAAAAATTGGGTCAATTCCTATCGACCCTAAATAACATTAAAGCGCTGGATGTCCTTCCATATCACGATTTAGCGATTGCAAAGTATGAGAACTTGAAAAAAGTTTATCCACTAAAAAATATCCCGCCCTTAACTAAAGAACAGGCAATAAGCGCTAGAAACACAATTCTTGAGGCTATGAAAAACGCTAAAAATCACTAAAGACCGTAGTTTCTTATAAATCCGTAGCGATTATCGCCTTCGGTTGTACTAATCCCACCCCTTAAGCGTCTATCTAGCGTTCGGGCCTCGCTTTCGTATTTTCTTATATTTAAACCTTTTTTTTCAAGTTCGTTTACCTTGGGGGAGAATTTTAGAAGACATTTTTTGCAGGTAAATCCCGTTTTTTCGTCCTGTTCGAGTTCAACCCCGCAAAAACGACATTTAATCGATAATTTAGGCAAAATTTTAAACAATCTTCCTCTTGAAATTAAATCCTCGAGTTCGGTTTTGTCCATTTTTGTGTATTCGCAAATTTCATCAACAGAAACTTTGTCTTTATTAATCGAATAAACTGCGTCTATTATTCCATCGACAATACTGAGTTCTTTTTTAAAACATTCCTCACAAACTTCACGTCCTGAGTTTTTAAAGAACAAAGTCCCGCATTTTTTACAATTAATCAATCCGTCTCTTGTCATTATATTTAAATTTTATCAATTATTTTAAAAAAATCAAATTTACTAAGAAAAAACTTGTATAAAATTAATATTTTTTATAGAATAGAATATATAAATTTTTTATTTAGAGTGTATTATAAAACATTGCCTTGTTTTGATGGAAAAACAATAGAAAGATATCTTAATGTATACGAATAAGTGTATTAAATGCGGTAAAGAGTTTGAAACTAAAAACCCCAAAAGAGTAATTTGTCCGGAATGTTTGTATCCCGAAAGAACCTCAGAAACCCCTGCCGTTCCGACAGATGAGAATGGTGTGGTTCAGGATTATTCAAGAGGATATAGCGCAGGATCGGGAAACCCTGAAGGTTACACAAGAAAATTTAATCGTCCCCAAGGGGGCTATAATCGTCCGAAAGGAAATTTCCAAAGAAGGGACAACAACTTCCAGAATCGTCGTCCAAGACCAAATAACAACAGAAACTTTGGTCCAAAACGTTTTCAAAAACCAAACAAAGCAAAACCGCTTTTAATTAACAAGGAGCAATTGGCGCAAATTGAGGAAATGTACAAAAAAATGCTTCCCTTGCCAAATCCTGACGCACACGAAACAATTGCAGCGGCAATTGAATTGGAACCTAAAAAAGTTTTCTTCGGAATCAATCTTATAAGACAAAAAATGATGCTTCCTAAGGTTCAATTCCCGAAAAGAAAACTTGCAATAACACCCGACCAAATGATGGCAATTAAAAATCTTTATGAGCCTTTGTTGCCTCTTCCTCCGATTGGATGTCATAAAATTTTAGCAGCACAATTAAAAATGGATGAATGGCGTGTCCACGTAGGCATCGGCTTGGTTCGAAAACAAATGGGTCTTGATAGATGGAACCAAGAAAGAGAAGACGCTCCCGAGGAATTCAAGAAAAAATAGTAGTTTTGTAGTTTTTTGTAAAAAATTGTAACAAATTATCGTTTTTTTCTAAATTTATACATTTATTCTGCCGTAAGCAATAATAAGCAGAAAGGTGTATATGAGAATGAGTGATAAACTAACATTTGATGAAAAACAACTTGCAAATTTACTAAGGGACGAGATTCTAAAAAATTCGCAAAATTTAGTGCATTGTGAGCCAAGAGTGGCTGAAATGTCTGATTTTGAGTTGATTTCACAAAACAAAAAACCTTATGTTTCACCGATTTTTTCAATGAACGAAGACGAACTTCTTGCGTTTGTTGAAGAATTCGAAGTTGGAGAACTTGCAACTTTAACGGAGGCGGAACTAAATCACATTGCAGATGTGATGGGGGTGGATCCTAAGAGCCTTGTTTAAAGGTTGTTTACACACACAAATTTTAAGGGAGCTAATGTTTAAACATTAGCTTTTTTGTTGTTGATGCGATTTTTAAAATTGTTTAGCTAATTTTGTCAAAATCTATTGATTTTATTGTTATCCACACCGTCACCCTGAACTTGTTTGGCTAATTTTGTCAAAATCTATTGATTTTGTTACAAAATGCCTGGTTTTCCACAGGGTCTTTTGATGCTGCTAGTTGTTTTTTCCTATGGTACTAAGGGCTATCACCCTTGTGGTCTATACCCCAAGTAAAAGGTTAACCCCTGCTGTCACCCTGAACTTGTTTCAGGGTCTTTTGGTGTTGTTAGTTTTCTTTATTATTTTGTTTTGTTCCCGTATTTTCTTTAACATATATTTCCCTTTAAACACTTGGATTGTTCATTTTTCTTGTTCCTGTGGTATTAAGGGCTATCATCCTTGCGCTCCTACGTCACTCATCGATAGTTATGTCCTTAAGTCGAGGGCTCAACGCCCTCGCCTCAAGGTCTTCACTCCGGGCGGAGCCGCTTTTCTTTGTCCCTCGTTTCACCGGAACGCAAAGAAAAGAAAAACAGAACCAAAAAGAAAAGAAACGGGGGGCTTGGATTATTTCAGTATACTTGTATCGTACTTACTAAAGAATCCTTGCTCCGCTTAACTCGCTACTATGTGCTCAAACAAACCCTGCGCAAGGTTTCTTTACCAAGTGCGTTGGGCTGGGTTTGAGGGTTTTAATTTGTGGAGTGTGGAATCCAAAAAAAGAGGGCTGAAATAAAAATCATAGCCCTCGAAATACCAAAACACAAAAATATAAAATTGTTTTTAGTCCTCTATGTATCTATGCATAACGCAACGAACAGAAAGAGGTCCATGAGAAGTTGTACTAACTGTAAAGTAGGTATCGCCTAAACCTCCGTAGTATTTGCGACCATTTACATCACGACCATAAATTTCATGTAATAAACATAAACTTTGAGCCCAACTATGATAGCACTTATAAGCATTATCACAACGAGGTGAACCGGCAGTGTTTGCAGCGTATGCAGCTTGGCATAACTGCAATCCGTTTGCCCCACTCCATTTTTGAATGGTTATCTTAGCACTTGTATCGGTTTTACTTGTTGGTCCTGCTTCAATTGCGCTTTTTAAAGAATTTAATTGTGCTTCGCTTGGCAAGTTCCAAAGGTACTTTTTGGTGGTTGGGTCTACATTTCTACAAATGTAATCTGCGGCGGGCCAGTTGCAAATTGTTCTTTTGCAGCTTTCATAGTCAAATTTTTCAACTGTGCTCAACTTGTTCATACTTCCCGGTGAGCTTGTGCAAGCATCGCCTTTAGCGGTTGTAACCGGTTTTTTGTCACTTCTTCCGGAGTATCCATACCAACAACATTTTGCATTTTCTATACTGGAACATTTGCTTGTGCTTTTATTAGCTTCAGGAAACTCAAATCCTCCAAAATCAATCTTAGGTCCCCCATAATCCCCTGCATTTCTTTTAGACATACAAAACCCACCATTATTTGGATTGTTATAATCATCAGGAATATAAATTGTACTATTGCCTGTGAATTTATCACAATCTGTTTGAGAGGTTGGTTTCTTGTACTTCTTGCATTTCCCTCCATCCAACAAATACTCGGGGTCATCCCCTGTGGAGTTTGTGCATTCAGTACAACTTGTTGCGCTTTCACACTTTACGCAACCTTCGGGGCAATTGTTGCAAGTATTATTCGCAAGATACTGCCCCTCGGGACAACTACTTGGTCGTGGAGTATAACAACTTAATTTATCAGCACTTTGAACTTGTCCACTAGGACAGTTTTGACAATGACAACCATCGAAGTACTGAGTAGAACTGCAACTTGATTTAGAATCACAACTTGTATTAGTACAAGCATAAT
>CANAIK010000026.1 GCA_947361225.1 uncultured bacterium
TCCCTTATTTTTCCATAATTATCATTTTTGTTTAATATTCTAACTTCTTTTAGAATTCTAGCAAAAATTTCATTAAAAGGTTGGTTGTTTTCTATCATAGAAGCAATGTTAAAGATTGCTTTGTTTGTGTTCTTCGCCCAGGCTAAATTAGCTTTATATGTATCCATTTCAATAAAATTGATATTATCATTAAGAATTTGTTTTCCTTTAAAAGAAAACGATTTTAATTTTGCATAATAACAAGGATGAATTAAAGAAATTAACATATTATCTATAAAACAAACAAGAAAAAAGATTGCTATATTATTTCATATTCCCTGCCTTTTTTAATTATTAAATCGCAGGCTTTATCAATTTGTTTGTAACTTAAATCTTTCATAACGCAAAGTCTCAATCGACATTCTTTTCTTCTAACTGCAGGATAAGTTACGATATTAACATAAACCCCTTCTAATCGTAATTCTTGATAAAGACGGAAAAGTTTTGTCTCGTCATAAATCATAACAGGAACAATTGCGCTTTGGGTGTTTCCTAATTCAAACCCCGCTTTTTTTAGTTTATTAATTAAATATTTTGTTTTATCCATTAATTCTCTTCGACCGGCGCTATCCGATTCAAAAAGATTGAAAACTTCGATTAAACCTCCCGCAACAGAGGCAGGAAGGGCGGTTGAGAAAAAATATGTTCTTGCGTATAATCTTAAGTATTGAACAATTTCTTTTTTGGCTGCGCAAAAACCACCCAAAGCCCCCGGGCCCTTGGATAACATTCCAACATTAAGATCTATTTTATCTTGAACGTTGTAATATTCGCTGCTGCCTCGTCCTGTTTTTCCTACAACTCCGATTCCGTGGGCATCGTCGACCATTACTTTGCAGTTGTATTTTTTTGCTAAATCTGTAATCTTGTCCAGTTTTGCGATATCTCCGTCCATTGAAAAAACGCCGTCTGTTATTATTAATCGTCCTGTTATGTTGTCGGGGATTCTACTTAGAATTCGCTCCAAATAATCAATGTTTCCGTGGGGAAAAACTTTAATTTGAGCGTTTGACAGCTGACATCCGTCATAAATCGATGCGTGGTTGGCTGAATCATTAATAATAATATCCTCATTGGAGCAAAGCGCCGAAATTACCCCGATATTAGTCCCATAGCCGGAAGGGAAAACAATTGCGTCCTCGCAATTGTAGAATTTTGCGATTTTTTCTTCTAATTTTTTGTGCAAATCGCAAATCCCTGCGTAATTAGATACAGCGCCCATACCGACACCGAACTTTTCAAGCGCTTTTTTAGCAGCTGAAACAACTTTAGGGTTGTTTGCAACATTTAAGTAAGAATTCGACCCCAACATAATAACATCGTGGCAAAAACCGTCTTTTTCTCTTAATTTTACAATTTCGGATAATTTATTTAAACTAACCATTCCTAAAGCTTCGTTTCCTGTTAAAACCCCGCTTTTTAACACTCTATCAACTCTTTTTGTTTTCTCGAATAAATCCTCTTGATCTTTTGTTTTAATAAAGTTCTCAAATTTAATATTAATTGTTTCAACATCTAATAAAGACAATTTTTACCTCACTTTTCTTATAGAAAAATTATTAAGAAAAAATCTTAACTAATAAATTAGACAATTAGGTAATATCGTGTTATTATAATTTTTTGTTGGAGGTTTAAATGGAAAAATTTCTAATTTTTATTATAAAATCAATTCCTACTTGGTTTATTTTTCCTGTTATTCCAATTATTAATTTCATTCGAAAGCTTAATAACAAACCCCCGGTTCCTAAGGAAAAATTCTGCAATTATAATTATAAAAACGATTCTAATAAACTTATTTTATTGCACGGGGTATCGGTTGGAGAGATTTTGTCGCTGGAAAAATTAATTATAAAAATAAAAGAATACTTCCCTTCCTATAAACTTGTTATAACAACAGGAACGAACACCGGACAAGAATTAGCAAAGAAAAAATATTCCAATTATGCGGATTTTATAACTTATTTCCCTTTGGATTTTTATCAAAACACAAAAAAATTCTTGGAAAAAATTAATCCAAAAATTATTCTAATCGCCGAAACTGAGATTTGGCCCAATTTTTGTTTTTGTGCTAAAGAAAAAAATATTCCTCTTTATTTAATTAACGCTCGAATTTCAGATAAATCATATCCAAGTTATAAAAAAATTAAAAAACTGACAAAACTAATTCTGGAGTGCTTTAGCGGGGTTTTTTGCCAGAGCGAAATTGATAAGAATCGATTTATTGAACTTGGGGCAAAAAAAGAGACCACGTTAGTTATGAGGAACTTAAAATTTGAAATTGATAAAAAAACTTGTGATATTGACCTAAAAAAAGGTGATTCAAAGCTCCTAATTGCAGCCTCTACACACAAAGGAGAAGAGGAAATCGTTTTATCGACTTATAAAAAATTAAAAGAAAAAATCTCCAATTTAAAGCTATTATTAGCTCCAAGACACTTAACAAGATCCCTTGAAGTTGAAAAATTGCTCCAAGGTGGAGGTTTTAACTACGGGATGAGAACAAAAAACGATGATTTTTTAAATAAAGATATTATTTTGCTCGATACCTTGGGGGAATTGTCTAAAACCTATCAATTCTGCGATGTTGCTTTTATTGGGGGGAGTTTTAATAAAACAGGAGGTCATAACCCTTTAGAGGCTGCAATTTATTCTAAACCAACAGTTTCAGGTCCTTGTATTAAAAATTTCCGTGATATTTATTCGATTCTAAGTCAGGATAATGCCTCTTTTGTGGTAAAAAACGAAAAAGAATTCTATATAATACTGGAAAAATTATTATCGGACGATAATTTTTATTCAATATCTAAGAATAACTGCGAAAAGTGTTTTTCCAGCCAGCAAGGGGCACTTGAGTTCTTAATTGAGAATTTGAAAAAAAATCTTAACTAAATTTAGCAATTGTAATTTCATCGAACAATTGATTAAGTTCAGCTATATTAACAACAATTTTTTTTGATGTGTTGTGAGGGTTGATAATCGCAAATTTGTCGTTTTTTTCTTTAAATAAGATATAACAATGATTAGGTTCCAGATTATATTTTTTGTTTGGTTTATCAAATGCATTGGTTGTTGCGGTTGCAACAAAATTTGAATTAAAAGATTTTACATCTAGAATACTATATAGAGAACTATCAATTTTATTTTCCTGCAACAAAAATATTTCGTTTTGGATATTTAAATTATCAAAAACTTCAAAAGAGCAACCCCCGTTTAAATAATCAGGCTCAATCTCAATATCATTAACCAATTCATTAAAGCAAGTTTTTGGGATTATTTCTTCAAGTGCAATAGAATCAGCATTATTTTCTTTAAGTATTTTAATATTTTTTTCTATAATTAAAGAAAGATATTCAGAAATTTTGTCTTTTGGTTGTTTTTGTAAAGTTTCAAGTTTTTTTACAAGTTCATTATATGTAAAAATTTCAACTTTTTGATTAAGGGAAATTGTTTTTCTAAATAAATCTTCTTTAGAATTTATTTCACCAATTAAATCTAAAAAAAGCTCCATTTCCCTATTGACACAGTTAATTTGACATTGTTTGTAATATTCTAGAATTTCTTTTTGTGCTTTTTGTTCAATAAAGTTTCGATAAAGAAATTCAAGGAGTTTCATTGCCTCAAATTGCCTTGCGTATTTTTTTTGATTTTCATTCTCGAATCTGGATTTAATATTTTTTATTTCAAAATCATTTTTGTATTTTTTTGTTATTTTTCCTTCCTTATCTTCTTTATAGCCACAAATCGCTGCGCTTAAAACCCCGTTTTCGTCTTCTTTGAACATTCTAAGAATTATATGTCTTGAATTGGGGTTGTTGTATAAAGAATATAAAGCTCCCAACAAAAAACAGTCCCCGTTTCCCCCTTGCAAAAGCGCAAACTTTTGAATGGGTGAAAAAAGTTCTAAATAAGTATTTTTGTTAATAAAAAGTTCTTCTATTGAATTTTTGTCGGTTTTAATTGATATTTTTTCTTGATTTTGAATTGTGCAAACATCCCCAATATTCAAATGCTTTAAAGCCTCTTTTTTTGATTTATAATTGGGGATTGCACCATTATTAATTGCATAATTATTCAAATCATTGATAAAATTGTTCTCAAATTTTGCTTGTTTATCATTAAAAACAATCGTCCTCGGGTGGAGTTTTTTATCTTCAATTAATCCAAGCATCATTTCATAATAAGAAGAATCAGCCCCGGGGGTTTCCAGTTTTTCTTGAATTTGTTCTATTTTTTCCTGCGTTAGTTGATTTGAGGTCGATTGTTTAATAGCAAGCGTTGAAAGATTTTTTAAGAACTCGTCTTCTTTAATTTCGTGTTTTGAAAATTTTAACAAAACAGAAAAAGAATGATTAATAAAAGGAATTTTTTCTTTGTATGAATCAATCGTATTATAAGTATCAACTTGTTGTTCTTTCATTTCTTTAATTAAAGACAAAACAAGTTTTTCATTGTCGGTTTGAGGTCTTTTGGATTTATTTTTATTATTTGCACAAAAAGAAATAGGATTTATTCTCATAGTTTGTTAAAACTGCTAAAAAATAAAATTTGTCTTATTTTTAAGATTCATTTTTTGAAATTTTATCAATAATAACTTTTCTAAAAACCTGTGCAGGAAAATAATCAGGGGCAATATTTAAGGTTTTATTAATACTATCTAAGGATTCTTTTAAATCATTAACTAAAAATTGACATTGTGATAGAATTAAAAACGCCTCAGGATCCGAATAGAAAATTTGCAAACTTTTTTTACAGAAAGTAATTGCAAGACTCAAATACCCGTTTGCGTATAAAGATCTACCAATAAATTTATAAGATTCGGGGTTTGCTCTAACTAAAGTTTCGCAACAACTTACAAAATTCTGCGCCCATTCGATTAAATCATTCTCTAAAAAAAGATTTAAATAAACTTCTAAAAATGCTCTTGTTTGAAAAAAAGAAGGAGTTTTTTTTACCCTTAAATTAATAAAATCAAGAACGATTAACCCCCAGCTCGACCCTAGGGAATTTTTTTTGCTATTCTCCCAATACTTTTTTGCCCTAATTTCATCTTTAATTAAAAGTGCACATAAACCCGCCTCATACAAACAATTGTTTTTTAAGAAAATATTGAGGGCTTTATCATATTCTTTTTGGTAAAAATATTCTTTTGCCTTAGATATCATTGGAGCGAATTTTCTTTAATATATTAAAATCCTGTTTTGTGTTTGGATTTAGTGAGTTGATTGCGCTAACGTCCACAATTTGTGCTTGTTTGTTAGAATTTTTAATTTCTCGATAAATTTCTTCTCGATAAACAGAAACCGAGCTTGGAGCGTTAATTCCGATTTTAACAGCGTTTTTATAGCTTTCTAATATGACAATTTCAATGTTGTCATTAATTATTAGCTTTTGATTCAGTTTTCTTGTTAGAATTAGCATTTATCACTATCGTCTTTGAATAATTTATGTCTCACTTCAAAATTTGTATTCTTTAATACAATTTGCATTGCTTTATTATTTCTAAGATTAACAACAATCGGAGCTAACATATTGATTGTTGCGCTATTGGGATCGCTTGATGGAATATTTGCAATATTGAAAACTAAAACATCGTCCGGATTCTCTATTTCCAATTCTTTTGCCTCTTTATCCGGAATATCAAAGCTGTAATCAATTTGAAAGTAGCTGCACAAGGTTATAGGGAAAGCTAAATCCTCTTGTTCGATTGACTGAAGCCATTTAAAGGGAGAATCGGGCTTGTAATCAATAAGTGCGTATTGAGTTAAATCATCAAAACCAAGAATCGGTGAAATAAAATTAAAAATTACTTTTTTATCAATTTCCAATTCTCCAAATTTTTCGGAGTTGATTTTAATGGTGTTTTTTTGGGTGGTTTCTAACATTCTATATTCCAAAATTCCCTAAGTTGTTTTGTGAGTTCATCATTTGAGTATAAAGAAACATTTTTGCGGTTTCAGGATTCATATTTTGGTTTAATAACATATTATATTCGTTATTGTTGGAATTCAAACCGAGAAGTGATTGTTGATTCGCTGCTTGAAAAGGATTAAGACCGATTTTTGATAATGTATTAAGAGCGGCTGCAATTTCTTCGTTTGTAGGAATTGAGGCATCTGATCTTAGTTGGTCAAGTTGTTTTCTTTCGTATTCTTTTTTCTCAACTTCTCTTTTCATTCTTTCGTTTGTTATTCTATCGGTTACACTTGGGTGAAATTGTTTTCCTGATTGAATAAATTGAGTGATATCGTCAACAGGAGCTTCTTTTGTTGCTTCAGTGCCGTCTTCTTTTTTAGGAGCCCCTGTGCACATTGCATCATTAGGACTGTTAAGACAAACAACTGCAAGTTTTGAATAATGAACCAAAGCTAAATTTTTACTATTCTCGGAAACTTGTTTATATAAATCTTCTGCTTGTTTTTTGTATCCGAGTTGTGTGTAGCAAAGTGCCATATAATATTTTGCGTGGTAGTTATTTTTGTCTTTTTTTACAATTGCACGTAAATCTTGAAGTGCTCCAACATAGTTTTGCTTTCTGTATTCTTTAATGCAAGCTTTTAGGGCGGGGCTTGCAGCGGGAGCTTCAATATTTGTCGTTTGCGCTATTGCTTGATAAGAATTTATCATAGTTGATATTACAATTGCCGTAAAAATAAGCATAAACATTTTTTTCATAGTTATTGTACCCTCTGTTTGTATTTGTCAACGTTATTATTATTATAACTCAAGAAAAAAAATTACCTAAATAAAAAATTATTTTTTCCTCTAAACAGTTGAATTAATAAATCGGCTGGGGTAAAATTTTTATAACAATGAAGATAAAAATAAAAGAAACGGCAAAAGAAAAAAAGAATTATAGTCTTTATAAACTGGCAAAAGTGCTCAATTTGCCGGAACAAACGGTTTATTCCTGGGCTAAGGGCAGAACCCAGCCTTCATATATCAACCTGGACAGACTTTGCGATGTATTAGAATGCAGAATTGAAGACTTATTAGAATCCGAACCGGTTCAAAGCAAATTATTTTAAATTTCCTCTTGATTATACTTTTTCTTTGATGCAAAATTAATGTCGTTGACTAAAAAATTAACAAAAAAGAGGAAGTATGCAAAATTATTTTATCGCAATATTAATTTTACTTTTTAGTGGATTTTTTTCTCTATTAATAAAAAATCAATCATATAAACTAAAATTAATTACCTTAGGAGCTGTTGTTGCGTCTTGTTTTAGCATTCAAGGGGCGCTATCGGTTGGCTTTGGTCATCCAAATACTTTAATAATCAACCTTGGTGGAATATTCGAGAATGTAAGATTCCAATTGGATTATTTGAGTGCTTTTTTCGTTATTTTTATTTCTTTAATGTCTGCTTTAAGCATAATTTATGCAAACGGGTATTTAAAACCATATATTAATAAAGGAAAAGATTTAAGCGCACATTGTGTGTTTTTGCCGCTTTTAACGGCATCGATGCTTTTAGTTGTCGGTGTTTCTAATGCGCTTTTCTTTCTTGTTGTTTGGGAGTTAATGTCCTTATCTTCCTTTTTCCTTGTTATTTTTGAACACGAGAAAAAAGAAACAATCAAAGCCGGGATAAAATATTTAGTTTATATGCATATTAGCGTTGTTTTTATAATTTTATTATTTGTTGTTCTTTCAATAAATGCTCAAAGTCTTGATTTCATTCATTATAAACAAATTTTTGTTGATAATGGGAATCTTTCTAATATTGTTTTTCTCTTAGGATTTATCGGTTTTGGAATAAAAGCGGGTTTTGTTCCTTTCCACAATTGGCTCCCTGACGCTCATCCGGCTGCTCCAAGCCACGTATCTTCGATGATGAGCGGGGTTATGATAAAAACCGGAATTTATGGGATATTAAGAGTTTTATCCTTTATCGGAGTTCCGGGGGTTGAAATCGGATATTTTGTTTTAATTATTTCAATAATATCAGGGCTCTGGGGCGTTTTATACGCAATTTGTCAGCACGACTTAAAAAAACTCTTAGCTTATCACAGTATTGAGAATATAGGGATAATCGGAATCGGGATTGCGCTTGGAATGCTTGGTTTGGCTTATAATAATCAAACCGTTGCGGTTCTTGGGTTTGCAGGCGGATTGTTGCATATTCTAAATCATTCTATTTTTAAAGAACTGCTCTTTTTAGCTGCAGGTGCGGTTTATTCTAAAACCCATACAAGAAATATTGAACTTTTGGGCGGATTAATTAAAAAAATGCCTTATACATCAATTCTATTTTTAATAGGAGCCGTTGCAATTTGCGGATTGCCTCCTTTTAATGGTTTTATTAGTGAATTTTTAATTTATTTTTCAATGCTCAAAGGTCTTATGATTGAGAATTTATCAATGTTCCTTGCGATGTTATTGGCGATTTGCGCTCTTGGATTAATCGGTACAATGGCAATTTTGTGTTTTACAAAAGCCTTCGGTATCGCCTTTTTAGGAGAACGTAGATGTTCAAGCGAGCTTGCGTTGAGCAAGCGAGCTGAACTCGATAATGAAATTGAAGAAGTTAGTCCTTGGTTTATTTTCCCAATGGTTATTCTTGCGTTTCTAATTTTAATTATAGGCTTATTCCCGACACAATCTTTTATTGGAGTGTTAATTCCTATAAACACTTTAGTTGCAGATTTTGAAATCGATAATATTTTTTCAATACTGCAAACAATCGCAACAATTGGAGCAATTCTAATTCTTGCAATTGTTGTTCTTTATATGTTAAAGAAAAGTTTATATAAAAAAGTTGATAAAGCGCCAACCTGGGGCTGTGGATACAATAAAGCTACTCCAAGAATGCAATATAGTGCAACATCTTATGCGTCTGTGTTTATTAAAACCTTAATGCCTTTATTTAAGCGTGTTGTGGATGTTAAAAAACCAAAGGTAATCTTCCAAAAAGACGCTCATTTCCATATGCACTTAGAAGATGTCGAAGAGGCTTATTTCATTCATCCTATGATTAAATCGATTGAAAAATTCTTCGCTAAATTCGAAAGAATTCAGAATGGCAATATTCAAAGTTATATCTTGTATGGATTGATATTTCTTTTGTTGTCGATAATAGCTGTAGTTATATTAGGGTAAAAAAAATGAACATTTTATTTACATTATTGAATATTTTAATTCTTCTGTTTGCTCCTTTTTTTGTTTTAGGGATAATCAAAAAAACAAAAGCTTTTTGGGGGGCAAGAAAAGGGGTTTCAATTTTTCAACCTTTGTATGATACTGTAAAACTTTTCAAAAAAAACAGGGTCATAAGTTCTCAAACGAGTTGGATTTTTGATTTTGCTCCTTGTGTAATTTTTACTACAACACTTTTTGCAGGGCTTTTTGCTCCAATCTTAGGAGGGTATTCAATAATCAATATTGAATGTTCTTTTGTAGTTTTTTCATATATCTTAGGATTAAACAAATTTTTTGCCTTAATTTCAGCCCTTGATTGCGCAAGCAGTTTTGAAGGCATGGGCGCAAGCAGAGAAGCTTGTTTTACAACGATTGTTGAACCGGCATTTTTTATGATTCTGGGTTCAGCCATAGTTCTAAGTGGAAATCTTAGTTTTTCTTCGATTTTAAATTTAATATCGCAAACAGGGTCGTTTGGAATACTGCTTGTTGCAATAATTTGCGTTTCTTTATTTATAATGCTTTTAATTGAATGTTCAAGGGTTCCTGTTGATGATCCTACAACACATTTGGAACTTACAATGATTCACGAAGTAATGATTCTTGATAATTCCGGTGTGGATTTAGCTTTAATTACCTGGGCAAGCGGTATTAAAATGGTAATTTTAATGTCTTTAATTACTAATTTTATAATTCCGACAAATTTATCTAACGGTTATATCATTTTAGCATTTTTTGCAAGTTTAGTTATATTATCAATAATTCTTGCAACATTGGAATCGGCAATTGCAAGACTTAGAATGAGTCACGTTTTTGAGTTTATTTTTGTTATGAATTCACTTGCTCTTGTCGTTGCATCTTTAGTTGCAGTTAGGATTTATGGGGTTTAAGTATGGTTAATGGTTTAATAATTTTATTTGGTCTTACAATGCTTTATCTTTCAACCACAAGCAGATTAATTGCACACACAAAAGTGCTTTTTGTCCAAGGGATTCTGCTTTTTTTGATTTGCGTTTCGGGTTTTTCTCACGCTTCTTTGGCTGCTATAATATTCTTAACCATTGAAACGCTTTTGGTTAAAGCAATCCTAATCCCGGGGTTTTTGGCTAAGGTTCTAAAAAAAACGAAAACCAATAGAGATACTGACGCCAATATTGCCCATTTTTGGTGTTTATTAATTTCAAGTTTAATTCTATTTGGAGGATTAATGTTCTCAATGGTTCATATTCCTTCCCTATCAATGATTAACCCGATTTGTTTCGGGGTTGCACTGTCAACAATAATAATAAGTTTGTGGTTAATTACAATAAAACGAAAAATAATTTCCAACGTAGTTGAATTTATAACAATGGAAAACGGGATTTTCTTGTTATCCCTATCGGTTGCAAAACAAATGCCAATGCTTGTTAATATTGGTGTTTTGCTCGATGTTTTTATCGCAATTTATATCCTTGGTTTATTTGTTTCTCAAATTAATAAAGAACTGGGAGATTTAGATGTAGCACATTTATCAGATTTAAAGGATTGTGAAAATAATGATTAGTTTAGTTTTAGTTCTACCAATAATTTTTTGTATTCTAATGTTTTTTGCTAAAAACAAAACATTAAATAATATTCTAATAACTTTTTATTCAATAATACATTTGTTTTTAGGGGGGTCTTATTTTATCAACCCCGCAATTTTAAGTAATAGCGAATATTTTAGTTTAAATTCAACAAATATAATTTTCTATCTTGTTCTATCAATAGTTTTCTTCCTTGTTTCAATTTACAATAATTCATACACTAAAAATCTTGAATTTGATAATAAAAAAATGATGCATTATTCAACAATGCTCTTGGTTTTTGTCCTATCGATGACAGGGGGAATTCTATCTAATAATCTTGGTTTAGCCTGGATTTTTATTGAAGCGACAACCCTTGCAAGTGCTTATTTAATCTATTTTAACAAAACAAAACACTCAATTGAAGCTGCGTGGAAGTACGTTTTTATTTGTTCAATCGGAATTGCGCTGGCTTTTGTTGGAATAATTCTTTTAACGATAGCAGAGGGAAGTTTAAACAGTTTAAATTATTCTGATTTGATTAGTTTAGCTCCTAACTTTAATCATTTCTGGCTCAATGTTTCTTTTGTGTTTATTTTATTTGGAATGGGCACTAAAATGGGGCTTGCGCCGGTTCATTTTTGGTTGCCCGATGCCCACGCACAATCCCCGAGTCCAATTTCGGCACTTTTAAGTGCAACTTTATTAAATTGTGCGTTTTTGGTAATTTTTAATGTTTATAAAGTTATGATTAGTGCTAATTGTATTGCATATGCTAAAATATTGCTTTTGGTTATGGGATTCTTATCCCTTTTTGTAACAAGTGTATTTTTGTATCATACAAGCAACTACAAAAGAATGCTTGCTTATTCTTCTATTGAGAATGTCGGGATTCTGGCGATTTGTTTAGCTTTGGGAGGAGTTGCTTATGTTGGAATGTTCCTGCATTTAATCGGTCATTCTTTAATTAAAGCAGCTTATTTTTTGACATCCGGAAATATCTTAGAACTTTATCAAACTAAAAAAATTAAATCAATAAAAGCTCTTGGTGTTGTTGATAAAAAAACAGCGTGGTTGTGGATTTTTTCTTTTCTTGGAATTTGCGCTTTTCCGCCAAGCATCTTATTTATAAGTGAATTTTTAGCAATAAAAGCTATGATAATTCAAAAACATTATTTTTTGTGTGTATTATTTTTATTTTTGTTAACAATAATTCTTTTTGCAATGGCAAAAGTTGTATTTACAATGGTTTTTGACAATTCTCAATCAAAAAGAGTTGAAGACGCTAAAACAAATGTTAAAAAACTTGGTTGTTCAATGTATTATCCTCAAATATTACTTCTTGTAATGGCTTTTGTTCTTGGAATATACATTCCCAAGTTTTTGGATGTGGCAATTATAGCTGCGGTTATAGGATAAGGAGAAAAAATGGATAATTGCGTAATTAATAATAACAAAAGAGTTAATCTTCTTGAAATACCGACAGTTGAAATAGAAAAACTAAGATCCTATTTGAGTGTTTCTAATTTAAGACCGATTTCTTTTTTCGGTTCTGATTGGGGGAGTGCTGTAAAACTTTTTGTTGCGCTGGCGGATGATGAAAGAGGGGAAATTATTCTTTGTTCCTCTTTAATTGATAAATCAATTAAAAGTTATGAATCAATAACTAAAGATAACTACCAATACCATATGTTCGAACGTGAATTCTTTGAGCAATTCAGAATTGAACCTCTGGGACATCCCTGGTTAAAACCGGTTCGAAAAAATCTTAACGATTATGAATTCTTCCAAATGGAAGGAGAAGAACTTCACGAAGTTGCGGTTGGACCAATCCACGCAGGGGTTATTGAACCCGGACACTTTAGATTTAGCTGTCAAGGAGAAAAAGTTTATAATTTAGAAATAATGTTGGGATATCAACATAGAAATTGTGAATCTTTAATGGTAAAAAATCCTTCTAATCAACTCGCTGAATCAATCTGCGGGGATTCAACAATTGCTTATAACCTTGCTTATTCTCAGGTTATAGAAGAATTATCGGATACAAAAATTACAAATAAAGCAAAAATTATAAGAAGAATTGCTCTTGAAATGGAGCGAATTGCAATCCATATCGGAGATTTGGGCGCAATTTTAGGAGATATCGCTTATTTAATGGGAAAAGAAGTTTTTGCAACCACAAGAACCCTTGTTATTAATACAATGCTGGAAATCTCGGGAAGTCGCTTTGGAAGAGGCTTAATCGTTGAGGGTGGTGTGAATTTCGATATTGATAAAAAATTATCCGAAAAAATTAGTGCAATGTTGGATAATGTTAAAAAAACAGTTGAAAAAATGACAAAAGCGGCGCTTTCCAGTTCAACCGTTATGTCCCGTCTTGAAAAAACAGGGTCTTTGAGCACTGAAACTGCCCAGCAGATAAACCTTGTCGGACTAATGGGTCGAGCTTTCGGGGTTAATCTTGATTCAAGGTTTGATTTTTTGGATGAATTCTATAAAGATTTTAAACTAAAACCTTTTATAGCAACGAACGACGCCTATTCAAGATTTAGAATAAGATACAAAGAAATTATCGATTCAATTTTTATTGTAAAAAAATTATTACAAAAACTCGAGGAGTTTAAAAACGAGGAAATAAAAGTTCAAATGAATCCTTTAATTCCTAATGGTTTTGCTCTATCTGTTGTTGAAGCCTGGAGAGGGGAATTGGTTCACGCTGCAACAACAAACGAACAAGGACAACTAAGCAGATACAAAATTAAGGATCCGTCTTTTAACAACTGGTTTGGACTCGCTTTAGCTTTAAGAAACAACGGAATTTCCGATTTTCCTTTGTGCAACAAAGGATTCGACCTTTCTTATTGTGGATTTGATTTATAAGGAAAAAATTATGTTCGAAACATTAAAAATGAAATTGTATCAAAAAAATCAATATATAAAAGATATTAAAAACGCTCCAATAAAAGACCAATTTAGAGGTTTGCCCGTTTTGGATGATACCAAATGTCAAAATTGTGCAATTTGCGCTCAATCTTGTCCGACAGGGGCAATAAGTGTTAACCCCTTAAAAATCGATTTAGCTAAATGTACTTTTTGTGGGAAATGTAAAAATTTGTGCACAAGGAACGCAATTGATTTTTCAAGCTATTACAAATTAGGGGTGGATAACCCTCAAAAATTAATTGTAGATTCTAAAGTGACAATTGAAGAATACAATAAAAGAGCAATTGAAACAAGAAAAGAAATTTATTCGATTTTTAACCGCTCAATCAAGTTCCGCCAGGTTTCAGCCGGTGGTTGCAACGGATGTGAAATGGAACTTAATGCAACAAGTAATGCAAACTTTGACATTGGAAGATTCGGGATAGATTTTGTTGCTTCCCCCCGTCACGCAGACGGAATCGTTATAACAGGACCAATAACAAAAGCTATGGCATATGCATTGGAAGATTGTTACAAAGCAACCCCCGATCCTAAGATTGTTGTTTTGGTGGGCGCTTGCGCTTTATCCGGCGGGGTTTTTCAGGGGTCAGATGAGCTAAATCGAGAATTTATTGATAAATACAAAATTGATTTATATATCCCGGGGTGTCCCGTTCATCCTTTAACTTTTATTAATGCAATCTTAGATTTTATTAGGAAAAAATAAATGAAAACAATTGGATTAATCGGTGGAATGAGCTATGAATCAACTATTGAATATTATAGAATTATAAACGAACTGGTGAACGAGCGCTTAGGAGGCTTAAAAAGCGCTAAAATGCTCATTGAAAGCTATGATTTTTCAATAATTGAGAATTTGCAAACTAAAAACGATTGGGATAACTTGGGGTTAATTTTAGCGGATTCCGCCAAAAAACTTGAAACCCTGGGAGCTGATTTTATCGCAATTGCAACAAATACAATGCATTATGTTGCGCCTTTTGTTAAAAAAAATATTAAAATTCCTTTGATTCATATAGTTCAGGCTACGCTCAATCAAATCAAAAGGAAAAATCACGATTGCGTTTGTCTTTTAGGGACAAAATACACAATGAGCCTGCCTTTTTATAAAGAAATCCTTGAGGATAACAATATTAAAGTAATAATCCCTAAAGACGAGGATAAAGAGGTTATTAACGATATTATTTACAACGAACTTTGTGTTGGGATTATAAATAAAGAATCGAAAGATAAACTTTTATCAATTATTGAAACTTGTTCTAAGCTGGGAGCAAGCGCTGCTGTTCTTGGATGCACGGAACTTCCCAATATTATTAAAAAAGCTCCTATTGATTTAATTGATACAACAAAAGCTCATTGCATTGAAATTGTTGATAGAATTCTTGCTTAGTTTATTAATAATTATTACAATTATAGTTTTTTAGTTAATTTTTTAAAAATTTTTAACTTTATTAATATATAATTTTTATATAAATTTTTAGGATAAAAATGATTCAACTCAATGTCGATTTTACATTGCTTAATAAATTTTTTGGTATTCCCGCTACCAAAATTCCTCAATATGCAAATAAAGATTTAGAAGAAATAATGAAAATCGAGGCAGCGCAAGGAAATCAAAAGGCTGCTGATTATAAAGAAATCCTATCCGATCCTGATAAACTGCTTAAAATTTTTAAGCTGGCTAATGTTGAGAATAAATATATGATTCTGCAAAACCTCTCAGAGGAGGATTTGGACAATCTTTTGCCATATTTAAAACAAGAACAATTGGCTCGTGGACTCAATTTTTTTACGGAAGAAAAGCTAATGGAAATGTGCACGGAACTTCCGGTTGAACCTTTGTTACAAATGGTTTTGGAAAAATTTACAATGCTTGATATCCTTGTTTTAATGGATGAGGATTCATTGGATAAATTCTTAAAACAACCGGATTCCGAGAGGAAATATGCGCAAAAATACTTCGAATCATTGGATAAAAAATCCTTAGAACAAATCATGACCTATTCCTTTGGGGCTGAATTCTACGATAAAGATAGGGAAGAATATTTGGATTATCTTGAGAATTTGAATGATAGAAAATACAAAGAATTCCTGCTTTCAATGGAAAAAGGAGCAAAAATCGGTTTAATTAACGGAATGATAAGTCAACAAGAGGATTTGGCGCTTTTATTAGATACAGAAGATATCGTTGCTCCAATGAGTCTTTTAATGAAAGCGGATAAGGTTAAGTTAATGGGGAATTTAGATAGTGAATTTTTAATTCCTATGATTCAAGAATTGCCCGAAGATTTGACTCAAGTGGTTTTAACCCAAATTGATCCAAGGGATTTTTCCGAGGTTCTTGCTCGGGATTTTCAAGATATTCTATCTTCTGTTGTCTTATTCTCAACTAAAATGGGGTAGTTTTTCTTTTTTGGTTAATAGTGTATAATAATTTAAGTAAAAATTATTTTTACCGGTTTTAAATACATCAAATTTACCATTTTTTTTATGTTTGTTTTATACTACTATTATAGGTAATAATTATAATCGAGAGGTTTTATGACAAATACAGTTACAATTGATGATAAAAATATCGCTACAATAGATATGGTTATTGAATCTAAGACGGCAAAAGAAGCATACGAAAGAACATTAAGAGCATATGGTTCTTCAATTAATATTGCAGGTTTTAGAAAAGGAAAAGCCCCTAACAATGTTGTTGAAAAATACGTTGGGGTTGAAAGAATTAAAGCGGAAGTTATTGATAGACTTTTCCCCTCGGAATTTCAAAAAATCGTTTCCGATAATAAGTTGAATATTGCATTCACTCCTGTTATTGAAAGTTTTGATTTTAACGTTGGTGAAGATTTAAAGGTTAAAGCGACCGTTGAATTAAAACCCGAAGTAGAATTGGGTCAATATAAAGATTTAGAAGTTGAGTACACTGAATTTAAAAACGAATCTGACGCATTGGACAAGGAATTGGAACAAATTCAAAAAAGATTCTCAACCTTAACAAAAGTTGAAAGACCGTCAAATGAAAAAGACACCGTTGTTTTTGATTTTGAAGGTTTTGTAGGTGACGAAAAAATAGAACACGGCGAAGGTAAAAACTACACATTGGATTTAGCTAATTCTAACTTTATCCCCGGATTTGCCGAAGGTTTGGTGGGTCATAGTGCGCAGGAAGAATTTACAATTGACGTAACTTTCCCTGAAAACTACCACGAAGACAAACTAAAGGGCGCTAAAGCCAACTTTAGGATTAAACTTCTTGAAGTTAAAGAAAGAACTTTGCCTGAATTAAACGATGAATTAGCGAAAAAAGCCGGAAAAGACACACTTGATGCTCTAAAAGAAGATATTAACAATTATTTAGAATCTATGAGTCAAAACGAGAACAATAGATTAAAATCCGACGCAATTTTTAACAAAGTTTCTGATTCTACAAAAATCGATATCCAGCAAACTATGTTGGATAGAGAATATCGAGCAATTGTTGAAGAGGCTAAAACAGGAGCTCAAAGACAGGGTGCCGATTATGAAAAACTTGTTGAGGCTGAAGGAAAAGACGCAGTTGAAGCAAGATTTAAAGACGAAGCGCAAAAAAGAATCAAAAATTCTTTAATTGTTGAGAAAATCGCACTTGAGGCTGATTTAAAAATTGAACAAAAAGATATAATGGAACATATTAATCAAATGGCTGCAATGTATGGCATGGCCCCGGCGCAACTATTTGAAGAACTAAGAAAAAATCCGAATTCTTTCGCTGCGATAAGCCAACAAATTACAGCAAGTAAAGTGAACGAATTTTTACTACAAAATAATAAATTTATAGCTAAATAACAACTGAAAGGATAAAAAATGAGCTTTGTACCTGTAGTTATAGAACAATCCTCAAGAGGTGAGAGATCTTTTGATATTTTCTCAAGACTTTTAAGAGAAAGAATAATTTTCTTAGGAACTCCTATTGATGATATGGTTGCAAACTTAATTGTTGCTCAACTACTTCTTTTGGATAGTGAAAACTCGGAAAAAGATATTATGTTATACATAAATTCGCCCGGTGGTTCAGTTACCGCAGGATTCGCAATTTATGACACAATGCAGCATATAAGAGCTGATGTTTCAACAATTTGTTTGGGTCAAGCAGCGTCAATGGGGGCATTTTTATTGTCATCAGGGGCTAAGGGAAAACGTTTAGCATTGCCTCATTCAAGAGTTCTTATCCACCAGCCTTTAGGAGGCGCTCAAGGTCAAGCAACCGATATTGAAATCCAGGCGAATGAAATTCTAAGAATCAAAAAATCGCTAAATTCAATTCTTGCAGACAATACCGGTCAACCTTTGAAAAAAATTGAAAAAGATACTGATAGAGACTATATTATGACGGCACAAGAGGCTGTTGAATATGGCATGATTGATAAAGTTATAACTTTAGAGGATAATAATAAGTAAGGTTTAAAAAAAAGGATATATAATAAATGGCAAAACCAACCGATCCTAACTTAAAATGTTCATTTTGCGGGAAAACACAAGATCAGGTTAAAAAACTGATAGCAGGACCCGACGTTTGTATTTGTGATGAATGCATCGAACTTTGCAATGAAATTCTTGATGAAGAGCTGTTTAACTTTAAACAAGAAGAACAACAAGAAACTTCCGAGGCTGAAATTACTTCAATTCCTAAGCCTCAGGAAATTAAGGCATATTTAGATGAACATATCGTAGGGCAGAACGACGCAAAAAAAGTTTTGAGTGTTGCTGTTTATAATCATTACAAAAGAATTGCTCATAATGTTGAGAATAAGGATTCCGATATTGAAATTCAAAAAAGTAATATCCTTTTAGTCGGACCAACCGGTTCAGGAAAAACTTTATTAGCGCAAACTCTGGCTAAAATGCTCAATGTGCCTTTTGCAGTAGCTGACGCTACAACTTTAACCGAGGCGGGATATGTTGGAGACGATGTTGAGAATATTTTATTAAGACTTTATCAAAGTGCTGAATATGACGCTAAAAAAGCAGAACGTGGCATAATTTATATTGATGAAATTGATAAAATTGCAAGAAAATCCGAAAATCCTTCAATAACAAGGGATGTTTCCGGTGAAGGCGTTCAACAGGCGCTTTTAAAAATGATAGAAGGAACGGTTGCAAATGTTCCTCCTCAGGGCGGAAGAAAACATCCTCATCAGGAATTTATTCAAATTGATACTAACAATATTCTGTTTATTGTCGGTGGAGCGTTTGTTGGTTTGGAAAAAATTGTTGAAAGAAGGGCTGGGTCAACCTCCAGCGTTGGTTTTGGAACAGCGTCTTTAACAGAAGCCGAAAAAGAGGCTCAAAGCGCTAAAATTCTAAAAAAACTACAACCTGATGATTTATTAAAATTTGGTTTAATTCCTGAATTCATCGGAAGAATCCCGATTTATACCGTTCTTGATCCGCTGGATGAAAAAACTTTAAAAATGATTCTAACACAGCCTAAGAACGCAATTGTTAAACAATACGCTTGTCTAATGAATATGGACGGAGTCGATTTGAAATTCGAAGATGAGGCAATTGATTTAATTGCAAAAGAGGCGCTAAAAAGAAAAACCGGAGCTCGTGCGCTAAGATCAATTGTGGAAGAAATCATGCTCGATATTATGTATGAAGTACCCTCCAAAGAAGATGTGAAAGAATTTACCGTAACCAAGGAAATGGTTGAAAAAAAGCAGCTAAACCAGGGCGGGGAAGTGGTTCAACTTCCGACCAAACATAGAGAAGAAATCGCTTAAGGTTTTTTTGTTTTGACGATGTTGTCAAAAATAGACAATTAATTTTTCAATATTATTTATAATTAATTAAAATCCATAGGAGAAAAAATATTTGGCTTGGATTTATCTAATAATAGCAGCTTTATTTGAAATCGGCTGGCCTTTAGGGCTGAAATTAGCTGATAATCCTTCGTTTTTAAAGTTTTGGTGGATATTATTTGCAATAATATCAATGGCATTATCGGGTGTGTTTTTATTCTTGGCACAAAAACAAATTCCAATTGGAACCGCTTATGCTATTTGGACAGGAATCGGGACAATCGGTACTTTTTTAATCGGGATTGTTTTTTTTAATGATGCAATAAATTTAATAAGATTTCTGGGAGTTATACTAATTCTATCCGGTGTTATTATTCTTAAATTGCATCATTAATTATTCTTATAATTAATAAACATAGGAAAATTATAAGTTGGAAAATGGTTTAAATTATAAGACTAATAATTATTTTAGGGATTTATATACAACTTTACACCAAATACTCTTAAAAACTAACCATAATGTCATTTTGAACTCGTTTTCGAATCTGATAATTGGTAAGATGCGAAAAACACTGCACAGGAGGGAAAAAATTACGTCTCGATAAATCTCGACTTATTTTCTAGTCAGTTCAGCTTGAAGGTTTTAATTATTTTTTAGTGTAATCTGCTACATAAGCCCCTTATTTTAATAAAAAATCTGCAATTTTTTCTTCGTCCAGTGCAAAAATCATTCCAAAGTGGTTTTTTGTAAAACCCAAATGCTCATAAAAACAGTGTGCGTCTTTTCCTGTAATATCGTCATAATTCTCGGCAACAAGTGCAATTCGTCCTTTGTGTCCTAATTTATTGCTTTCAATAATTGCTTGTTTTAATAATTCGGTTCCGATTCCTTTGTAGGGGCTTTTATCGGAGCCTAAATTTGCGGTTTTTAATGCTCGAACCTCTAAAAAATCGTTGTTTTTGTAGGATTGAGACATTCTATCCAATTTTTTTCCTTGAACAAATTTATCTAAAGCATTATTTAAAGTTATACAGCCCAAATTTTCTTTTTTTGTATGAATTGTAATATTATTTGTTATTAGGCTCTTAAAAATAAACGCATCTTCTCGTTTTTCGGTTCTTCTGTCAAAAAGCTGAGTTTTTCTTAATAATTTATTCTTCCCCAGCATTTGGTTAACAAAATTAGGACTTTCCCTGCTTATTGTTTTATAGAATTCTTCGCAATTATTAATTTTATCCAAAAAATATTCTTGAGTTTCGATTTGCGGAATATATTCCATTTGCTCGATAATTTTCTCCAAAGTTTTTGGTTTAATTGTTGAAATATTATTAGAACTTAACCCTTCAAGGGTTTTTGTTAAGCAATTGCCTTTTTTGGAATCAAAAATTTCACAAGAGTGCAGCAATGGTTTTTTTGGCAATGTTACAAATATTTTTCTGTTTATTTGTTCTATTTTCATTTATTTGTTAATCGGAGTTTGGTTTTTTGCTTGTTTTAATATGAGATATTGATTTTTTAATTCTTCTTTTTCTTCGTTTGTCGCTTGTTTTGCTTTTGAATTTATTTGATCATACAAACTTTTTTCAATTTCGTTAGTTTTAATATAAGTATCGAATTCTTTGGTTTTTTCAAAAGTCTTAACTTTGCTTTGATAGCTTATTTTAGGGGCGCTAAAAAGCGTGTAAATACTTGCAACCCCTGCTACAAAAAGTCCAACGAGCCCTATAGTCGCTCCTAACATTGCTGCAAATCTTTTTCCTTCTTTGGCATTTTTAAAGTTTTTATCAGCGATTCTTTGACCCGATTTAAAAAATACATCATAAATAAAATCACCATCAAAAACTTCAAAGAGGGCTTTTGCTCCAAAACTCAAACCGACCGTAAAAGTTCCCAAGACAAGTTTTGCAGCCTCACCTTTTCTTGTTATCGGGTTTTCGTTTTGTTCTTGTCTGTTTTTTTGGGCTTTAAAGTTTATTTTTTGAAAATTTCTTTGGTTGTTTATGGTTAAATCCATTATTCACCTTGTTTTACAAGAACACCTGAACCGTTTTTTGCCATTTGCAGGGTTGCGTAGTTGTTAATTTTTTCATTCAAGGGAATTTCTTCGTCTTTAACATTTTTATCAAGTTCGGTTAATAAATTTGTTTGAACTTCTTTATCCCTTGAAAAAACATCCATTTCTTTTTCTTTTGTAAAGGAATTTATTTTGGTGTTGTAAAGTTTAGAAGGAATTGTAAGCAAAAGTCCGATTGCAGCGATTGCCGCTCCGATTCCACCTGCTTTTAGGTATTTATGAGAAGTTTCTTCTTTAAAAAAACAGGTAGCAATCCCCGCTCCCCCTAAGCCAATAGCACAATTTGCTCCAACTGAACTTAGAATTGCAAGATTTCTTTCTTTTTTTCTATCAATCGGATTCTCGTAACCTTTGAATTTGGGATTAAAATTTGAAATTGATTGGATTTTCATATATTCCTCCTTGATAATTTATTAAAACACAAAAATATAAAAAATTGCGCTTGAATTCTATAACTTTAGTATTAGAAACTTGATACTTTGTTGTAATTCTTTTTTTGTTTAAAAAATTATATATTTATAGTGTAATAAGGATTGAATCGCAAAAAACAAGGATGACTTTATAACAATAAAGATTTGCGATTTTGCAAAAATAAAGGAGTATTAGAATGGCAGTAGTTATTAATACTAACGTGGATTCACTTAAGATTCAGAATTGTTTGA
>CANAIK010000027.1 GCA_947361225.1 uncultured bacterium
ATAAGTTTTTGCTAAATCAAGATAAAAATCGTGTGTATCACAATCATATTTAATCGCTTTTAACAATAACTCAAGCGCTTTAGGATGATTACACTTGGTTGATTCAATTACACCCAAGTAATAAAGCGCAATCGGGTTTGTTTCATCTAAATTAAGACAACATTTGATAACTTCGTCAAAGTCTCCTTTATTAAAAGCAATTTCGGCTAAATCTAAATTAGCTGGCTCGTTTGTCTCGTCCAGTTCGATAATTCTTCTTAATAAAGTCTCTTTTCTTTCGCTTTCAGTAATTGTTGAAATTAAATATAGGATATTTGTATCAAGTTTAATGGATTCATCTAATGCATTAAAAATTTCAAGTGCGTCTTGGGTTTTATCAAGTTTTATTAAAATTTGAAGATAGTAATAATAGCTTTTAGGGCTCCTATCAACTTCGCAAAGCTTTTGAGCCGTAATAAGCGCTTTTTGATTCTGATTTTGGATATAATAAATTTCGAATGATTTTTGAATGCTGAAAATATGTCTAGGATTAATTGAAAGCGCCCTTTGGAATTCTTCTTGCGCTCTATCATAATTATTTAACATAATATGCAGCTGTCCGATTTGCGATAAGAGCTCAACGTTGTCTTCAGTAATACTATCGTATTCAAGAGCCTTATAAAGCAATAAAAGAGCGTCCTTGTATCTTTTTTGATTTTTTAATTCAAAAGATTTTTTAATTAATTCGATTTTTTCTTTATTTTCTTCCATAGCTCTTATTATATTTTATTTTTTACATTTATTCAATAAAATTCGCTTGACTTTCTCTATATCCTCATTAAAACTAAACCAAACGATGTATTTTTTTCTTTTTCTATAAAGAAACCAAGAATTTGGTCGTTCAATTGATAAAAAAGAGGTAATGAAGAAATGAAACTTGCAGCAGGAATAAGACTTGACGCAAACGGATTAGCCCAATCAATTAACGCAATGCAGCTTGATATGGATATCTTAGGGATTTTTGGCGAGAACGTTGTCGGTTTTGATAAAGTCGGATATCAAAGAAAAGAGGCTGTAATTTCCTCATTTGCCGAATACATTGGCACAAACGCACTGTCTTATAATGTTGATAATCAAGTTGGAAGACTTTCTTTGTCTCAAAGACCTTTGGATGTTGCGCTAAGCGAAAAAGGGTATTTTCAAGTTCTCAATCAAGACGGAACAATAGAACTAACACGTGACGGCAGGTTTCAAATTAACAAAGACGGGGAATTGTTGACTCAAAACAACCAAAAAGTCTTATCAGACGGAGGTTTGCCCATTGTTTTGCCTTTTATTCCCGAGGAATTAAACAAAATTACCATTGGACTAGATGGAAAAGTCGGTGTTTTTGATAGCGAAAAAAGAGGTTTAATTAATGCAGGAACAATCGGGGTTGTAAGCGCAAGCGGCGAGCTTATAAATAACAATTGCGTAAGACAAGGATACGTTGAGAACTCCAATGTCCAATTAGAGAGAGAATATATAGAAATGGCGAATTATAAAAGAAGTTTCGAAGCAAACAGACAAATGTTTAAAATGCAGAATTCGAAATTATCTAATGCAATATCAAGATTAGGTCAAGTATAAAAGGATAAAATAAATGGCATATAATTTACAAGGTATAGTAAGAAAAGCAACCGTTAATCTAACGACTGAATTCGATAGACTTGCTTATGCGACTCAAAATATCGCCAATCTTAACACAAACGGCTATAAAGCAGTTAGATTCGAAGACGTAATCGACGCAGACGGATCTGTTTATGGAGTAGAACGAGTTGACACCAAAACCGGTGAATTTGTGCTTACAAACAACCCTTTAGATGTTGCAGTGCAAGGCGGGGGATATATTCCCGTTACAACGCCTCAAGGGGAAATAAGATATACAAGAGACGGATCCTTTATGATGAATAAAGAAGGTTATTTAATAACAAAAACAGGAGATTTGGTAGGATCCGGGATTAAAGTAGACGCAGCGGCCGAAAAAACAGAAATTCGATCAAACGGGGATGTCTATATTTATCAAAAACTAACAGACGAACCGCAATACGCAGGAACCATCCCTCTGGTACAATTTACAAACCCCGAGGCTTTAAAAGACGTTGGAGGAAACGAATTTATCCCAACCGAAAACGCAGGACAAATGAAATTAGTCGAGAATCACGATTATATTAAGCAATACGGGGTTGAACGATCAAACCTTGATACAATTAGTGAGGTTTATATGGTTTCAAGGATAAATGCCTCGATTCTTGCAACTTCGAAGTTAATGCAAGCAGTCGACACAATGTACAACGAAGCAATTAGTATTAATGAATAGGGAAAATAAATGAGTTTAGTTCCATTAAAATTATTAAACCAGCCAAAAAAAATCTTAGCCCTTGTTTCACAACGTCAGGAGGCTTTGTCTGATAACATTGCTAATATGCATACAACGGGCTATAAAAGAAAAGATGTCAACTTTTCTCAATACTTAAACAGTGGAATTTCATCTAACATTGAAGCAAAACTAACCCAAAAATATGGCCCGGGTCCAATAACAAACACAAGTTCCATTGAGAATATAAGTACAGAAGACGAATTGGCGCTAATGCAGCAGAATTACCTATATTACAGTGTTGCAGTAAGAAATTTGTCAAGCACAATAACAGAAATTAAAACCGCACTTAATGTTTCACAAAACGGTTAGAAAAGAGGTATAAATGGGATTAATGAACGCATTTAATATTGGTCGTGAGGGTTTATCGGTTCACGGTAAACGTGTTGAAATTGCGGCTAAAAATATCGCTAATATCGATACACCCAACTACACAAGAAAAATTCCCATAATTTCCTCCAATCAAGACCAAAGTTTTGCAACCGTTCTATCTTCAATGGGCGTTGGAGCGCTTTTAGGGTCCGGTAGTCTTGGAGGGGTAAATTTTAACGGAATTATAGAAGATCCGACCCCCGGAGCAAAAATTTACAAACCCGGACACCCTGACGCCGATGAGAACGGCTACATAAGAACCTCCAATACAAACGCTATGGTGGATATTGCAGACGCAACAGTTGCGCAGCGTGCTTATGAGGCCTCTTTAGGGGTAATGTCGATTTCAAAATCAATGGCAACAAGTGCATTGGATATTGGAAGATAAGTTTAGTCAATTGACTAATTAATAAAATCAAAAATTGCCATAATATTAAGTTATGGCAATTTTAATTAAAAAAATACAAGCAAGACAAATAATTGATTCCCGTGCGATTCCGACTTTAGAGGTTGAAGTTGAACTTAACAGCGGAATTAAAGGAACCGCAACGGTACCAAGCGGGGCATCAGTCGGAAAAAACGAGGCTTTGGAGCTAAGGGACAATAATCCCAATTATCTTTTTTCAAAAAGCGTCAAAAAAGCGATTTATAACGTTGAAGAAATTATATCTCCCGTTTTATCAGGGTTTTCGCCCTTTAAGCAGGCTGAAATCGATTTGACATTGGAAAAATTAGATAAAACTTCTAATTTTTCAAAACTCGGAGCAAACGCAGCCCTCGGGGTTTCAATGGCAGTGTCGATTGCAGCAAGCAGAGCGCTTAATTTGGAGCTTTTTTCATACCTTGGAGGAATACAAGCTCTAACACTTCCCATTCCAATGATAAATATAATTAATGGCGGGGTTCACGCTGACAACGGGTTGGATTTTCAAGAATTTATGATTGTTCCTGTGGGAGCAAGGAACTTTTCTTGTGCAATGAAAATGTCTCTTGAGGTTTTTCATAGTTTAAAGAGTATCCTGCAAAAGAAAAAACTATCAACAAACGTTGGAGACGAAGGCGGGTTTGCCCCTCAACTATCAACAACACAAGAAGCATTGGATCTTATTCTTGAGGCTGTTTATAGCGCCAATTATTCAACCAAAGAAATTAAATTAGCTCTTGATGTTGCTTCAAGTGAGCTTTATCAAAACTATAGATACAAAATTGAAAACCAAAGATTAACTACTTGTGAAATGATTGATTATTTATCGGATTTGGTTGAGAATTATCCGATTATTTCTCTTGAAGACCCACTAAGTGAAGACGATTGGGAAGGTTGGGAAAAATTGAGCAAAAATCCAAAAACTTTGCTTGTGGGGGATGATTTATTTACAACAAATCCAAAAATTCTAAAAAAAGGAATTGACAATAAAATTGCAAATTCAATTTTAATTAAACCAAATCAAATCGGGACAATTTCCAAAACCCTTGATTGCATTGATTTAGCGAAGAAAAATTGTTACAAAACAATAATTTCTCATCGATCCGGTGAAACCGAAAGCACTTATATTGCCGATTTAGCAGTTGCAACAAACAGTCCTTTTATAAAAACAGGATCGTTATCAAGAGTGGATAGAACGGCAAAATACAACCGTTTAATGAAAATTGAGCAAATTCTAGGTGAGACTTCCCATTATTCTTAAAAAATCGTTAAAATAATCAAGCAAGATATCAAGAATATCCTCACTTGCGCTTTGAGAAGGCTTAATGTTATATCCGGGGGATTTCATATACCACAGGGTTATTGAGTACTTTTGACACAAAGGAACAAGTCTTTGATAATGTTTTAAATCATTGTCGGTTTCAAGAATCAAAACAATTGCGGGTTTTTTTCCGGTTAATCTTGCGTAATGCAAGCTTTGACCGACACTTTCAGCCCATTTAGGGGCAAAATCGAATTCAACAACATAACTTTTAGTCTCGCAATCAATTCTTGTATTGTCAATGAGTTTAACCTCTTGACGCCCGCCCCATTTGGAACACCACTGATTCTGGTAGTATTTTTCAGGATACAAATGCGCTCCTTGAGTTGTTAATGTTGTAAAAAGAACCAAAAACAAAAGTATCTTAACCATTTTTTTAATATATCATTATAAATTATTTTTGACAAGTTTAGATATATTTTTGCATCTGTTGCTATTAAAAATTAACGCTCTTGATTACCAAAAATCCTACCCCCCTTTATCGTCACATTGGTAAGTTATATAAAAAAAGAGGGTCAAAGAAAAACACCGACCCTCAAATACCAAAACACAAAAATATATAAGAAAAATTTTAATCTACGTATTTATGCAAGACACAACGAACAGAGTAAGCACCGTTCTTGCCGTATCTATCGTGACTACCAAACCAATTGCCGGTTGCCATAAAAACGTAGATATAATCCTCAGACCAAGCACGGCCCGTAATCCAACCCGGCGTACAGGCGGCACTGGTGGCTCCGTAACACCTTAAACTAGAGGGAGAGTCACAGCGAGGAGAACCGGCAGTATTTTGAGCTGTATCATATTGACATAGCTGCAAGCCGTTTGAACCACTAAATTTTTGAATCGAAATTTTAGCGCTTGTATCTGTTTTGCTTGCCGGTCCGGCATCAATTGCATTTTTTAAAGATGTTAAATTAGCTTGCGTTGGAAGATTCCAAAGCAGTTTTTTGTTTGTTGCATCAATGTTTCTGCAGATATGATCAGCTGCATACCAGTTACACACAGTTCTTTTACAGCCTTCGTAGTCAAATTTTCCTGCTGAGCTTATTACAGGAATATTACCAGGGGTAGTAGAACATTTACTATCAGCTGCCGTCCTCACTTCTGTTCTTCCTTGATATTTACCTGAATATCCATACCAGCAGCATTTTGTACCGGCTGTGCTGGAGCACGTATCTTTACTATCCCCAGCTTTGTGGAGTTCAATCGTTCCTGTGTAATCAACTGATGGACCGCCGTTATCACCTGCGTTTCTTTTTTTCATACAAAAACCGCCAGTGGTTGGATTATTGTAATCATCAGGAACATAAATGGTTGTTGTTCCTGTTAATCTGTTACAATCTTCCTGTGAATTCGGTTTTTTGTATTTTTTACAAGTACCGCTATCAAGCAGGTATTCGGGGTCATCTCCTGTTGTGTTGTAACATTCCGTACAACTGCTTGCTCCTGTGCACTTCTTACACCCCGCTGCGCAATCCCCACAGCTATTCGTTGCTGCGATATAGTATTTTCCATCAGCTGAACAATCGGCAACGTTTACGGTACATCCTGTTTTTGTTGAATTAGGACTTTGTCCGCTAGGACAATCTGTACAAGTGCAACTATCTTTTAAGTATTGATTAGCTCCGCAATTAGCTGTTGTTTGACAAGTTGAAGTACAAGCAGTGTGACTTGAGTTAGGAACCGAATTCGCTCCGCAGGTTTTACAAGTGGTTTGACCTGTACTATCTTGATATTGGTTCGCTCCAGAACAAGAAATGCAACTAGTTTGTCCTGCTGAAGGTTGATAAGTCCCCGCTCCACAATTGGAACAGCTTGTAGAATTAATGCCGCTTGAATAAGTCCCGGCTGCGCAACTTTGACAGGAAGACCCGTTCCAATAGCTTCCAGGAATACAACTTGAGCACGATTTATGACCATTATGCACAAATCCGAAACAAGTTTTACAAGTAGTCTTTCCCTCTTCGTCTTGAAATTGATCTGACCCATCGCAATTCACACAACCCGTTGCAGCGGATCCTGAGTTTGCTCTTGTCCCTTTTGGACATTTTGTACAACTCCCGCCTTCTGTGGAATAATATCCAGATCCACAGGCACTGCAACTATTACCGCTTTTTTGGTAGCCTGCTTTACATCTATTACAGCTTATTGCGTTTATACAGCTGCCGCAGTTTGTAATACAGTTTTTACAAGAACAAGTATCTTTATCTGCATATTGTCCGTCAGGACAAGTTACAAGACACAAAAGACACTTTTTCTTAGTACATAGTTGACAGTTAGCTCCAAAGCTTGTACAGGTGTTTGTAACACTCTCCCCTTGCGCAATTGATATCCCACCGTGTTTTAGTTTATGAGTTACCATTGGAGCAAGACTAGCTAGGATGACTGAAATTGTGATTAAGCTAATGAGCAGCTCAATCAAAGAGAAAGCTTTCTTTTTCATAAATTGATTCCTTTTTGAATTCCTTATATTTTTGTTTTAATTATTTAATCTATAATTTTACAATATAGTACATTAATGTCCTATTGTCAAGCAAAAATAGGACATATATATTGTTTATAATCCCCTATGAATGTCCTAAAATTACCACAATTAGTAATAAGGATACGGTTTTAAATGCTACTTTTAAAAGACAAAAAAATTATAGGCGAAATTATAAAAAAACAAAGAAAAACAAAAAAACTGACTCAAGCGCAATTAGCAGAGTCGGTTGAACTAAACGAAAAACAAATTTCAAGAATCGAAGCGGGACAAAATTTCCCGACTTATTTAAGTTTTGTAAAACTTATTGAGGTTTTGGATTTAGATTTAAAAGAATTCGAAAAAACAACCAACAATGAATTAAGCGATATTCAACAGGATATAATTGCAATAATTAAGAATTCAAATGATTATGAACTTAAAATTTTTCTTGAAATTATAAAACCTTTAAAAAAATATCTTAAATGATTGCAAATTCTCTCATATCAAGCTTGAGCAAATTCTTCATTTCCTCGATTGAGTTAGTTTTTGCAAAAACAATTGCAAAAACAGGCTTGGTTTTATAGTCGATTTTTCTTATACAAAGCGGGTTTTTAATGTTTTTTAAGAATTTTTCATAATCTATTTCTTTAATTTCACCATCTGTTTTTGGAACTTCCCCGATTGTAAAATAAAAATAGTCGTCTTTAATATTCTTTAGAATTGCATCCCAATTCGGTCTTTTTTTGTTAATGTAATATTCATAAACATTAATTCCATAGCAATAATGGGCAATATCGGTAATACACCAGCCGCAAAAGCGCATTGGATTAAGTTCTATCGGGATAATTTCGTCGTTTTGGATTCTTAACTCCAAATGGAAAGGGAAATTTTTATAATTCCCCAAAAGCCCGATTTTATCAAGCAATTGCTCGAATCGAACCAAATATTTTTTAATAATTTCTTTATTTGTATAATAAAGCCTATCTGAAACATCGTTTTTATCAAAAAAAGGATGTTTAAAGATATTAAGAACGGTAGCTTTTGAATTCTCATCAAAATAAGCGTCGAGTGCGAATTCTACCCCTTCTATCATTTCCTCAATTAAAAAACTCGAGGTATCAACAACGTTTTTAGGGAAAATATTCTCAAATTTTTTGATATCATTATCCAATTGTTTAATAGTTGAATCCCAATTAGAAAGATTGTAGATTGGATAAACTCCAAAACTCAAAAAACCGACATTTGGTTTTAAGATTAAAGGAAATTTTAACTTAGAACCGTCTAATTCTTTAAGTTCAGCTAATGACACTTTTTTAAAAAAATAATTAGGATAAATCGGTTTTAGTTTTTCTCGAAAAAGGGCTTTATCTTTGCTTAATTCAATCATTGATTTAATTTTTTCATTGTCAATTAAACCAATTGCGTTCTCAGAATTAGAATAAACCAAATTATCTTGTTTAAGTTCTTCAATTGATGAAAGTTCTTCGACTTTAAAGAACTTTCTTGATATTTCATTATCCAGAACTTTAAATTTATTCTTTTTTATTGTTTCAACTAAAAAATCTGAAACATATGGATTCTCTAAAATAATCATAAGATTATTCTATCAAATCATTTTTTAATTTCAACTAAAACCTTAACAAGGTTAGGATCCCACTTAGTTCCTGCTTCTTGTTCCAGGATTTCAAGAGCCTGTTTATTGCTTAGAGCTTTTCTATGAGCCCTATCTTGAGTTAAGGCGCAATAAGCTCCTGCTAGCGCTATTATTCTTGAACCCAAAGGAATTGAGTTTCCGCTTAAGCCCTCAGGATAGCCTTTTCCGTTGTATCGCTCCTGTTGATAATTAATATAAGGAACAACTTCCGACATAAAGTTAATATTCATTAACAAATCAACCCCGACATTAGGAGAATTTTTCAATTGCTCCCATTCTTTTGGAGTTAGTTTTTCTTTTTTTGTGAATAATTCTTCAGAAAGGGTTATTTTTCCAATATTCTGCAATAATCCTGCATAATAAATTAAATCGGTTGTTTTTTCATTCAAACCCATATGCTCGCAAATTTCTCTTGACAATTTTGCGCACTCATTGGAATGAGAACGCTTGTATTGACCTTTTAAGTCAACAGCATAAGCGAGTTTTTCAACAAAAGATTGTTGTTGATCGCCTAAATCGCCAATTATTGCCGTTAGCTGTGCTCTTAGGTTTTGAAGTTCCAAAGTTGAAACAGAATCCAAATTGAGCAACCTTTTAACCTCGTCAATGAGCTTTTGGAGCCCTAAAGACGTTACAAAAAGACCTGCCATATTCTGAATTAAATCCGCATATTCAAACTCCAAAGGGCGTTCTATTTTTCTTATAATTTCAACCACTCCGATACATTCGAAGTTGTTTTTCATTGGAAACAAAGAAATTTGCATTTCGTTGTTGTCAAAAACAGCCTCTTGTTCTGATTTTAGAGCATTTTTTATATAATCCGGAATTTCGTTTTCATTCAAGATTTCTTCAGAAGACCCCACAAATTTTAAGGGTGAATTTTTTTTAGCTAAGAAAATATTGCATTCAACAAGATTAAGCATTAGCTTAATAGTTTTTGCTATTGAATTATAAATTACAAAATCTTGGTTATTCTCAAACCCCAAAAGACTCAAGGTATTGTCAATCGAATAAATCGAAATGAGTTCTTGGAGTTGTTCTTTTAAACTTTGTTTTTTGTCTTTTGCCTTAGATGATATTTTTTTGGCAAATTCAGGAGTAATTAAGTGTTCTGTTAGAAAATCTCCTAAATTTAAAGCAAAAATTTCCTCTAAGGGATCATCCTCCAATAAATTAATATTTCTTGTGTACAAAGAAGAATTTTCATTTTTAGTTTTTTCAGTTTTACTCATATACCAATCCTATGTATTTATATATATCATAACGGCATAAATTAAAAAAACTAAAGTCTTTTTTTAAAAATTTATACATTAGTTAATAATTTTTTATACTTTAGTTATAGAAAGACAGAATATTTCACAAATTGATTTACAAATGTTTTAAAAATTATATTTTGATTTTTTTGTTTTTATTGTAGAATAAATTATATGAAAACTCACATTAAAAAAGAAGAATTCTTAGCAAAAATTATCCACGACCTAAAAACTCCGACTTTGGCTCAAATTAGCGCCCTTGAAGTGTTTTTGGCAAATAGTTCCGATAAGCTTAACGAGAATGAAAAAGAACTTATCGAACTTACGCTCAATTCTTGCAATTATATGCAAAATTTAATAGAAACTTTTAATATTGTATACAAAATGGATTTCGAACAAATTCATCTTAATTATGAGAAGTTCAATATTGTTAATTTAATAAAAGAAGTACAAAACGAGATTAAAATTTTATTAAAATATAATAAATTAAACATTGAACTTAAAAGTTCAAAAGAAATTATTGTCAATGCCGATAAGCTCCAAATTAAAAGAGTTTTAGAGAATATTTTATCCAATGCAATTAATAATTCCTATAAAAATTCAACAATTTATATAAATGTTGCAAAAACAAAAAGTTCAATTCAACTGGAGGTGAAAAACAACAGTCCTTATATTGAATCAAAAATTCTGGAGGAAATATTCGAAAAATTCAAAAGTTATCCTTCTTTGCATAAAAAAGCGGGAATTGGATTGGGACTTTATTTATCCAAAGAAATAATTAACGCACATTATGGGAAAATGATTGCTAAAAGTTTTGAGGATAATATTAATATTTTTGGTTTCGAGCTGCCGCTAAACTAAAAAAAATGCAAAAAAGCAAGAATACTTTTTTGCATTTAAGTAATTTAAATTAAGCGGAATGTGGGTGTAGGTTTTTAAGCAAATGTTTTAAATGAACCCTCAATGTTTTCATCTATTACTTTTTTTACAGAATCGATTTCTGTTGTAACAGCTGATCTTTGAGTTTCAATATTATCCAGTTCTAATTCAAGTTTTTTATCCTGATTCTGAATTTGTTTTTGCAATCTGTCGTATTTTGCTTTTGCTTTATCGTCATTCTCGGTGTACCATTCATCGTTTATATTGGATGTTGCATCCCAAGAAATGCTATTCCAGTTGATTTTGTTGGTTTGTGAATCAGTGGAAGCTTTTTGAAGTAAATATTTTCCGTTTCTTAAACAATCCTGAAGGTAATTAGGACCGTCTTGAGAACCGCTTGCGTCTGTTGAGCCGTATCTTAAGGTTGGATCGATAACATAGCGTGCAATAACAACGCCGTCTTCTTTAAGGCTCACTTTTCCGTCCGCACCTTCAACGATTTCATATTGAGCGGTTTGTTCCGATTTTGGAATATCGGCTTTATCATTTACAAAAGTAGCTTTTTCGTTGTTTTCATTCTCGAATTTGAAATCTTTTGCCTTAGGGTCTACTTTATCGCCGGTTTTATAGTTATAATAAACTTCTTTTCCGTCATTTGTTTTAATTTTAACCAAACCGTTTTTAGAATCAATTTCAAAACTGCTTCCGTCTACGTCGTTGCCTTCTAAAAGTTTTTGCAAATCGGTTTTTTTGTCGTCATCGCCCTGAGGAGTAACAATATAGTTAGTTTCGCTTTCTGTTAATTTGCCGTTTTCATCGTATTTTCCTTGTCGATAGACACCATCGTCCCCTTTAGGAGTTGTTTTTTCTTTATTTGTACTTCCGGGGATTTCATCCATACTTGATACTACAATAGCGCCATAAGCATCCACTAATCTATAAGCAGTTGTACTTTGATAGCCTTGTGTATTAATTTTTGATGCATCAATACCGCTATCGGTTGATTTAAGCGCTTTTAAACCGCTAATTAAAGAGGCATAAGTTAAATTTACTTGTTTACTTACAGGCAATCCTGACCCGTCGTCAGTATCTGCTAAAGAAACGTTAATATACATTTTTCTATCAGAACAAGCATTTTCGTAATCCATAGAAATGCTTTCAAGTTGTTGAGATAAAACCAATCTTTTTTGAGAAATTTGTTGAGCCCTGAATTCAAGGTCGCTTTTTCTGGCAGTTAATAAAAGCATTCTGCCCTGGCTTGCTGCTAGTCCCATTTTTTACCACCTTTACATTTAAATTACTTTTTTTGCTTATTGCAGATTTTATATATTGAATATATCTACTTTACCCAATTTTATAATTCCTCACAAAATATGGGTTTTAACAAAATAACTGTTATTGCTTAATATTTGTTTACAAAATAGAATAAAACTATACAAAAAAATATTTTATGTGTTTTGTAAAAATAAGCCAAAAAAAACACACAAAAATATCAAGAGAGTAAATATAATAAAAAAAATAAGCCTTTCCAATTAGAAAGGCTTAACTTGTATAATAAAGTTTTTTTAGTTTTCTTCTTCTGTTTCTTGTTCAAAAACTTCTTTAATAGTTTCAGAAGCGCTAACTTCAACGTTCAATTGCGCTTTTACTTTAGATGACAATTTTATTGTCATTACAAAATTTCCAATATGATTAATAGGATTATCAAGAATAATGGATTTTTTGTCTATTTCAAGCCCGGTTTTTGCCAATAATTCTTCTGAAAGTTTTTTAGTTGTAATTGTTCCGAATAATTTTCCTGATTCACCGGCTTTAGCGCTAAGAACAATTTTTTCGATTTTTTCGATTTTTTCTTTAAAACTTAACGCCTCTTGATGAAGTTTTTCAGCTTTTGCTTTAATTCTTGCGATATTTCTTTCTCTTTGAGCCAAAGCGCCTTTAGTAGCAAGTTCAGCCAAAGAATTAGGAATTAGATAATTTCTTGCATATCCGTCTTTAACATTGACCAAATCGCCAACTTCACCAATGTTTTGCACATCTTTTTTTAATATAACCTGCATAATTATTTCTCCTTTTGTAATGGTTATGAGCTAATTTTAATCATATTGGAAACACAACTAAATTTCAAGTCGTGGTTCATTATTTATTTTTCTTGGATTGTTTCTTTTCTTTCTTTGTTTGTGGTTTTTCTTTTTTTATCTCTTTATCGGGTTCTTTTTCTTCTTTGTTTTCCGATTCTTCCGAGTCATCTGAATCATCTAAATCGTCCGAATCTTCGGTTTCTTCTTCAATTTCTGTTTCTACTTGTTCGTTGGACTCTTGTTCTGTTGTTTGCACGGTTTCTTCAATGATTGAATCGTCATCGGACATTTTCCCTGCAAGTTCCTGCGCTTTTTCTTTAACAAGTTCTTGAAGTTCGCCAACAATTTCTTGAGTTTTTTCAATCTTTTCTTTTTGCGCAATTGAAATTGCCTCATCGATTTCATCGTCTGTTTTAGGACGAAGTACGGGAATTGAGGCGTTTAGTGCCGTTTTTTCTTCATCGGCGTCAATGCTTAGCTCAAAATTATCAACATCGATTTCTAAGTATCTTGAAATCGTCTCAATTAAATCGTCTTTAAGCATTTGCATAGCTCGTTCCGAGAATCCGACTCTATCTTGCATTAAAACGGTTCTAAGACGGCTTTTGGCAACAAGTTTTGTGTCGTCTTGATTCTGAGTTATAAAAAAACTCAAAACTCTATCATATAAATCTGAGAATATATCTTTCACTTTTTTAACCCCTTCATTTTGTCAGCAATAAATTTTTTGATTTTTTCAATTAAAGTCTGGGGTTCATCTATATCTAAAAGAGGAACTTCTTCTCCCATGATTCTTTTTGCAACGTTTAAATAAGCTTTCCCTGCTAATGAATTCTCATCATTAACAACAGGATCACCTTTATTTGTCGAAGTAATGATATTTGTATCCTCAGGGATAACTCCCACAAGTTCACAAGACAATATTTCAACAACATCATCAACACTCATCATATCGTTTGATTTGATAAGTTTTGGTCTTACACGATTAATTAAAAGACGATATTTATCCAAACCTTCTTTAGATTCTAAAAGACCGATAATTCTATCAGCGTCTCTTATAGCGCTCATTTCAGGAGTTGTTACAACAATTGCTTCGTTTGCCCCTGCTACAGCGTTTTGGAAACCTTGTTCAATCCCTGCCGGACAATCAACAAGCACATAATCAAATTCTTCTTTAAGTTGTTCGCAAATATCCTTTAGCTGGTCTTCATCCACTGCCGATTTGTCTCTGGTTTGAGCAGCAGCCAAAAGGCAAAGATTAGGATTTTTCTTATCCTTAACAAGCGCTTGTTTTAGTTTGCATCGTTGTTCAACAACATCGACAATTGTATAAACAATTCTGTTTTCAAGTCCTAACAACAAATCGAGATTTCTTAATCCGATATCGGTGTCAATTAAAACGACTTTTTTACCCATATGGGCTAAGGCTGTACCAATATTAGCGGAAGTTGTGGTCTTCCCGACACCGCCTTTTCCGGATGTAATTACAATAACAGAACCTGCCATTTATTTTGCTCCTTTAATTTTGATTAATTTTGAATAACATTATCTCGCCGTCCACAACCCTTGCTTCTTCGGGGGTAAAAATGGAGGATTTTATAATATAGGGGATATTTGTCCCGTCAGGACGTCTTGAATAACAACTGCCGATTCTCAGTTGAACGGCGTTTAGTTTTAATGCTCTAACACGAGCGTTTATATTAGAGCTAAACCCGGCGTGAGCAACTCCTGATAAAACGCCCCAGACAGTAATATCGCCTTTTGCTCTAATTTCACTTCCCGGATGACAATCGCCGATTACAACGACATTTCCATCGGATTCCAGAATTTGTCCTGATCGAAGTGTGTGGTTGATATAGGTTGTTTTTTTAGTGTCTGATATAACAGGATCATCAACAGGGGTTTCATAAAAATCTACTTCTTCCCAATTATCACAAAGAATTTCGTTTTCATCATAAGCCTTTTTATACACTCCGATTGAATTTTTCTCAACATTTTTAAATTCCAAAGGAGGTTCTTCTTCAAAAATTGGAGGTGTTGGGGTAATTTCAGGCTCAATTTTCGGTCTTGTAATAATTGCGGGTTTTTCGTCCAATTCTTTTTGAATCGCCTCTAAATTAGCTTCGAAATGAAGACTGTTAATCCCGCTTGCAATATCAGAAGGTTTTGTTGCCATATTAAAAGGCTTAAAATCTGATGACATAGAATGCTGGGAAGAATCCTGGCTAAACTCAAGAGGATGCTGCACAAAAATATTCATATTCTCAGCAATCGCCCTTGTATCTCTGTTTATTGTTTCAACAGTATCTAAAGTGCAGCCCCAGCTGGTTATTAAAGATTGCAAACTCAAAAGTTGAGATTGATTTAAATAAATATCATTTAATTTTAAGACAATTTTCTTCCCGGACCTGTTCATTGTTTCAAGCGCTAAAGAAAGGCTATTGATAATTTCACCGGTAGTTGAACAGGACGCCATATCTACAACAAAATATTCGTTATCGTACATTTTATACCTTAAATATTAATATCTCAAAATAAGCCTACATTAAACAAAAAATATCTACAATTATTTATAAAGGAATGTTAATTTTATTATCTTAATAACAAAAAATATTTTTTAGTGGTTTTAAAAAAATATGCTGCTTAACAGACACGAAAACTTACATTCAAGGGTCAATACTTTATTAAAGTCATCAATAAATAGAGACGTAATTGAAAAAAGAACCGAAGAACGAGCTTTAATTGGAAGTATTGTTGGAGTTGGAATAGGATTTTTAACAACAACAACTCTTGTTAAAAAAAATAAACCAATAAAAAGTATATTTGTCAAAAACGATTTTAAAAAAACCTTTGATAATTTAAAAAAATATACAAAAATCGATTATGAAGGAAAAAGCGGTTTTATTTCTATGGTTCTGCAAGCACTGGGTGGAGTTATAGGGTCAATTGCATTTGCTAATACCGTAGATAAGGATGCTGAGAATCGAATTGAAAAAATTAAAGAAGGAATTTTTACAATAAGCAATGTTATAATCCCGACGGGTTTTGCTAAGGTTGTTGAACATTTTACTAAAGAAGATTCAAAATATTCTCAAGAAGGGATTCTAAAAACAATTTCCAACAACAAAATTCTAAAGAATTTATCTTTAGTTGGAGCGTTGGCTCTCGGGATGAAAACGAGTTTAAGTGTAGTTAATACAATAAATACAAAAATAATTGAACCCGATGATAAAAAAGAAAAAAAACTCAACCCCAAAGACCTTATTGCTCATATTGACGATATTATTCCGATTTTGATATCATCAAAAAACAATCCTTTGGCAAAATTGCCATTGGATAGATTTTTGCCTTTAATTTATATTCTATTAGGCAAAAAAGCCGGTTCCAAGCATATTTATTCCGAAGAATAGATATTAAAAAGCCTCGTCAGAAAACCGACAAGGCTATGTGTTGTGTTGTTTTATGCTTCGAGATTGTGTTGTTAGGTGTTGATAATGCTTTATTTACGCAATTGCGTTAAGCTTTGTTTCTTCAACGTTAAGACCGTTTTCAATACTTGCTTGTCTTTGTTTGAAGGCTTCGTAAAACAAAGGAGATTGCTTAATTGTTCCTAAAAAGTCTGTTAGGAAACTTCCTTCGTTTTTTATACCTGATGTGTTGTTAATAGCGTTTGTTCCAAAGTTTGTACATACACCGGATTTAAAACTTATATTATTAATTGTATTTTTTACATTTCTTATAGGAGTTACAGTTAACATTTTTCTTTTCTCACCTCTTATTTAATTTTTTAATTAGTGTTTAGTTAACACTTTATCCTTATGTTCTTATTATGCATCTAAAAAAATTATTTGTCAACCCCTATTTAAAAAATTTTTTTTCAAGATATATTTAGCTTTTAGCACGTATAGTAAATTTTAAATAATAACTGTCCAAAGTACACTAATTATTTTTTTAAAAAAATACTACCCAATTGAGTAATTGTTTTTATTCTAATTATAGTGAATTATATAATTAATCTTTTTCATACTTCCAGCTATTCTTAATTCCAGACAGTTTGGGGCAATTTGCCCCCTTTTTTTTGCCTGTTTTTCATTGTTTATAAATAAAAAAACGCCAAACCGCAAGGATTTGACGTTTTTTCGCTTAAATCTAAAGCAATTTTTATGGATTATTGTCCGAAAGCAATAGTAATTTTTTCCTTAGGATTTACTTTAGAAATAGGCATTCCGTTAGGATCAACCAAATAAGTAAGTTCATCACCGGTTGTTTGGAATAATCCCATTGTACCTGACAATGCTGTTCTTGTTATATCAACAGGAGCTTTGAGTGTGGTTTTAATACCATCTTGATAGCTTCTTCCTGCTGCTTTGAATTTACCTGATAACAATTCAGATGTACCAACACCGGCTTGGTCGAACAATGCTTCAGTAGCATTTGATAAACCAATTGCGGCACCACCGATTGTTCTTCCTGCTGTACCTAAGATTGAACCTGTCCAGGTGAATGGAAGTTGAACCAATCTTAATACAGGGTTGATTTCTTTTTGTCTTTCAACACGAGCAGTTAGGATTTGTTTAGGAAGTGCAGTTTTGCATCCGTCACAATTGATAATTTCGTTGAATGATAGTCTTAGCGCCCCTTCGTTATTTTTGCTTGGACGAACAACTTCGGTTACTTTACCTCTAACGGTTGAACCGCAAGGGAATACTTGACCGTTAATTGTAATTTCGTTTAGGGTTGTTGCTGCGAATTGTTCACCAACATTAACGTGTTTTGCGTTAACTATATCATTCATAGTAAGTTGAAGTGTAGGAATAGTAACTTTTGTTTCTCTTTCTACAAAAGTTTTTCCGCCAAGATCTTGACTTGCAGTTTTTGTTGATTTGTCATAACCGCCCGCAATTCTCATACCTTGAAGCATAGAACTTGCTTCAGCACGAGTTGTAATGTCGTTTGGTCTTATATAATCTTGGTTTCTTTCGTTTTTCAAAGCACCGTTTTCAATTGCTTTAGCAACGCATTCTCTTGCCCAGTTAGGAACAGAGGCTCCGTCTTTATATCTTGACAAAATTTCATTTGCTTTAGCTGCATCCATTGGACATTGTAAACCTTTGGACATAATTGTTAAAGCTTCGGTTCTTGAAATATTTTCATTAGGTGCAAATCTGTCACGAGATTTACCTGCTATCATATTTTCGCTAACACCTTTAGATATAAAGCTGTGTGCCCAGTGGCTTCTTGGAACATCTTTAAAGGTTAAGTTATCGGCACAGCTTGTTACGTCTAAATTATATCCCTTAACAACCATAGTTGCCATTTCAGCACGTGAAACTTTTCTGTTTGGTTTAAACATTCCGTCCGGATATCCTTCAAGAACATTTTGTTCGGTTAAACGGTTAATATCACTGCTTGCCCAATAACTATCGAATACATCGGGGTATTGTTGAGCTGTAATATCAGCCGCAGCACCTGTGAATCCCATACAAGCACAAGGTTCTTTAGAAACTTTAATAATTTCCATTGTGTTTGTTGAATAAACATTAGGTGGAGCATCGCAGCTATATTTAGGCATTAAATCGGCATTAATCACAGGAGCAGCTCCGCCTGTTGGGCAGCCGCACTCAACAGGAACGCCCTGACAAACAGGATCCAATATTGAATCGTTAATCTGAGCGTTGTTTAAAAGCTCCCCCACTTGCGCCTCGTTTGCATTGGAATAAATAGCATTCGGATAAGCGTAAGTTTGTTGATTTAATGGTTTACATTCCTGACAAGGAGCAGCAGCCCCTGTTGGACATCCGCAATCTGATTTTTTTTGTTTTTCACAAGGATCGCATTTGTGTTTTTTCTTTTTCTTACAACTGCAATCAGATTTTTTACATTTAGAACAAGTAGCATTGTCCGGTGTTACGATTTGAGAATCGTTTTTAGTACAACCACAATCAGGACTTGCCACAGGGCACGCTGCAAAACTCATAGGCACAGTTAAAGCTAAAGCGCACAAACTAATTGTAGCACCTGATAAAAGTTTTCTTTTGATAGTCATTTTTCCTCCTTTTATGACGCGTATAATTTTTTCTCAAATTAGAACGCACAATTTTTATGTTAAAATTATGCGTTTATTTTCTTCTGTATTCATTACCATAAAAGGTTATCCGAATCGGCAATTTTTTGCACTAAAAAACCCTCTTTTATTAAGAGGGTTAGTTTTGTTATATATTATATTAACTAAATTTCAGATAATAAGTAGTCAGCCATCCATTGATGTTCTCTATCTTGAGTAGCAAGAGCACGCAAGGGAGCAATTGAGCTTTCCCCGATTCTAATTAAACTCATTGCAACAACCCCTCTTTGAATTCCTTTTAATGTTTTCAGTTTTTCAACCAGAGCATTAACCGCAAGGGCTCCAAGAGCTACAATTGAGTTTTCAACGTCGTTTTTAGTTGTTGAATTAACATCAGCCAATAAATAATCAAGTTTTTCTGATATATTAGAACAAGTTTTAACAACAGCTTGCATTTTTTATTCCTTTTTCCTACTTTTTTTTACATTAGTAAGTATACACAATAAAAAAACTTTTTTTCAATTTCCTTATACAATCTTTATATCAATATTAATTTTTTTTACAAAAAAAAAGGGTTAAACTTTTGTTTAACCCACTGTATTGCCATCACCAGTTAGATATTTTATACTAAGCTCAAAGCAATTCCCGGTGCTTGATTAGCTTGAGCTAACAAGGAAGTTGAAACTTGTTGCAGAATCGATTGTTGAGTGAAATTAGAAGCCTCAGCTCCAATATCCGAATCTGTTATAATTGATTTTGCATTGGACAAGTTTTCTTCCTGGATTAATAGTGTATTAAGCGCAGATTCCAAGCGATTTTGCGCCGAACCGATAATGGATTTTCTTCCTGTAATATTATCAAGTCCATTATCCAAATTATCGAGTGCGGTTGCCATTTCTTGTTTTGTCATTTGTGTTAAATCAAAATCAGAGCCCATTGTAGTAAGTGTTGAGAATTCTACACTTTGAAATAAAGATTTATCTGCAGCAATTGTGTTATCATCCGGAGAATTTGCTCCAACTTGGAAAGTTATACCATCTTTTTGCATATCAGCATCATTGAATAAAAATAATGATGAAAACTGAGCAGAGGAATTAATTCTATCGATTTCAAGAATTAACTCGGAAGCTTCGTCTTGCATTGCTTGAATTTCTTCTTTAGAATAAGTTCCGTTTTTTGCTTGCAAGGTCAAATCACGAATTCTTGATAAATTGTCTTCAACAACATCTAAGTTTCCTTCAGCGGTTGATAACATTGCGTTACCGTTCTGAACATTATTCTGACAAATTTTGTTTCCGTCCAACTGAACTTTCATTCTAGCAGCAATTACAGTCCCTGTTGCATCGTCTTTAGCGCTCAAAACTTTCAAACCTGTTGAAATTCTTTGCATTGCAGTTGAGAGTTTATTTGTTGCGTTGGTTAAGTTGTGTTGAATTTTAATTGAATCAACGTTTGTGTTGATAACTACAGCCATAGCAATACTCCTTTTGTTTTAATCTATTACTGGTGGTAAGATAATCAATTTGGCAATACTTAATTTATCTAACCTTTGACAAATTAATAATAATCTTTTTTATCTAATAAAAGAATTATAACAAAGTTTGTTTTTTATACAACTTAAGTATAGTTTTTGTGATAAAATATTAAAAAATAAGGAATGAACTATGGCATTTAAAGCACCAAGCAAAATTAACACACCCCTAAAACACGTGCCTCCCCATAATTTAGAGGCAGAAAGCGCCGTTTTAGGAGCGATTTTAATAAATTCTGAAAGCATGAATAAAATTGTAGAAATCCTAGAGCCGGATTTTTTCTATTCGCCTCAAAACAAACTTATTTATGAGGCCGCTTTCACTTTATACAATCAAAATAAACCCATTGACGGACTTTCCTTAACCGAATACTTTCAATCAAGAAATAAATTAGACGACATAGGAGGAGCGGAATATCTTGGTGAATTGGGATTGGACACGGTTTTAAGCTCCAATGTCGAATATTACGCTCAAATTATTAAAGAAAACGCACTTAAAAGAAAACTTATTAACGCAGGTTCAATAATAATCGAGGAGGTTTTTAAGAACCCCGAGGCAGACGTTAGTCTTGAAATTGCAGAAAAAACAATTTTTGAAATCGCCCAGCAAAAAACTTCCCAAGAAGTTCAGCTTATTACAAATCTTCTTATGGAAACAGTTGAACAACTTGAGTTTCGATACAATAACAAAGGATCCTATACCGGTGTTCCAAGCGGATATTACGATTTAGACGCAATGTTGGCGGGGTTTCAAAAATCAGATTTAATAATCCTTGCAGCACGTCCTTCTATGGGAAAAACCGCTTTTGCGCTTAATATTGCGCAGAACATAGGAATTGTACAACACGTTCCTGTTATGGTTTTTTCTCTTGAAATGTCAGCGACGCAACTAACCCAGCGTATTTTGTGTTCTGAAGCCGAAATTGACGCTCAAAGAGCAAGAACGGGTGAATTAAACGCTTCTGAGTGGGAAAAAATCGCCGATGTTATGAACAAACTCCACGAAGCCCCGATTCTAATAGACGATTCCTCAGGAGTAACACTATCCGACATTAGAGCAAAAGCAAGAAGAATTAAGACAAAATATCCTGATTTAGGACTAATTATAATAGATTATTTACAATTGATTGAAGATAGGGCAATA
>CANAIK010000028.1 GCA_947361225.1 uncultured bacterium
ATAATCCCCACTGTACCTTTCTTTTGACTTATTTTCTGTACGACTTTGTTTAAAAAGCGGATAAAAGTTGAAAGTTGATAGTAAATTAAAGAATTTTAAAATATATTAAGTTAAATTTTGTTGCAGGGGCTGAGTTTAGCCTTGAAGTTTAATTCTTCCTTAAGTTTTTTAATAAAAGCTCACTAGTGTTAATTATTAATTTAGAATTTGTATTTTTTTTGTAAAATTAATTGATTTTATCATTAAAAATATTTGACAAAAGCAACTAAATTTGTTATGCTCTACATTAATAAAGTAGCAAAAGGGTAAGTTAATGCAAAATAAAATTAATGCAATTAGAAGTTTCAACAGAAGATATACAAATATTTTAGGTTTGTTGGATAAGGATATTCTTGATAGTGATTATTCACTTTCTCAAGTTCGAGTTTTACACGAAATTGATAAATTAGAACAATGCACATCGAAATATCTTTCTGACACACTTTGTATGGATTCCGGGTATTTGAGTCGTATGCTTGCAGGGTTTGAAAAATCGGGATTATGCATAAAACAAAAATCTAGTGAGGATGGTCGAATATATAATCTTTCTTTAACTAATAAAGGCAAAAAAACAATGGAAGTGCTTAATTTGCGCTCTAATGAGCAAATTTTTTCTTTAATTAATCCTCTTTGTGAAACCGAACGTTCAAATTTGGTTAAAGCGATGACAACCATTGAAAGCATTCTAACTCAAGGGAAGAACGTCAAATTGGATGATATTAGAATAAGACATAATATCAAACCCGGGGATATTGGTTATATAACTTATATGCACGGCTGGATTTACAGAATGGAATATGGTTATTCAACGGCATTTGAGAGTTATGTTGCGCAGACTTTTTGTGAATTTTTATCTAATTACAAAGCGGGTTATGACCGTTTGTGGATTGGGGAGCATAATGAGAAAATCGTTGGTTCTATTGGAATTGTGGGACACAAAGATAAAGCGCAGTTAAGGTGGTTTTTGTTAGATCCTAATTATCGTGGGATTGGACTTGGAAAAAAATTATTACAAACCGCTGTTAACTTTTCTAAGGAAACTAATTATAAAAGTATATATCTTGATACAACCAGCGATCTTGATAAAGCCCTTGGAATGTATCAAAAAATGGGATTTACCAAGGTTTTTGAAAAAGAAAATCACAGCTGGAAAGACGATTTACTTGAATTAAGGTTATCAATGGATTTGTAGAATTAATAAACTATCCACTTAAAGTTTCTTATTGAAGATGTATTCTCAATCGGACCTGCGATTTGAACGATAAATTCTCTTGTTGTAATTCCATAGGTTTCATTATAAAGTTGAGGAATTTTGTCTGTTTTTTCTTTTGCAACTTTAGTTGACAACATTTTTTCAATCGGAGATGTTGTAATTGTTTTTATTATATCCTTTGCGTCGTTATTCATTTTATCAACCAATTGTCCTGTTGAGAATTTACCGACATTTCCTAAAACACTTACAATAGAAGAAGGAATTCTTCCTAAAACTTCAGCCGAGCAATTATTTGTTAGAATGTTGAATTTTCCTGTCAAATAAAGACTCATATTCGGACCAATTGATTTAATATATTGGATATTTGCTATAGAATTTTGGATTTTAACGGTTCCTTCGATTGTTTTAAAATATCCTGTGTTTTGTTTGGATAGAGCCGAAATTCCCGAGTTTAGATTTAGTTTTAGAATACTTTGGGATAAAATATTTCCTGCTTGCAAAAATCTTTCTAATTTTGCAAATTGGGTTAGTTCCCCGTCGTTTATGTTGAATTTTACATATCCACTAAAAGTTTTTTTAATTTCATCGATATCGAATCCTAAAAATTCGCAATCTAAAAATGCGCTCAAACGTCCGCTCTGGGCAATTGAAAGTTCTTTAATTTCTCTTGATAAATATCTTATATTCAAACCCTTTAAAACCAAATTTGCCTTGGTTTTATGGGTTTTTAGGTCAATAGTTGTTGAACCTTCGATTTTTCCTTTAAAACCTTGAGCGTTTAATTTATCAATTGTTAGAATATTATTATTAAATTTTCCTTCAAAAATAATCGAATCCAATTGTGAATTCAATATATCCAACACCCCAATTGAACCTTTAAGGTGGTTAATTTCAATATTATAAGGATTTTTATTGGTTAATTTTTTTTCAATAGTATTTAAATTAATATAATCTGAATAAAAATTCAAAAATTCGACAATAATTTTATTATTAGAATATTTTCCGGACGCACTCAAATCAAAGTCAACATTAAAAAGTTTTGCTTTTCTAACTTCAATTAAAGCATAGGAATTCTTGAAATTGAGCGTTGTTTCTTTAATAAACAAACCAATGTCTTTTTTTGCAATGTTGTAAAGATTTAACGAGCTGTTAATTGTCGGGTTTTTAATTTTTCCGTTTAAGGTTAAAACCCCTTTTGTTTCAAGGTTGATATCTTCGAAACCAATATTAATTTTATTAAGAATTGTGATTTTTAAATTATTAAAAGAATCGAAATTGTCGATTGATCCGTTAATTAAAACGAGTTTTTCCTGACCTTGCGTTATTGTTGTATCAATCAATTCAAGTTTTTTCCTGGTTAAGTGAATTTTTGCTTTTAAAAAGGCGTTTTTATTCTTTATATAATTATTAGGAATTGCTCCTTCTACAAACAAAATAGCGCTGTCATTATTTAAGTCAATCTTTCCTTTTGCGTTTATTTTATTTTTATCTACAAATAAAGCGGTGTCCAATAAATCGATTTTGTTTTTATAAACCTTTAAATTCGATTTTGGAATTCTTGCTTTAAAATTTGGATTATTAATTAAAGAATCACTTAAAGTTATTATTATATCGTTATTTGAGTTGGAATTAGCAATTATTTCTTTTGTTGTAATAATTGTTTTATCTAAATTTATTGTTAAGTCTTTTATTGTTGAATTTGTTGTAACAACAGGATTTTTGAGCGTTCCTTTAATCGTTAGGGTTGTTTTTAAGTATCCTTTTTTAAAGTCAATATTTTTTAACTTTGGCGCAAATTGCGATGCTAAAGGCAAGTTTTTAACAAGATTAATAATTTGAACAACATTAATTAATTCACTGTTAATTCTAAGGTTTAAATTTGTATTAGAATCAATTGATCCAATAAGATAAAATTTTGATTTATCAACAAGCGCACTTGTTTGCACAATATTGATTTTATTATCTTTAAAGTTAATATTGGAGTTAATATTCTCAAGTTTAAGACCCAAATTTTTATTTATTAATTTTGCCCCTTCGATTGAAAGATTTCCATTTGAAGTTATTGACTTAAAATCACTTTTTAAATAAACATTTAGTTTTGTGTGTCCTTGAATTGAATAATCACTGATATTTAACTTAGGATTAACAATTTTAGCAAAATGTTCCAGAATTGTTTTAAATTCAGCTAAATCAATATCATTGGAGTTAATTTTAAGCTCAATAAATTTATTTTTCGCTAATCGTCCAACCAACGAAGCTTTAATATACTGATTTTTAATTAAATTAAAATTGCAGTCAGCGCTTATTTTTTCACCCTTAAAATTAATTAGAATTTTATTTTTCGCTAAGTTAATTCCGTTAACACTAAACGTATAATCCTTTAAAAGCACTGTGCCGTTGATATTTGTCTTTTTTTCCTCGGGAATAATTTTTAGCTTTACTATAGTATTAGAATAAAACTTGTATTTATCCATATAAACCAAAGGATTGTAGTTGAGCTGTTCGATTTTTAGTTTAAAGTTATCAATTGCGTCTTTTGGAAGCAAGTAATCTAAATTAAAATCAAAATCGCTGATTTTATGATTTTTTGTCCTAATAACCCCGACTCCTTTTAATTGCAGAGGTTTTTTATTATCCCCAAAACTTAGTTTTGTGTTTTTTGAGGAAATATAAAAATACTTATTAATATTCTCGTCGTATAAATTAAACAGAATCTCATTGGATATGATATTTATGTTTCTAAATTGAAATTTTGAGTTGTGTTTTTTTAAATCCAGGATATCAAAATCAAAATATTCTAAGCTATTGTATTTTTTTGATTTGGTAAAGGTTGTGTTAATAGTTATTTTATCGGTTTTAATTTTATTCAAATCAATGTAGTTAAAAAATAAAGTTAATAAATTTATATCTATATTTGGATTCTTAATTGAAATGAATTCTTTTTTATTAGGATAATAAATCTTAATTGAATTTGCTTTTAGTTTAATGTTGAATTTATAATCGGGACTTAAGTTCAAATTATCCAAATCAACAGATAATTTTGAGTTTTTATTTAAATAATCGTTAATTTTATTCTCAACAAAATTCTCATCTAAGAATTTTGGAAGAAGAAATAAATAAGAAAGATAACTTATTATAATAAAGCTAAAAAAGAGTGCAAAAACACCCTTTAATAAGGCAAAAACAGGACTAATTGAAAATTTAGCCCTTGGAATTTTTAAATATATTTTTTTAAACCAGCTTTTCTTTTTATAATAAATCATCTACATTTCGACTATTGAAATACTTGAAACACCTGCATTTCTTGCGCTATCCATTAATTTAACCACGCTTTGGTGGCTGGATTCTCCCGATGCTTGGATTAAAACACCGTCTTTGTTAATTTGCGATTCTTCTTTTAAGCGACTCAATAAATCAGCCTCTTGAACTTCTAAATTATCGATTATATATTTATCGTCCGATGTAACTTGAACGGTTAGGATTTTAGAATCATTTGGTGTGTTTTTTTCCTCAACATATTCAGGTACCGCCAAAGATAAGCCCTGTTGGTCAAGAATTGGGGCAATAACCATCATAAGAATTAACAAAACAAGAAAAATATCTGTTAAGGGAGTGATATTGATTTCATTAAAAGTTTGTCTTTTCATTATATCTTTGCTCCTTTTCTGGATTTTTCTTTTAATTCTTTTTGTTCTTGATTATTTAAAGGTTCTCCAGCTACAACCATTTTTTCAAACCCTGAATCCTGGGCTGCTTTCATAACCTTCATTATTTCAGAACTTCTGGTTTGTTTATCTGCTCTTACAATGACTTCTTTTTTTTCTAATGAGTCAGCGATTGAACTAAGTTTTTCTTGCAAATTCATTGGGTCGATTTTATTTTCATTAACATAAAAAGACCCGTCTTTTGTAATTGAAACTGTGGCGTTTTTCATTTCAATGCCGTTTCCTGAACTAATTTGAGGCATTTCAATGTTATTGTTCATAGATTGAAAACTTGGCGCAATTACCATCATTATAATCAATAGAACCAGAAAAATATCTGTTAAGGGAGTGATATTGATTTCATTAAAGGTTTTTTTTCTATCATCACCTTGTTGTGTGCTAAAACTCATTGTAATCCTTAACTACAGTGCAATTGAACTGTTATTATCTACCGTAACTTCTTCGTCTGAATCAATAAAACTTAAAAATACTAATTTAATTAATTTGAAATCAGATTCAAATCGTGCCACCACTGTTTGGAAGTAATTAAATAACACAACAGCAGCAATCGCAACCCCTAAACCTAAAGCGGTTGCAATAAGAGCGCTCGCAATACCTGTTGCAACGGCTGCGGATTGATTTCCTTGAGTTGCAAGGTCTTGGAAAGTATAAAGGATTCTAACAACCGTACCAAACAACCCTAAAAATGGCGCAACGCCTCCTATTGTCCCTAGAATAGTTAAATGACGTTCCAGTTTTCTTATTGCCAAAGATGATGAAATATCATAAGCTCTTGAGAACCCTGCTTTTTGTTCTGTGTAAATTCGAAGGGCCTCGTCAACCATTTCTGATATAATTCCACCAAGTTGAACGGAAATTCTTTGTGCTGAACCTATATTATTCTTAACAAGTGCTTTTTGTAAGCTGGGAATGAATTCTGAGATGTTTCTTTCATTTTTTTTATAGTAAACAATTCTGTTAATTGCTACATAAACTACCAGAATTGAACAAATGAAGATTGGGGTTAATACAACCCAATCTTGTGCTATTGCCGTTAACATTAAGTCCATTGTTTTTATCCTCTTATTTTCTAATTATCTTACTATACTATTTAATACGTTATAATCAAATGTGAATTCAATAGGTACGGATTGACCTTTAAAGGTTGGCGGCAGCGGTCTAAAAGGCGCTGTTAGTTGAACTGCACTCATAGCTGCGTTGTCAACGGATGCTATTCCTGATGATTTTGTTATTTTTCTTGATAGCAATCTACCGTCTCGTCCTATGGTGAAAGTTATTACTACACGTTTTGAGGAATCATTTTTTGGAGGTGTCCAATTTCTTTTGATTCTTTGTTCTAAATCACGCATATAAGGACCCCAATCGGTTTGCTTAATAGCGTCAATTCCTGGAGCTCCGTGTGGATTTCCGGGGCTCGGATTTCCACCGCCATATCCTCCGGTTGACCCTCTTGAGGCGTATTTGCCGGCATTTGATCCGCCTTGCGATCCGGAACCTGAGCCTGAACCGCTCGATGTAAACTTAGGAGCAGGAGCGCCTGTCCCTCTATTGGTTCCGCTTGAGCCTGAACCACCCGGAGTACCTGCGGGTTTATAAGTATTGCCTACGGGACCTTTTGTTGGCGGAACCGAAACTGCAAACGGACTTTTTGGTGCTGTTGCAATTTTTGGAGCACTTGGAGCTTGAACGCCCGTTGGTTTTATAACCGGTTTAACACTCGGAGCCCCAGGAGCTTTCGCAGGAGTCGGTGTTGAAGGTTTTTGTACTACTTTTGGCTGCGGTTGTGGTTTTTGAACAATCTTTTGAGGCTGCGCAACAGGTTTTTGAACCGGTTTTTGCACTTGTTTCGGTGGTTGTTTTACCGGTTGTTTTGTTGGCTGCTGCGGTTTTTGTGCCGGCGCAGGTTGTTTTGTCGGCGCCGGAGATGGCTGCGAAACCGGTTTTTTAGGGTCGTGTTTTCCGCCGGCTTGAGAATCTCTATCCGATCTTATCCGAGTTTTTTTGTTAATTGGTGGTTTTGATTCATTCTGTACTAATTTAAATTCAATATCTTTTTTAGGTAAATCCGGCTTGGATAAATTAGCAAAAGAAAGTCCAAGGACATTTGCCAATAAAAACATTGAAATTGCAAGTAGTAAATGAACCAGAATCGATAATGAAATTCCGGATATTAAAGTTAATTCATCACAAGGTAAGAAAAAGTTGGGCAGTTTTCTTTCTGTCGTTGTTTTTTCTTCCTCTATTGAGTTTTGTAAATCAAATCTGTTTCTTATTTGTGCCATTATTTTATTTTCCAAAATAAATTATTAATTATATGACAATTTTTATAAATTAGCTATGTGGATAGTTTATTGAGCCCCCAGGGTTATAGGTTGATCGAATAATAGTTTTATTTGACTGTTAGCAGGGATTGTAATATCTTGACCTTTGTTTGCAACGCCTTTAATTACGCCGATTCCTGCGCCTAAAGCGGTCCCGTAAATTGCGCCCCGACCGACCGAGCCTCCGGATAACGCTCCCATTGCTGTTCCTAATGCTGCCCCTGAGCCTGCTCCTATTACCGTATCTTTTGCATATTCCTTAACGGCATCTTTTGCGGTTCCTGCTTTTAGAATCCCTGTTGAATCATTTGTTGCAATAACCGCACTAATCGGAATTACGTTATTGTAAGGAGTGCGTATAGTTGTAAATCTAATTTGAATTTGAGCGTCTTTATTTGCAATTCCCGCTTTTCTTGTTTGCACAACGTTTCCAATTATTGTACTTCCGCTGCTTGCAATTAAAGAATCTTTGTAAATAAAGTCTTCTGTAAGAATAGCTGTTACAATCTGACCCACAACGGCGCTTTTAGAATTAATTTCTTGTGATAATACAGCATCCACCGTAACACCGGAGGGAACAAAAAGGGCATATCCTTGCAAGTTGGAATTATTTGTTTGACTTTGAGGTGTATATTGAAAATTATTAGCGGCAAATACATTAATTGGAAATGCGAAAAAACTAAGTGTTAAAAAAGCGGTCATGATTTTTTTATTCATATCCCCTCCTCCTTTTTAGTAAGTTTGTCTAACTTATTCTAACACAACCTGTAAATTTTTCCACAATATTTAATAAATGTAATAATTATCTTTAAGTTCAACAAATAAATTGTCCTTAGAAGTCACTTCGACGTGTTGTCCGAATTCCCAATCCCCGCTCGGGACGTATTGAGCCGCTGCACCCCATATATTTCCATAAACTTTTCTCGGGTGGAATGTTTTATTGTATGAGGCAGGGTTTGTAAGCGTTCCTCCAAGGGTATCTCCTGAGGGGAATATAATTTTTCCTCTTAAGGGTTCAACATAGCCTTCTTTTTTAATAATTTCGGTTATTGTAATTTGCATTGCAGCATTAACCCCTTTTGCGGGCATTTTTAAAAAACTTACCTCGCCTTTAAAAATATCGCCCCTTTCAACTGCCTTTTTTTCTAATACCCAAACGTCATTAGGTACAATAAAATATACCTTTGAGCCTTCTTCTAAATTTCCGGTCGAAAGAGGGATTTTTGTATAAACTTTAATGAGTGTCCCTTTAGGAAGATAAGGTTGATAGGAATGACAAAAAGGCATTAATAGAAAAAATGTTAAAATTATTAATATTATTTTTTTCATTATAATTCAATATTAATGGTTTTTTCGATAAATTCAACCTAACGATTGTATGAATTTTTGGCTTTTTTTAAGAAAAATTTTATAATAGAATCATGTCCAAAAAAAATATCACAATTTCAATTATTAAAAAAATAATAATAACCTCAATGGTTTTATTGCTTTTTTTAGTGAGTGCTGTTGTTTTTGTAAAAAATAAATATTCTTATTCTTTAATTGAGAATAATTTAAGTGATTTTTTGGGTTTAAGAATTGAATTAATTAATCCTAAAACAACTTTTGACAATCACTTAAATATTGTATCCAGAATCGAGTTAATTAATATTTATAACAACGATAAAACTAAAAAATTTGTATCTGTTGAAAAATTCGATATGAATTTTAAGCCCCTGGATTTAATTTTTAAAAAAGCCAAGTTTAAAGCATTAAACGCAAAAAAAATTACAATTAATATAAAAAGAGATAAAAAAGGAGAGATTGATTTTCTTAATTCTCTTAAAAAAAGAGATTTTTCACGCTTTAAGAATAATAAAATCGATATTGTAAGATTAGAATCAAAAATCGATTTTTTGGAGTGTACTTTTGTTGATGAATTTGACACAAACGCTGAATTTAACCTTTTGTTGGATAAAAACGAAATTTATGTTTCAAAAAAATATAAAACCTTGTCAATTAATCAAAATGGAATTTTATCGACAAAACACCTGGGAAAAACCCAAATTTCAACAATAAAAACTAATATTAACTCCAAATATCCCTTTAACAACTTTAATTCGGATAATTTGGATTTGGATGTTAATCTATCCCATTTTAATTTGTATATTCTATCGGATGTTTTTAAAAACTACATTTCAGAAGATATCAATAAAACAGAAGGAAATTTGAATCTTAGAATTCAAACTGAAGACAATTTTGATTCTAAGAATCAAAAAATAGACGCCGAGGTTTCGGGTTTTAGAATTACTTTGAACGATAAAAAAATAATTGTTCCATACAAAGAAAAAATCCTTGCGCAAATGAGTTTCGGGGCTGATAAAAATACGTTTTTAATAAATAGTTTGCAAATAAGTTCCAACAATCTGTTTTTGCAATCTAAAGGACAAATTGTAAAACCATTCTCGAAGAATCCGTCTGTAAAAATTGAATCTTTGTTTAAGAATACGGAAATTAACAACTTTTTGTACTTACTTCCCGATAATTTGATTTATTACAGACCCCAGGGGATTCCCGCACTTAAAAAATCAAATTTTTACGGGGTTTTAGACGGAAATATTAATACAGAACTTTTCCCTCTTAATATGACGGGAAATTTAAAGGTCTCTAATGTCCATATTCCAAATGCTCCAAAACCGTTTAGACAAAACGATGTAAATCTTTATTTTATGAAAGACAAAATGAGGGTTTATACAAGAGTTTATGCCCCTGATGATCAATATGTTATAATTGACGGGGTTTCTAATCTTGATGATTCTTTATATGGGAAATATTCCGTTAAATCGACCCCCAGGGTTGATTTAGCCTTTGCAAGAATTTATTTGGTTCCAATTCAACAAATTATCGGGTTTAACATTGGACCTTTACCGATTATGGAAGTTTCGGGCTATGGAAATATTGATATTAAAACCCAAGGAACAATTGAAGATGCCCAAATTTTCGGTAACTTTAAAGCTTATAATGCACAAGCTCAAATGGAGGGGCTGAGCGCAAAATTAAGCAAGGGTAATTGCGAATTATTGTTCGATAATAGAAATTTAATTTTTAAAGAAATTAAAGGAAAACTCAACCAAGCCGATTTTTTGTTAACGGGCGTCGGAAACACAAAAGGGGAAGTCAATTTACAAACAAAAATTAACAATATTACAACAAATGAGCTTTTGACAATCCTTAATAACAGCTCAATTGGAGAACCATATAAAAAATTCACAAAAAATATTGCAGCGGTTTCAGGGGAAGCTGAAACTTTAATTAATTTAAAAGGAGTGATAAAAAACTATGAAGATAAAGATTTTATTAACAGCTTAACTCCCTCAGGGACAATTAAGTTTAAAAATAATAAAGTTATTCTAAGCAATAAATTGGGAGTAGAAAAACTAAACGGAATTTTTGATTTTGGAAAAACCCAAAAAGGTTTACTTGAGTTTTTTATCAATAATTCTAAGTTTAATGTCGAATTCTCGTCTAAGGATTCTTTGGAAAAAATTATATCCAACAAAGAATTCGTTGTTAAAAGCTCAATTTTTTCTAATAAAATTGCTTTTTGCGATTTAATTAAAGAACTAAAAAAAGCATCGTTTTTAGGTAAAAAAGAACAACTTTTCTTGTCTTATTTATCTAATTTTAATTTTTATTCTAAAATGAGCTTAAAATCCGAGTTTTATATGACTTTAGATAAAATTAATTTTTCTACAATGAAAAACGACGGATATATTCTAGGGCTCAATAATGACAATACAAAAAATATCAAATTTAATTCGGGAATCATTAAAATTAATAATAACAGATTGATTTTTGATAATTTCGATGTTGGTTTTTATCAAGGATTCTTTAAGATTAAAGGAATTGTAAATAACTTTATGACTCATCCTTTAGGGGATTTGACGATAAATTTGCAAAATATCAACCTGGATAAAATAAATACGATTTTGCCTACCGTTAATCCTGTTTCGTCCAATTTAAAAACAGGGCAAATCGTATTTAAAAACGATTCTATAAAACTTGACGGTTTTAGTTTGAATTATAATTCAATGCCTGTTTATTTAAATGCTAAGGTAAAAAATCTTTATTCGTCTAAAGTTCTGGAGGCTGATTTTTCAACAATTCTCAATGAAACCATTGCGGATAATATTATTAACCCTTATTTGACTTATCCTGTTAAAATTAAAGGAGAAGTCCCCTTAAAAGGCAACTTTAGAGGAAATAGCGACGATTATTCAATAAGTTTTCACACGGATATTCCAATCGAATCCGATATTCAATTCGGAGGAGCAAACATTAACGACGGGATTTTTAGAAGACAAATCGAGGGGAAAATTGACGTTAAGCAAAATGTTGCAACTATTGATAATTTAAAATTAATTAAATTTATAAAAAATCAGAATAATAAAATCAATCCGATACAGGCTTTAAAAGTGAGCGGACAGGTAATTCAAAAAAAAGGAGAAATTTATTACAACAATTTTAGAATTACAACCGAAGTTCCGATTAACGTTCGTTTGTTGAATCTTGTTTTTAAAAAATCTTTGCTAAAACAAGGAAATTTTGAATGCAACTTGAATATAAACGGAACTCTTAATAATCCCAAAGCAATCGGAAAAGTTGAACTCAGCGATCTGGATATTCCTTTATATGATACTCAAATTAACAATATTAAAGTCAATTTGACAAACGATTTTATTGAAGCTGAGGTATTTGCAAAAAATAAACAAAACGATTTAAGAGTGTTCTTAAAAGCGCTCAATAAACTAATTCCTCCTTATTCGGTTGAAAAGGTTGATATTAAATCAAGAAAAATTAATATCGATGATATTATTGCAAGTTTGCCCGATTCGAAAATTAAATCCGATATTGAAACAAAACAACAAATTCAAATTAAACCCGAGGATATAACCGTTAAAAACGGAACTTTTAATGTTGGAGAAGTCAATTGGGACAGTATTTTAGCGCAAAATTTAAAAGGTGAATTTAATTACAACAATAATATTCTCAATTTTAAGAATATAGTTGTTGATATTGCAAAAGGCAAGATTAACGCCGGGGGAATGTATAGTGTAAAATCCACTAAGCTTGATTTGAGCGCTAGAATGGACGATTGTGATGCGAATTTGCTTTCAAGTCAATTCTTAAAACTTCAAAACCATATTTTTGGAAAAATGAATGGATCAATTGATTTGAGCGCAAAAAATTTAAACACTCCGGATGGAATTAAGAATATTAACTCAAAAGTTGATTTCTCGATTAATCAAGGAAAAATGCCTAAATTGGGATCGCTTGAATATCTGTTAAGAGCCGGGAATTTGATTAAGAATGGAATTATAGGATTATCTTTAAATAATTTAATTCAAATTCTAACTCCTTATAGAACGGGCGAATTTGAAAAAATTTCAGGAACTTTTGAACTCAAAAACGGTCAAGTCGATAATTTGGAAATATTGTCCAAGGGAAAAAATTTGAGTTTGTATTTAAAGGGAACTTACAGTATTCTTGAGAATTTTGCCGATATTAAAATTTACGGGAAACTGTCTCAGAGTATTTCTAACGCTCTTGGGGCTATTGGAAACGCTTCTTTAAGGCAATTTATTAACACGATAAGCTCTAAAAAGAAAACAATTAAAGACGAGGAACTTGCTAAAAATTTATTAAAAATTCCTTCAATTGAAATCGAGAACCCGCAGCCTCGCTACTTTAGAGTTCAAGTTTTGGGTGATATTAATAAAGACAATTACATAAAAAGTTTTAAATGGGAATAAAATATAAAAAAATAATTAAGAACTTGTAATTTTTTTAATTTTTAATTTAATATAATAATATGAAATATAAAGATTATTATGAAATATTAGGAATTCAAAGGAGCGCAACCCAAGCGGAAATTAAGAGCGCTTATCGAAAACTTGCAAGAAAATTCCATCCGGATGTTAATAAATCCTCGGATGCTCAAACTAAATTTAAAGATATTAACGAAGCCTATGAAGTTTTGGGCGATGAGAACAAAAGAAAAAGATACGATCAACTTGGATCTTCCTGGTCTCAAGGTGCGGATTTCACCCCGCCTCCCGGTTTTGAAGGGTTTAATTTTTCGAATTTTTCGCAAGGGTCTCAACAAGGCGGATTCTCCGACTTTTTTTCTGCAATATTCGGTGATATTCTAAATCAGCAGGCTCAAAACCCAAGAGGGGGATATTCTTCTTTTGGCGGATTCTCAGACGCTTTTTCAGGCGGATTTAAGAATCAGAATACGAGAAATACAAGAAATAGTCAAAATAAAGAAAAAAAAGACGAATCTTTGGATATTATTCAGAATGTCATTCTTGATGTCAATGATTTAATTAATTGTCCTAAAAAAACAGTAACTGTCAGCGCTTATCAAAAATGTCAGGCTTGTAGCGGTATAAAAAGCGGTTTTTGCTCTAATTGTTTTGGCACGGGTTTAGAAAAAGTAGTTAAGAATTTAACTTTTAAAGTTCCTAAATATACAAAAGAAAACCAAAAAATAAGATTAAAAGGTGAAGGGAAAAGAAACGAATACGGTCAAGTCGGAGATGTTTATCTTGTTGTTAAAATTAGTGATAAAAACTATGAAATAAACGACTATAACTTAATTAAAGATATCGAGCTTTTGCCTTATGAGGCGGTTTTGGGCTGTAATAAAGAAATTGAAACACCAAATGGCAAAGTTAAGTTAAAAATACCCAAAAATACAACAACCGGAAAAAAACTTAGACTAAAAGGTTTGGGATTAGCTAAAAAAGATAATACAAAAGGTGATTTAGAAGCAAGGATTAAAATTGTTATAAAATCCGATTTATCCCCTGAGGCTCTGGATTTATACGAAAAATTGAAAAAAATTAATTCATAAATTGTAAAAAATTACTTTATTTTTATTATACTTTTGTCTATTATTAAAAAAGCGAATAAGTTATATAATTATACTTAAGTCGACTGTCTAATAATAAGGAGTTAGTAAAAATGGAAAGTAATTATAAATTTACCAAACTTCAATTCTCAATCATTTTTATTCTAATTTTGATTGGGATTGGATTGTGCGTTGAACTTTCGATAATTTTTTGGAAAACCAATTTTTTAGAAGCCTATATTCCGAGTTTTTGTACGGTTTCTGAATTAATTGATTGCGATGGAGTTGCAAAAACAACATACAGTGTTTCAATGGGTGTACCCAATGCAGTTTGGGGTTTAATTCTATATGCTGTTATGTTAATGCTTTTATTTGTTGATAGAATTCAAGCAAAATTCAAAAATACTATTTTTGATGTTTTTGAGAATCCAAAAAGCTACATTGCAACTCTAGGGCTTTTATCTTTTGGAATTTCAATGATTCTTGCTTTTATTTCAATATTTAAAATTCATAAAATTTGCGCTTTGTGTTTTTGCACTTATTTCGTTGATTTATTTATCGCTCTTGTTGCTAAAGAAAAAGGATTTTTTGTTAAAGATATAAAAACAACAATCTTTGATTTTATTAAGGGAGCGAAAAAATATTTTATCCTGTTTATTGTAGTTTTGGTTGGTTTTATTTCAACTTTAATTTATCTAGATAGAAGTTTGGTTTTTTCTCCTAAACTTAAAAAAGAAAGAGCGCAAAAAGAGTTCTATGCAGATAAAAATAAATACGCAATTAAAGGTAACACCCTGGGACACAAAGATGCTCCCGTAATTGTTAATGTTTATAGTGATTTTAACTGTCCTTTCTGTAAAGTCGTTAATATAATGCTCCACAAAGCGGCAAAAGAAGAAAAAATCGAAGTTAGGGAAATCAACTTCCCGCTTGATACAACCTGTAATTCAAGAATCGGAATGACTTTAGGAGGACACGAAAATTCTTGTCTGGTTTCAAAGTACGCTCTAGCTGCAAGAAAACAGGGAAAATTCTGGGGGGTTGCTAATATATTATTCTATAATAATATCCAGAACGAAGACGATTTGGTTGCAAAAATTAAAGATGCCCATTTAGGACTTGATATCGATAAGCTTAAAAGCGACGCTAACAGCCCTTCGGTTTTGGATGAATTAAATTCTGATATTGAAAAAACTTATAATAAAGGAATTCTCGGAACTCCGGCTATTGAAATTAACGATATTCTTTATTTTGGCGCAATGCCTTATGAAGAATTGATTGAGAAAATACAACTGGCTCAAAAAAGAGCTCAAAATAACAGATGAAGTTATGAAAAAGATAATACTACAGGCTTGTTGCGCTCCTTGTGCTTGTTATCCGATTAAAAAATTAATTAGTGATAACTATATGCCTGTAGTATTTTTTTACAACCCTAATATTTTCCCCTACAAAGAATATTTGTTAAGAAAAAACGAACTTGAGAATTATTGCAGAAAAATTAATGTGGAATTTTTTAGCGCTGATTATGATATTAAAAAATTCTACAATGAAACAAAAGGTTATGAATTAGAACCCGAAAAAGGGAAAAGATGTTCAATTTGTTTTAAATTAAGGCTTTTAAAGACTGCTCAGTTTGCGTTAACCAAGAATATTAATTGTTACACAACAACTTTAAGTGTCTCTCCTTATAAAAATTATAATCAAATCCTGCAAGCGGCTTATGAGGTTAAAAATCTTACAGGGGTTGATTTTGTGGAATATAATTTTAAAAAACAAGACGGATTTAGAATTTCAAGATTGATTGCTAAAGAAAATAATATGTACGCTCAAAATTATTGCGGGTGTTTATTTTCGATGAGAAATAATAAGTAAAATTATTTTTTTAAACATAAAACACTCATATAAAAATATGATTTAAACTTGCGTTTCTACACATTTTACACGATTTTTTAAAAATTTCAAGGTTTTGTAAAATTTTATTAAGCTAAAATCTTGACCCCGCTTATTTAGAGCGTATAATTGATAAAGTTCGATAAAATGTTGCATTATGGCGAAAAATTGCTTTTTTAAAAGCAAAAACCCAAAAATCGAATAAGAATGCCACTTTTGCACTGTTTTAAAAATAAATGTAATTACTATATATTGAGGTATTTAAATGACGACAACAAAAAAAGCAAGCCGAGTTACTCCACAGGGAATTCCCGGTACACGCCTTACTGATTTACCTGATTTAATTGAAGTTCAGAAAAAATCATTTGAGCAGTTCTTAAGAGAAGGTTTAAAAGAGGAATTGCTGTCCTTTAGTCCTATCAAGGATTACACAGGAAGATTAGAACTTCACTTTTTGCCTAATTACACCTTCGATAAACCAAAATATACTATCGAAGAAGCTAGAATCCATGACGCAACTTATGCTAAACAACTTCGTGTTATGATGCGTTTAGTTAATCGTGATTCAGGTGAAATTAAAGAACAAGAAGTATATATCGGTGATATTCCTACAATGACCGACAAAGGTACTTTCATTGTTAACGGAGCCGAACGTGTTATTGTATCTCAAATTGTAAGATCACCCGGTATTTATTACAAAAAAGAAGTTTCTCCAACAGGAAAACGTCTTTACAACGCTACTTTAATCCCAAATCGTGGTGCTTGGTTAAAAATCGAAACAGATTCCAATGATCTTGTTTATGTAAAAATCGATAAAAATAGAAAAATCCTTGCTACAACATTATTAAAAGCTTTAGGGATTACCCCTGTTGAAATGGAATCTTTATTTACTCACTATGATTTCTTGAAAAAAACTCTTGATAAAGACACAGCTCAAACAACAGATGAGGCTTTAGTTGAAGTTTATAAAAAACTAAGACCCGGAGACCCCGCAACTCCTCAAGGCGGTCGTTCAATTCTTGAGGCTCGTTTCTTCGATGAAAAGAAATATGACATTGGTCGAGTTGGTCGTTATAAACTTAATAAAAAATTGGGTTTAAATTTACCTGAAACTCAAAGAACAATTACAATTCAAGATATCGTAGCAGGAATCGAGTACTTGATTAATTTAACATATGACGAAGGAACTCTTGATGATATTGACCACTTGGGCAATCGTCGAATCCGATCTGTTGGTGAGTTGTTGCAAAACCAATTTAGAGTAGGTTTATCAAGAATCGAACGTATTGTTAAAGAAAGAATGACTTTACAGGATTCAGAAACCTTAACTCCTTTGAACCTTTTAAATACAAAACCCTTGGTTGCAAGCTTAAAAGAATTCTTTGGGTCTTCTCAATTATCTCAATTTATGGACCAAACCAATCCTTTGGCGGAATTGACTCACAAACGTCGTATTTCAGCTCTTGGGCCCGGCGGTTTAATGAGAGAAAGAGCAGGTTTTGCGGTTCGTGATATTCATCCTTCTCATTATGGTCGTTTGTGTCCTGTTGAAACTCCGGAAGGACCTAACGCAGGTTTGATTAACTCTTTAGCAACCCACGCTCGAGTTAATGATTACGGATTTATTGAAACTCCGTTCTTTGTTGTAAAAGAAGGTCAAGTGACAGACGAAGTTCATTACTTAACAGCGGACGAAGACGAAAATTATCGTGTGGCTCCTGCTGATATCGAACTTACAAAAGATAGAACAATTAAAGATTCATATGTTCCCGTAAGATACAGATCAGAATTCACAATGGGTGAATCAACAAAAGTTGACTATGTCGGTGTTTCTCCGATTCAAATTATATCGGTTGCAACGTCTTTAATTCCTTTTATCGAACACGACGACGCAAACCGTGCTTTAATGGGATCTAACATGCAACGTCAAGCGGTTCCTTTGCTGGTTACTCAAAGACCGGTTGTAGGAACGGGTTTAGAGGGTCGTGTTGCAAAAGATTCAGGTATGGTTCTTGTTTCAAGTGTGGACGGTGAAGTTGTAAAAGTTATGGGTGAAGAAATTCACGTTAAAGATAAAGAAGGAAACGTTCATCAATATCAACTGTTAAAATATGTTCGATCCAACCAGGATACTTGTATTAACCAAAGACCAATAGTAAAAGAAGGGGATAAGGTTAATAAAGGGGACGTTATAGCGGACGGAGCTTCAACCAATATGGGTGAACTTTCTTTGGGTAAAAACGTTCTTGTAGCTTATATGCCCTGGGAAGGTTATAACTACGAAGATGCTATTTTGTTATCCGAAAGATGTGTTTATGACGATGTATTTACATCGTTGCATATTGAAAAACTTGAAATTGATGCTCGTCAAACTAAACTTGGACCTGAAGAAATTACTCGTGAAATTCCTAATGTTTCAGAAGATTCAATTCGTCATTTGGACGAACGTGGAATTGTTAGAATCGGTGCAAGAGTTTATGCTGATGATGTTTTGGTTGGAAAAATTACTCCTAAAGGAGAATCCGAACATCCGCCCGAAGAAAAACTTCTTCGTGCAATATTCGCCGAAAAAGCTCGTGATGTTAAAGATAATTCCTTGCGTGTTCCTCACGGTGAAGGCGGTCGTGTAGTCGATGTTAAGGTTTTTGACAGAGAAAAAGGAGACGAACTTCCACCGGGAGCAAACACTGTAATTAGAGTTTATATTGCTCAAAAACGTAAGGTTTCCGTTGGAGATAAACTATCAGGACGTCACGGAAACAAAGGTATTGTTTCAAGAATATTACCTAAAGAAGATATGCCGTTCTTGCCTGACGGAACTCCTGTTGATATCGTGTTAAATCCTCTTGGGGTACCTTCTCGTATGAACGTTGGACAAACTTATGAACATTTGCTTGGTCTTGCATCTTATCTAACCGGAAATCACTATGAATCTCCTTTATTTGATGAAATGTATGGAGCAAATCAATCTGAAACCAACACTAAGGCTGAACTTTTAAAAGGAATTAAAGATAAAGGAATCGATTGGGTTCGAGAAGACGGTAAAGTGACTTTATACGATGGTCGTACGGGTGAACCTTTTGATGAACCTATTGCGGTTGGTATTTCATATATCTTGAAACTTGTCCATTTGGTTGATGATAAAATCCACGCAAGATCAACCGGTCCTTATTCACTTGTAACTCAACAGCCATTGGGTGGTAAAGCACAATTCGGTGGTCAAAGATTCGGTGAAATGGAAGTTTGGGCACTTGAGGCTTATGGGGCTGCTTATACACTCCAAGAAATGTTAACAATTAAATCAGACGATGTAAATGGTCGTTCTCGTGCTTATGAAGCAATTGTTAAAGGCGATAATATTCCTCGTCCGGGTATTCCTGAATCATTTAAAGTATTGGTTCGTGAACTTCAAAGTATCGGATTAGATATTGCGGTATCTAAAAAAGGCGGTGAAGAAGTTGACTTAATGAGCGATACGGATGATTTGAGAAAATCCGCTCCGAAACGTGTATTATCCGATATTGATTCAGAATTGCTTAATATCGACTTTTTCGACACAAGCGCAAGCTTTAAAGACTAATAGAATAGATTAATTAAATTCAAAAGGAGAATAAATGTCTACAAGTATTGATTATTTTGATTATATAAGAATTTCTATAGCATCGCCTGAAAGAATTCTAAAATGGTCATACGGGGAAGTTACAAAACCCGAAACAATTAACTATAGAACACTAAAACCGGAACGTGACGGTCTGTTTTGCGAAAAAATCTTTGGACCAACAAAGGACTGGGAATGTTTTTGCGGAAAATACAAAAGAGTTCGTCATAAAGGTATAATTTGCGAACGCTGCGGTGTTGAAGTTACCGATTCTAAAGTAAGACGTCATAGAATGGGTCATATTAAACTTGCAGCACCTGTATCTCATATTTGGTTCTTAAAAGGAATTCCTTCTTATCTGGGATTGCTTTTGGATATGACTCTTAAAGATTTAGAACAAATTATTTACTTTAATAACTACGTTGTAGTAGACGGAGCAGACAGTCCGTTTAAAAAATTCCAACTTTTATCGGAAGAAGAATACGAAGATTTTATTCTTGAAAACGAAGAAACTAAACTAAAAGTCGGAATTGGGGCTGAAGTTATTAAAGAATTATTGGCTGAAATTAATCTTGAAGATTTAGCTAATGATATAAGAGTTGAATTGGATAACGCCGGTGGTTCGGTTCAAAAAAGAGCAAAATTGATTAAAAGATTAAGATTGGTTGAAAGTCTTATTGAATCAGGAACAGAACCAACTTGGTTTGTAATGGATGTATTACCTGTAACGCCTCCTGATTTAAGACCAATGGTTCAATTGGACGGCGGAAGATTTGCAACATCTGATTTAAATGACTTATATAGACGTGTAATTAACAGAAATAACCGTCTTTTAAGACTTTTAGAAATGGGAGCACCTGAAATTATCGTAAGAAACGAAAAAAGAATGCTCCAAGAGGCGGTTGACACACTAATCGATAACGGACGCAGAGGTAGAACCGTAGTAGGACCTAATTCAAGACCTCTAAAATCTTTGTCTAATATTATCTAAGGTAAACAAGGTCGATTCCGTCAAAACTTATT
>CANAIK010000029.1 GCA_947361225.1 uncultured bacterium
TGTTTTGATAAATAATTTGTAAATTGTCGTACATAAAAAATTGTTATCACTTAAAACGAAAGGAGAAAAAATTATGTGTTTTGTTAAAGCAAAAGCACCTGCAGTTGAAACGGTTGTTCAACAAGAGACTGTACAAAGAAAAGAGGCTGATGCCTCGGCTACAAAAGCGGTTAAGCCAATGAGTGCGTCAGGATATCAACAGAATGTTAAAACCTCTGCTTTTGGGCTTAAAGAGCCTGCGCAAACCGACAAAAAGACACTTTTAGGAGAATAGAATGGAATTTTATACAGTTGAATATTTCCAGAGAAGAAAAAAAGAAATGGAGGAGATTTTTAACGTTATAAAACCTGATTTACAAGAACTTGCAGATTATTTTTCACCAAGAAGTGTTCAGTTTATCGCAAGAAATGTTAGAAAACCGATTGTAAAAAATCGAAAAATAATCGATTCAACCCCTTTAATTGCCCTTAGGAATTTTTCCTCAGGAATGATGTCAGGGGCGACAAGTCCTGTTAATCGTTGGTTTAAAACCTCTATTTCCAATGCCGATCTGGCAAATGATTATTATTTAAAAAATTGGTGTGCTAAACAAGAGGAACTTACAAGACAGATTCTTTACAGTTCTAATTTTTATCAATGTTTGCCTGAAATTTACAAACAACTGGGGATTTTTGGTTTTAGCGCTATTGGAATCGAACCTGATTATGATTCGGTTGCAAATTTTAAGGTTCTGCCAATAGGATCTTATTATTATGCTAAAAATTCCAAAGGAAAAGTCGATACTTTTTGTCGGGTTTATATGGAAACGGCAAAAAACATTGTTGAGAAGTTTAAGAACTGTCCGACTGAAATTATCGAGGCTGCAAAAAAGAACCCTTTAAGTCTTTATGAAATAATTCATTTTGTTGAGAAGAATAAATACTACAAACAAAGAAGGTTGAATTCAAGATTCGCTAAGTATATTTCAGTTGTAATTCTATCCAACAAAAATGAGTTTTTATCAATTAAAGGATTTGATAAATTCCCCTATGTTGTTTTTGAAAGCTCCTATTCAACGGATGTTGATTATCCTCAGGATTCCCCGGGGATAAATGCGCTGGCAGATGTTAAACAGCTAATGACAATGGTTAAAGAATACGCTAAGGCGGTTAAAAAGATTGTTTGTCCTGCTTTTAAGGGACCGGCGAGTCTAAAGAACAAAAAATTGGCGGATGTTCCCGGGGCTTATATTGAAGAAGACGAATCAGGGCGTGGAATTACTCCGATTTATGAAGTTAACCCGAGAGTTCTTGAATTAAAACAAGAAAAAGACGAACTTAAACAAGCAATAAAAGAACATTTTTACAATGACTTATTTGCTATGATTTTATCGACTGCCGATTCAACGAGAACCGCAACCGAGGTTAATGAACTTAAAGAAGAAAAAATGGTTTTGTTATCCCCTTTGTTGGAACAAATTCATAGTGCGCTAAGACAAATTTTAGCCTGGATTTATGACGAGGAAATAAGGGTTGGGATATTGGAGCCTTTAAAAAGCGAATATCAAAACTATAGATTCGAAATTGAGTTTGTTTCAAGTCTTGCTCAGGCTCAAAAAGTTTCCAATATTTCAAGCATGGAAAGATTTACAACCTTTGTATCCAATATCGCTAATGCAATTGATCCGATTCTTAAATCCAAGTTAAACGGAGAAAAAATTATTGAGGATTATGCAACATTTGCTAATATTAGTCCAACCCAAATTGTTCCAAGCGATGAATTGGATAAAATTAGAGCGCAAATGTCTATGAGTCAAAATCAAGCTGAGCAAATGCAGGCAATGAAAGAAGGTTCCAAAATAATCCAGAATATGGGCGGAGTTGATTCATATGGAGCCGATTTATTGCAAAGATTCGGAATAATATAGAAAGGAGGAGAGAATTTGGAAATAAACAGCGTGCTTAAATCGACCAGTTATTTAGAATTTATTAATGAATTGGATAATTTGGTTTATGAACTTTTGTATTCCGATAATGGCGGATATATCACCCTAAGTTCCAAACAAGCAGTGGTTGAGGCTAAGAATATCGTTGAAAAATTTGTTTATGAAGCACAAAAGCTAAGAAAAAAAGTGAATTTTGAGAATGTTGATTCAATTATCAAAGACAAAAAAAATGAATTAGTCGAACAAATCGAAAAACACTACAAAAAAGAGGCTTTAGAATGGGCGGACAATGTTTACAACGATATGATGGAGAATTGTCTTATGGGGGTTTCAATTAACAAAGAAAACAAGGAAAACACGGACAAACTCTACAACAGAGGCTTGTGCGCAATTTCTTGGATTAAAGATGTTAAAAATTTAGATGACGAACAACAAAAAGAACTCGTTGATAAGTTTAATTCTGATTTTTTTGACAATCTTTATTCGAATGACGAGGACTATATCCCCAATAAAGCTCCGATTCAGTCTAATTTAATGCTTTTTTTACAAATTAGAGCTTTGATTCTTGAAGACGAGAATCGATTTTTAGAGCTTGATTTGAATCAGTTTAGCTCGGACTTAAATCAAAACGATATTGTTTATTTTAACAATATTAAAAAAGATTTTTTAAGTTACAAAAAAACCTATCACAAAGACGAGCAAACTTTGATTAACTCCGCTATAGAAATTCTTAATTTAAGGAATAATGAAGATAAATATTCTTTTATTCATCAAATTAACGACGATTTTTTGTTGTTTTTGCAAGATAACAAAAAAATGGAAGAAAAGGATAAAATTTCTTTAATTAAAAGAAGAATTAACCTTTTTAACGATAAATCAAAATATTATAAAAAATTGCTTACTTCTTCGAATGAGTAATTTGGCAATATTTTTTATCAACTAAATATTTTTGAAAAATTTCTCCATTGGTTGACATTTTTGCTTCGAAGATATTGTTTTTGGCAATTTCTTTTTTGAATGCATTTGTAAATCTTTCCATAGAATCAGATAAAAAAGGCAGTTGAGCTTTATCAAAATTACAAGTTAGCATTTGATAATTTTTTCCTTGGAAAATTTTTTCCTTGTAAACACATTTATCACCTTTTTTTTCTAAGGTGACTAAAATGTTGAAAATTTCCCTGTTATATTCGGCGCTTCCTTGTAATGAGTAATTTTCGCAGGTTTTAATCGATTTATAGAATTGATTTTGCGCATTTATTTTGGAATTATATCCAAAAAACAATAACCCTAGAACTAGAACTAAAAAAGAAATTTTTTTCATAAATATTAACTCCCCTACAGTAATTTAATTATAACACACAGAAAGGATAAAAATGCAAGAAGAAAATATTAATAATCGTTTTTGTCTTCAAGATAAAAGCGAAGAAAAATTATTCGGAAAACCCGATAAATACGATTATTCCAGATTTGCAAACGATGGATTTGATTTAGATGAAGAACTTACACTAAAATTCCAACCAATTGCTCAAAAGTTAAACTTATCTCAAGAATCCGTTGAAATGCTATTGGATATTGCCTTGGAAATGTCAAAAAAACAAAGAGCATTGTATGAAAAAGACGAGAAAACAAGACAACAAGAAGAAATAGCACAATACAACAAAATGTTTCAAGAAGACAAGGAACTTCCTGATTCAAATCCAAGTTTGTTAAGGGAATATATGAGCCTTGCTAATGAAGGTTACACAACTTTTTGTTCACCTCAGCTTAAGGAGCTTTTATCTAAAACCGGGCTTAATTATCACCCTGAGTTTATTAAAATGTTCCATAAAATTGGTGAATTGCTTAAAGAAGACGGGCTTGATTATGGCGGAAAACCTTCATTTGATGAGTTAACCCCGGCTCAAATTTTGTATGGTAAAAGAAACTAGAAAAGGAGAAAAGAAAAAATGGCTACAGTAGGAAATACTTATTTATCGCTAAAAGATAAACTTGCGCAAACAGAAAACGGAAGAATTGCGCATACAATTATTAGTATGTTAACTAAATCCAACGTGTTATTAGAAGACGCTGTTGTTCGAGAGTGTAACGAAGGATCAACCCACAAAACGACTGTTAGAAACGGGTTGCCTGAGGTTGAGTTTAGAAAATTTTATCAAGGCGTTAATGCTTCTAAGGGTGAATACACTCAAATTACTGATACAACAGGAATGTTAGAAGTTTATTCCCAAGTTGATAAAGCGCTGGCTGATTTAGAAGGCGATACCGAACAATTTAGAGCAAACGAAGCAGGTGCGTTTTTAGAATCAATGAGCAATACGGTTCAAGAGAATATTTTCTATGGTTCTAAAGCTACAAATCCGGCCGGTTTTGATGGATTAAGCGTTAGATATGATAAAATATCCAATGATATTAACTCAATTGGATATAGAGTCTTAGACGGAGGCGGAAAAGGCTCTAACAATACGTCTATCTGGTTTATCACCTGGGGCGATTTACATACTCATTTATTATATCCAAAAGGATCTAAAATTGGTTTAATTCACGAAGATAAAGGAGCTCAGACCGCAACAGATGCGTTAGGCAATATGTTTGAAGTTTATCGTGATCATTACAAATGGGATGTTGGAATGTGCGTTCGTGATTTTAGATCAACCGCAAGAATTGCCAATATTGATGTTACAAAACTGGACGGCGCTGACGCAGCCGATTTAATCAAACTTATGATTAGCGCTTATCATAGAATTAAACGATTCGCAAAAACCGGAAATACCGTGATTTATTGCAATGAAACAATCGAAACTTATTTGCATTTCCAAGCAATCAATAAATCAAACGTAAATTTAACTATGGATAACGTTGCAGGTAAACCGGTTGTTACTTTCTTGGGATTGCCTGTTAAATGTGCGGATCAAATTAGAAACGATGAAAAACAAGTTAAGTAATTGAAAGGATAGAAAAAATGTTATTAGATAATCAAACTTTATTCTCAGATAATCAAGAAATTACAACCGGAACAATTTATTCACAAAATATTGTAAGATTCGGAAAAGGCGAAATTGATTTTTTGCCTTTATTGATTCAAGTTGTTTCGGAGTTTAAGAACGTTGACAGTCTTAAGGTTCAAATTCAAACAAGCGAAACCGAGGATTTTGCGTCAAGCGATAACTTGGCTGAGGCTGAACTTAAATTGGCTGATTTGGTTGAAGGAGCAAGATTTCCAATCACGCATTTACCCAAAGGAAACAAGGGTTATGTTCGTTTAGCGTATGTTGTTAGCGGAGAAACCGCAGAAACTCAAGGAAAAATCACAGCGGGTGTCGTTATTGAATAAATTCAATAATTTAATAAGCGGGCATTATGCCCGCTTTCTTTTAAAACTTTATAAAGAGAGGAGAAAAATTTATGTGCACACCAAATGCGACTTTTGGTTTTAATCTTGCATCTACTGCTTTGCAAACGGTGGGTGGCATTGTGGGTGAGAAAAAAAATCTTAAATATAAAACGCAAATTGCTCTAAATAATGCAAAAGCTGCAAACAACGAGGCTTTAAGACAAAAGCAACTGGGACTTGAAGAAGCAAGGAAAGAAAAAATCGAAGGAATGAAAAACGCCAGTACTTTAATGGCAAAAAATGCCTCTAATGGATTTGATATGAATTCCAATACGAATTTATTAAGCTACAAAGACACCATAAACAGCGCAAACTCCAATGCACAAAATATTCAAAAAGATTATGACTACAAAGCAGACAGTTATTTTGATAAAGCAAGAGATTATTTGGGAGATATTAAACAATATCAAAATGAATACAACGCATCTGTCTATGATAAAGCACTCTGGGGGCTGGGAAATACCCAAAAAGTGACTGAGAAGTGGTTTAGCGACAATAAGAAAGGAAGAGCATAATGACAATATCTAAAGCCCAAATTTTTAATATAACTTTAAATATTCTTGGTGTTTCAACGCCCCTGGAGAACGCTAATTGCACTGATAATCGGGCGATTTTATTAAATAACTATTATGAGCTTGCAAGGGATTTTGTGCTTAAAGATTTTGATTGGAATTTTGCAAGTGCATACAAAAGCTTGTCTTTATTTGAACAAGAGGCGCCTATTCAGCATTTTGAATATTGTTATCGATATCCCAATGATTGTATTGCGGCAAGGGAGGTTTTTGAAAAAGACGATTCACAACTTCAAAAATTTATTATTGTTTCAATGGACAATGGCGATAGGGTAATTCTAACAAACGCCAGAAATGCACTTTTGCGCTACACAAGAAGGGTTGAAAAAGAAGTTTTCTTCTCTTGCGAATTCTCAATGGCTTTGTCTTATTACTTGGCTTCTTTAACTTCAAGCGTTTTAACAGGAAGTATTGAAAAAGGAGAGTTGGCTGCGCAAAAGTATCAAAAATTGCTGGCTCATTCTAAAAAACTAAACGCTCAAGAAGGAATGGATGTTATTTATAACGATAATACATATTTGGAGGCAAGAAACTAAATGAGTATTCGTGTTTGTCAGAATTCTTTTTCCAGAGGGGTAATTTCACCGTCTTTGCAAGGTAGAGTCGATTTGGAGCAATATTCGCTTGGTTTAAAAGAACTTAAGAATGGAATTGTCCTGCAGGAAGGTTGTGTCATTAATCGGGCCGGGTTGGAGTTTTTGGTTAAGGCGAAATATGAAGATAAAAAAACAAAACTCATTCCTTTTGTTTTTAATTCCTCTCAAAGCTATGTAATTGAAGTCGGGGATAAATATTTTCGTTTTATAAAAGACGGGGGATATATCTTAAGCGAAGATTCCCAGATTTATGAAATTGAAACACCATATGGCGAGGAGGATATTTTCGACCTTGATTATGTTCAACAAGCAGATGTTATGACAATTGTCCACAAGAACTATAAACCATATGAATTATCAAGAATTGCCCATAATAATTGGACTTTTGAAGAAATTAGTTTTCAATCGGTAATTTCCCCTCCTCAAAGTATTACAGTTACCTACAGCGGTTCGACGCAATCCAACACAACTACTTACAGCTATGTTGTTTGTGCGGTTGATAAAACTACAAAAGAAGAAAGCTCAAGAAGTAAACCTGTTAGTGTTGTAGGGCATTTGGAGGCTTATTGGACTACAAGTGAATTTATAACGCTCAAGTGGGAAAAGGTTTCAAATGCTATTGAATATAACGTTTATAGAGCGGTTAACGGGATTTACGGCTATATTGGAACGACCGACACAACAACTTTTAAAGATAATAACATTGAACCCGATTTATCCTCTTGTGCTCCGATTTTTACTAATCCATTTGAGGAACAAAACCCTTCTTGTGTGTGTTTTTATCAACAAAGAAAGGTTTATGCGTCTTCTGATAAAGCCCCTCAAATGTTTTGGGCGAGTCAAACAGGGACAAATGACAACTTTAATATTTCAAGACCCTTAAACGCAACAGATTCAATTTCAATGTCAATTTATGATAATGTTGCAAGTCAAATCCAGCATCTTGTTCCTTTTGATGATTTAATCGTTATGAGTACAAACGCCGAGTGGTGTGTTAACGGGTCGGACGGTGTTTTTAGCGCAACGCCTTCTCCGGTTGCAAAAATGCAATCTTATTACGGAGCATCAAGAATTAAACCGGTAATATCAGGTTCAATGGTTTTGTTTGTGCAATCAGGGGGTTCAATCGTAAGGGATTTAGGTTACAGTTTTACCTCGGATTCTTATGACGGTGAGGAACTATCCTTATTTGCAAATCATTTATTTGAAGGTAAAACCATTGTTGATATGGCGTATTCTAAAGAACCTTATAGAATTCTTTGGTGCGTTATGAACGACGGGTCAATTAATGGTTTAACGTATAATCCTAAACAAAAAATAAGCGCTTGGCACACCCATTCCACCAAGGGAAGTTTTGAAAGCGTTACAACAATAAGAGAAAATAACGAAGATATTGCTTATTTTGTCATTAGAAGAGAAATTGACGGGAAAAGTGTAAGATATATTGAAAGATTTAAATCAAGAACGATAAAAACTCTTGATGATGCGTTTTTCCTTGATTGCGCCTTAAAACAGACCTTCGATAAAAAAATAACTAAAATTCTCAATTTGGAACACTTAAAAAATGAGAAAGTTATGGCTTTATTGGATTATGGTGTGGTTGAGGATTTGGTTGTTGACGAAAACGGAGTTTTAAAACTTCCTTATGAATCCAAGAATGTTTTGGTTGGAATTCCTTATGAATTTAAACTTGAAACCCTCAATCTTGAAAGCAACGGAACCTTGGGGGTTAATAAAATTATTAATAAGGTTGAAGTAAAAATTCTTAATTCAAGAGAAGACTTTTTTATAATGAACGACAACAACACAATTAGTCAGAACGCCAGAAGTCATATGAGCGTTAACAATCCTTCAATGCTTTTTGACAAAGATGTTGAGTTTTGTCCTTTAAGCAATCCTCAATATCAAAAAAGTGTTCGATTAATTCAAAAATATCCTCTTCCGATTAATATTCTTGCAATTTCAACAACACTTTCTCTTCAAGAGGTTGAAAACAAATGATAGAAATAGATTTGAATGAAAAAAACCTTAGTTGTTTTGTCGACAACTTAAGATTGGAGGATAAAAAAGAACTTTGGTATTTTTTTGGGAAGGATTATAAAAAGGAATTTATAAAATTGGCTCTTAATACAAAAAACACTTATTTTTTAGCCGATAAAAACAATAATCCGAGCGCAATCGGAGGGGTTGAATCAAGATCTGTTAATTCAAAAAAAATCGGTCAAGTTTGGCTTTTGTGCGCTAAATCTGCTATTAAAAACAAGATTTTTTTGTATAAATACGTGAGAAGTAAAATTGAACTTTTTAAAAAGGACTATGATATTCTGTTCAATTCAATTTACAAATCCAACTTCGAAGCTTTAAACTGGCTTAGAAGGTGTGGTTTTGAGGTTTTGAATTTAGCCAATAAAGATTTTAAGGTATTTTATTTTAATAAAGGAGAAAAAAACATTGATTTACGATATATTGCCGGTGAATAGCTACCGGGGAAACGGAAATGCTACAAAATTCGATTTTGATTTCTATATTGAAAACGAACAACAACTTAATGTCTTCCATTTCGATAAATACGATTCTAAGACAAAATTGGAGCTCGGGGTTGATTATACAATTAATGAAATAAAAAATAAAAACGGAAGTTATATCAATTTTCCTATAACGGGATCTTATTATGGTGTTTTGAGTGAAAACGAAAAAATATCAATTGAACTTACCCTTCCAATTTCGCAGGAAACCCAGTATAATAACAGCTCATTATTAAATTTGGAGGCTCTTGAGTATTCTCTTGATTATTTGACAAGATTAATACAAATTCTCGCTCGAAAATTGAAACTTTGTTTAACTGTTGAACCGGGGGAAGTAACATCTTCGGAATTAATAAATTCTATGGATAAAAAATTGCAAGCAACGATAAAATACACCAAGGATATAGACAAGATTTTTAATGAATTTTCTTCACAGTATGAAAAGTTTTTGCAATATGAAGAAATTTTAGAAGCTAATATTGATAAAGTTTCAAATCTTGATAATTATATGAATTCAGTTGACAGCTCAATTGATAAATTGGCTAAAAAATTCCAACTGACAAATTGTGTTTTAGAAGCTCCAAACGGAGTATTGGAATGGGAAGCTTGTACAATTACCGTTAAACAGGATGTAAAACTTTTAATTCCCGACGGAAGAAATGACGATAATTCGCTAAAAACAATAGAAAAAGTTATTCCAAATGATATATCGCACGCTATAAACAAACAAGATGTTGTTTATCATATTTTTTGGTTTGATGATCTTAACTATGCAACAGCCTGGGTGGGGCAATATATAATTAGTGAAAGAACCCCTGCGGTAGCAGCAAAAAATTCGTCTATAATTTGGTATGATCCAAAAACCAATTATTATAGAAAAAGCCAGAATGAATCGGCTTATGAAATTATTTATGCGTGTTATTTGGGTAAAATTGTAAAAACAGCGGGAAAAGATATTTCATCAATTAATCCTGTTGACCCTTTGAATTTCTTAAAAAGATCCGATTCGACGGATATTTCCGGCTGGGGTCTTCCGTCAGGACAGTCAATAGGGCTTTCTTTGGGCGCATCGGGTATGACTTTTAAGGCTCCAAAAAACGGTTGGCTGATTCTTGCAAAAAATGCAACGGGACCTTCTCAATACGTTCAATTTAACGGTCAAAACAGCTCTTTGGGCTATAGAAATAATTTGCTTGTGGGTGATAATTCCCCAAGCTCTAATCACCTTGCGTATTGTTTTATGCCAATGCTGGAAGGTCAAAATACGCAGGTTTTTTATGACGCAGCCGGTTCAACTACTGCGTTTAGGTTCGTGTTTAATGAGGGGACAATGTAATGTTTATAGCTAAAAAAGATGATTTAATTGTAATGGTTTCGCAAAACGAAACAGATTTAAGGGAAAAATTGAAATATATCCTCTATGATTCAATTGAGGAAGTTCAAGAGGAATATATCTTATACAAAGGGAAGTATTTAACAAAAACAGAGTTTGATAAAGAAAAAAGAAAAGAACTGGATTCTTTATCCTTAACAAGAGCCGACGTTGAAAGGGCAATTTATAAGGTAAAGGAAATTGATTTTGAGGATATCTTGGATTTGGTTAAGGATAACCCTCAAATCGACCTTAAGGCTCTAAAAATTGAGCTTAAGGCAAATAATTTCTATCGAGGAAACCCTTGGATAAATCAAATCGGAGCCTTGTTAGGATTCAATCAAACCCAGCTCGATAATTTCTTTAAAACCGGGGATTGGGAGGAATTAATAGGAAATTAGACAACCCGGGCTCAATATGGTAGAATAGCCAAGACAGGGTAAACAAAAACTCTTTTTTAAAAAGGAACCGGCTTTCAATAGCACAGTAGAACTTCGGGTTGGTTCCCGACTAGAAAGAGGTCGATATGAGCGATTTCAATTTAAGCTTATTTTTAATCTTTTTGATTTTGTTTATATTTAAAAACGGTTCCTACCCAAAAGGCAAGAACCGTTAGAACTTCTCAGAGTTTTTGGCACTTTCTCAAGGTGCCACCCTGTTATTATATTATTTACTATATTCCCCCTTTTGTCAAGATGTAACATAGGAGGAAGTTGTGATTGAAATTTATAAAGATAGAAATTTGAAAGTTCTTTTTAGTCAAAATCCTAAAATCATTGTTGATTACCCAAAAAATAATACTCAAAAATGTACTAAACCATTTTTGCTTGAAAATGAGCTCGAGGTGGTTTTGTCCGATTATACAAAGGAACAGAGTTACTTTTTCGTCGTTAAAAAGGGTTATTGTTGGGACGGAGCTACTATCCCAAGATTCTTTTGGCGCTTGGTGGGTTCAAAATCCGACCCAAGGTTTTTGGTCCCAAGTTTAATCCACGACGTGTTGTGCGAAAATCACGATTACGTTAATAATGATAGATATTTCGCCGATTGCGTCTTTGAAAGACTCTTGTACACTTCAGGCGTTAATCCCCTAACCCGTTGGATGATGTTTCATAGTGTGGATAATTACCAAAAGTTTTGCGCTTGGTAGAATTATAGAATATTACAAAAAAAGGGAAGGATAAAATCCTTCCCTAACCAAAACATAAAATTTATTTTTTTATACACGTTTGAAAAGAACCATCGGGACCAGAAACGGAACTTACTTTATATCCTGATTTGCAGGTATAACAACCTATACTGCTGCAACTATAATCCATACATCCGGGAATTACACTAGAACAACTAAAGGCGCAATCTTTTATTGAGGTATGTCCATAACTTGTGCTTGTGGTTAAATTGGAGGGACAAGTGGTGCATTCTTTCGCCCCTTCTGTATCCGAGTAGCTACCCATTGGGCATTTCTTACATTTAGTATGTCCTTCCCAAGATATATAGCTTCCTTTTGGGCAATTGGCGCATATTGCAGCTCCTTCGGTATCAGAATAAGTTCCAGCGGGACATTTTTTGCACACATCGGCTGATTTTGCTCCTTCAACATCCGCATAAGTTCCAGCCGGACATTTTGTGCAGGCAACTGCCCCTGCGGTTTCTGAATATGTGCCTTTGGGGCATTTTGTACAGGAGCATCCGTTTAAATATTCACCAACAGGACAAACACTGGGGCAATCATAACAAGTGCAATTTTTTATGTATTGTTTGTCATTGCAAACTAAATTGCACGCACAAGATGTGTGTTCGTCGTTTGCCGTTAAGTTGGCGCCGCAGCCATAACAACTTGTTCCTATGTAGTTATCATTTGGTTGATATGTATTTCCTGCGCATTGGACACAATTGTTTCCTTCTCTTCTATAGCCTTTTTGACATTTTATCTGCGTACAGCCTTTTCTATCCGAATTTGGAAACCAACCGTTTGCGGTATCACAAACTTTGCAGTTTGGTTGATTGTTTAAATTTTGATATTGATATCCATTGTTACACATAATGCATCCTGAGGTTCCTCCGGGTGAATAATAAGGAGCGTAGCAGGGGTTGCAGGTATAATTTGTACTATTGAATCCATAACCGCTAATGCAGGACAAACAGTAATCTTTTGTGCATTTTGCGCATAATGCGCCAAATTTAGAATTACAAGTTTTTCTGCTGCATCCTTGGCTGGGGTCTATGTAATATCCATCCGGAACATTTATGTATGTTGAACACCAAAGACAACTCTTGGAATTGCACATCATACAATCAGTTCCAAATTTTTCCGCACAATTAATTTGAATGCTTTTTGCGCTTATTGAAGTATTCCCGTGTTTTAGCTTATGGGTTATAACAGGCGCCATTGAAGCCAGGATTACCGAAATTGTGATTAAGCTTATTAAGAGCTCAATCAAAGAGAAAGCTTTCTTTTCCATAAAAAATTCCTTATATTATTTCGTGTTTATTGGTACTTTAATTTTTTAGCGCAATAAAAACATCTATTGCACAATAGTGTTGCTTTTTGTATAATTTTTGTAAATATTTTAAGAGGTTTTGATACTTTAAAAAATCTTGTTTTTTTATTGTGCTTAACCACTTGAATACTAAGAAATTAGCATCAAGAACAAAGCTCGTTTTATATATTATAAATAATACACATAATGTTCTAAAATGTCAACACATTTTGTTCAAAAAAATAAAGAATTTTCGAATGATAAACGAAAGAATAAAATTAATAAGATTGCAAAAAGCAAAAAGCGCAAGTGATTTTGCAAGACAACTTGGACTTGAAACAAGAACTTATTTAAGTTATGAAAGAGGAGAAAGAAACCCGTCTTTGGAGTTTTTACAGAAACTAAAACAGAATTATAATGTTAATTTAAATTGGGTTTTAACCGGCGAAGACGAAGTTTTCTCTAAAAGTAATTTTAATTTAATACAAACAAAAAACTGTATCCTAAAAAATCCGGATAGAATAATTCAAAAATTGAGAGCGCAGAATGACCTTTCAATAGAAGATTTTTCCAAAATTACGGGGATTAATGAGAATGATATTGTTGATTGTATTAATAATGAAAAATTTTTATCAATTGAGAATGCAATTTTAGTCGTTAATAACTTTAATGTCACATTGGATGACTTGTATTTAGAAAAATAATTTTTATAAAGGAAAAAATAATGAACTATGAACTTTTGGCAATTCTTGTCACTGTTGTGGTGCAAGCGTTGTATCTTGCTTATAGAATTGGAGTTTTTGAGCAAAAATTAAATATCCTTGAAAAAAAACAGGATAAACACAACTCTTTAGTTGAGCGCACATTTGTGCTTGAGCGGGATATTTCCGTTATTAAAGAACAAATTAAAGTTGAGAATCACAGGATTGATGATTTGGAGGGAAATTTATGTTGAATTTTAAATTAAGTGAGCTAATGCACTCTGATATTGCAATTAAAAACAATATTAATAATATGGCGGATTTGAATTCTTTGGATAATATGTTGAATTTGATTTTTTATTGTTTGCAACCAATTCGAAACCTGATTAAAAAACCAATTATAATAACGAGTGGATTTAGATGCAAAAAAGTGAATGAGCTTATAAAAGGGGCTCTTAATTCGCAGCATTTGGTCGGCGAAGCTGCGGACTTTAAGATTAAAGGAATGAAACCTGCTGAAATTATTAAAATTATAAAGAATTCCAATATCGAATTCGATCAACTTATTAACGAATACAATTCTTGGGTTCATATCAGCTATAAAAAAGGAAAAAATCGAAAACAAATTTTATCACTTGGGTGATTCTACTTCGTTGTCTCCCTTGCTTAAAACTTAAGCAAGGGTTTTTTTATATATAGCTAATATAGCTGATATCGAATTGTCCTTTGGCTGCCATATCGTACAAAATCGTTTTGGCGCCGATAAAATTAATCGGTTTTTTATAAGGACGAGCTTCTCTTAAGGCGCAATAAACGTCTGCAACGGTTAGGGTTTGATTCTCTTGCGTTCTTTTAATATTTTTATCATAATCGTGATGTTCGAGCGCTAACTTTATAACTGCAGGATTTAAGTCTGTTGTTTTTAGGATTTCATAACTAAGTCTGTTGTGAAGTTCAATTATACTTCTTTCTTTTTTTGTTAATTTTCCTTTTTTGTTGAGAATTTCCTCGGGAATAAAAATTTTTCCGATATCGTGTAAAAGTGCCCCTTGAACAAGATAAATATAGCTGTCCTCTGTTTTTTTGTGACCGAGTTTTAAATAAATGCTTTTTGCAACCTTGGAAGTCGGAATCAAATGCGACATTATAATTGATTTTACGTTGTTAAGATTGTAATTAAGCCCTAAATGATTCTCTTTTAGAATTTGTCCAATATTGGGATTAACTCTAAGTGCCCTATCAATCGTTTCTTGATTCAAGTATTTTAGAATAAATTTAATCGGTTGATTGAGCGCAAGTTCATTTATGGAAATTTTTATTGAATCTGTTAAGTAATTCGAATTATTGAAATTATCCGTATTTTTATGCGAGAGCGCATAAATACGTTCTAATAAACCCATATTCACCCACAAAAATATTTATAACTAACACTTTACCTTATGTTATTATAAAGTGTTTTTTAATTGCAGAATTGCTAATATGTAAAATTTTGTTAACTTTTTTTATTATCGCTATAATCGGTAATTCCCGAGAAGGTGTTTTTTCCTGTAATTTTTTTTGTTATCCAAAAAGTTATTTTTGGAACAATTACCGCTAAACCTGCTATGCTAACCAATAATCCGCTTGCTAAAAACATTGCGTTTTTGTTGTTTATATTCTTAATCGTTTTTTTAAGAGAATTCAAATCTAAATTCCCGTCTTTATAACAATCCTTTTTAATTTTCTTTAGAAAATCAAAAACATTCTTACTTATTGAATCTAAATCCGATTCTTTTGTAAATCTGTTAATTTTTCCGTATTTTCCATAGGTTGATTCTTTATAAATATCATAAATTAATTGTTTGTCATTGAAAATTTCTTCAATTCTTGTTGGATTCTTTTCAAGTTCTTTAATTGCGTCTTCAAGAGCGCCTAAATCCATTTTTGCAATTCTTTCAGCTGCAATCGGGTTAATATTTGGAATATTTGCTTTTTTTCTTAAGAAGTTTTCAACGTGTTCGGTCGAGAAGTTGTAGAAATAAACACTTCCGCCGTCCATTACAACAAATTCAAGTGCTTCAACCATATTTCTTGAAGTTAAAGCACGCCCTGTAATCATTGGAACATCGGTTGCAACTAATCGAAAACGATTATTGTTCTCAACATTATAAACCGCTTTGTTGAGGACATCTCCCAAGCTGCCGAATGAAAGTTCTTTATTTTTTTTGGTTTTGTTAATAAAATCATCCAAACTGGTGTTAATTGTTGAAGTTTTTGCCAGTTTTTCCTTATCGAGCTTTTTTTGGGTAATTTTTTGATTAATTTTTGGAATTATAAAACCCATTAAAGCGCAATTTATAAAAAGTGCTGAAAGGGAAGTTATTTGTTTTGCTCTTTTTATTTGTTTTATAAGTTGATTGGGGTCTTTGTCTTTAAAAATATTTTGATACTTTTTAATTTCAGAAACATCCGCTTCTAAACCGCATTCTTTTAATATTGAAGTTTTTCCGTTAATTAAAAAATCAACCGAATTCTTAATTGCATCGTTTCCGGTTTTTGCGTTTGAATAATCAAAATCCATAGGGATTTTTAAAGCTTTTTCGCAAAACAAGGTTCCGATTTTGTTAAAAGCGGGAATTCCAAATAACCATACAATCGCTCCTGTGATATCTTTTCTTAATCTTTCGGAAAGTTCCAGCGCTCCGCCTCGATTGTAGCTTTCTTTTGCTCTTCCAACATCGGTCGGAATTTCTTCAATAAGCGTGCCAAGACATCTGTTAGGGTTTTTTATATGATTTGTTAATTTAGCTATTGTTGAATATGTATTATTGTTAATTAGCATAATTTGCAATAATACAAAACAAGAAAAAAAATAAATTTGCTAGTTGTTAATTATTTTTATTCTCATAACCGCTTAAATTTGCAATTTGAGAACACCAGCTGGATATAATTTCATCATCGCTTAATTCGTAGGAAATTGGTTCTCCGACGCAAATATTAACTTCTTGTCTTCTAAAGGGTTTCCAGTTGTAGGTTTCTAAACCCGATAGCGCAATTGGAAGAATATCAATTTTATTGGTTTTAGCAAAATAAATAAACCCGGGGTTAATACTTTCAATCGTTTTGTTTTTTCTAATTCCTCCTTGAGGGAAAATACAAAGGTTATAATTTGCTCGAAAAACCTCTTTAACCGATTTTATTGTTGAAATTCCTACTTTTTCTCGATTAACCGCAAATCCGCCCAATCTTAGAACGTTTCTTGTAACCCATCTTTTAGCCCAGGAATCGGTTTTAAAAAGTTCTTGTTTTGCCATATAAGCCAAAGGGCGGGATAGTGCGTAGTTTACAATAAACACATCCATATAGGAAATATGATTTGCAGCAACTATATAAGGTTTTTTTTCAAGATTTTTGTTTCTTTTCACTTTAAATTTATAGAATAAAGTTGAAAATAAAGGCAAAAACAAAATATACAAAGCGTAATATTGGTATAATCTTGTTAGAATATTAAAATCTTTTGCTTTTTTCTGTGCAAAATTAATCTTTTTCTCATCCATTTTTATATATGTCCTTCTGATAATTCAGTAATTTTTTCACTCCAAAGAGCAATCATTTCTTCGATATTGTCGTTATAGGGAATCGGTTTTCCTATTTTTACTTTCATTTTGCCTCTAAAAATTTTTCTTTGATCTTTTGTCATGCCCGTTATTGCAATCGGAATTATATCGCATTTTAAGGTTTTTGCAAAACTTGCAAAACCTTTGTTAATATTATCTAAACTTCCGTTTGCTTCCCTTGTTCCTTGGGGGAAAATCCCCAAACACCAATCTGTTTGTTTTAAACCCAGAACGGTTTTTACCGTTGAAACAGAAAGTTTTGACCTATCGACCGCAAACGCTCCTAAGACATCCAGGAAAAATCTTGCAATTCGATTCTTAAAAAGCTCAATTTTTGCCATATATGCAATATGTCGACCGCTGGCGTGGATTATTAAAAAAGGATCGATTGCGCTTGTATGATTAGCTGCAATAATGTAGAATCCTTTTTTAGGCACGTTTTCCCTTCCTTCAATTTTTAAATTAAAAGCAATTCTATAATAAGTTCCATAAACCAAAGTGCAGGTAATCCACTGGAAAATGCCCCTTAGCTTATTATATTCTTTTGAAGCTCTTTTTTGGTAATCCTTTTTCATTTTAAGTTTCCAAATTTCTTTTACTTTATAATTATACTAAAATAAAATTATTTGTGATATAATTTTTTTATAAATATACGAGGAGGAAATATGAAAAAATTATTCGGATTATTGGTTTTCTGCGCTTTAGTTATGTTTTCAAGAGCAAACGCAGAAGTGATTGGAATTGTTGATTTTGATAAGGTTGTAGATAGTTACACCAAAGTTAAAACCGTAACAGATGAAATTTCTGATAAATACGCTGAAATTCAAAGATACAGCCTTGATAAAGAAAGAGAATATAAAAAAATAACTTCTTCTTTAGAGCGCAAAAATTTTGAAGAATCAACAGCTAAAGAATTATCCAAAAAACAAGAGGCTTATTTAAAGCTTAAAGAGAAAAAAGAAAACGAAATTGATACAGCTATCAAGAATGCCATAAAAAAAGTAGCGATTGAGAATAAAATCGACACAGTTGTTGAAAAAACAGTTGTTTTCTTTGGCGGGGTAGATATTACAGACAAAGTTGTAAGTTCTCTTAACTCTTCCAAATAGAGGATATTATAAAAAAGTACTTTACTTAATATTTAATTTTTGATATTATTCTAAAGTAACTTTTTTCGGAAGAATGCCGGAGTGGTTGATCGGAGCGGTCTTGAAAACCGTCGAACATGCGAGTGTTCCGTGGGTTCGAATCCCACTTCTTCCTAATTTAAGACGGGATTTAGAAAAACTTCTAAATGCCCGTTTTTTTATGTATTTTTTTTAAAATATAATTATATGCAATTTGGAAATAAATTGTATTTTCACGTCCGCTATGATTATAACAGTTAGTTTGATTTTATTCTTTAAAAGCATTATCCCCATTGAGTTTTAACTGTCCGTTGTAGTTTGAGATAAAAAAATCAAACCGGACCAAAGAGGAGATTAAGCGGACATAAAGTATTTGAAAATTCCAAAATAGAATTTCAAGCTATCGTTGCATTTCACATTTGGTTTGATTATAACAGTCAGTTTGATTATTTCGGCATAAATACAAAAATTTTTTGAGGTCGGAAATCTATTTTTTGACCTTGGAAAATTATCACATGGTTTGAGAATTTTTTGCTCAAACTTTTTCTCATTTGATTTGAAAATTTTTAGCAGAAATTTGAGTTAGCAAATTTTAGCAAACGATTTAGATTTACCCCTTTATCCGCCATAATTAAGAAAATAGCAATAAATATAGGAAATTTCGAGATTATGGCAGATTCAGAAAACCTAAAAGAGAACTACATAGATATAAATAAAATAGCAGAACTCAAAGGACTTAAAAGTAATCGTTCTTTAAGAATCGAGATAAACAAATCCGACAGTAAATATATTTCAAGAAAAATCAAAACAAAAGGCGGTTATACTTACGAGATTTTATTTTCTTCTTTAGAACCCGAAATTCAAGAAAAACTACTTGATGAAGAAATTAAATCAAAATCTTTAGTCCCCATTAATAATATATATAATATAGAAGAACAAAAACTTGAATTCAAAACCGAGAAACTAAAACTTGAAGCATTAGCAAAAATAGATTTAATAAAAGCCTTTGAAGATTTTTCTATAAGATTTGATAAACAAAAAGAAGCGAAAGAAAATTTTATCGCATTATACAATTCGGGAGAATATTTTAAAGACATTTTCAAAGTCTTAGGCAAAATTTCTTATTCTTCTCTTTATCGTTGGAAAGTATCATACAATCAATTTAAAACGGTAGAATCATTAATTCCAAAATATAAATGTTCAAAGATTGATGAATATAATACAAGTTTAACTCCCGAAATGATTGAACAATTTGAAAAGTTTTTGTTTCATCCGAACAAATTCAAGGTTGAAAAAGCAATCAATTTAACCAAATTCTGTTTAGAGCGAAAAGGAATAACCGACATTCCTGCTAATATCGCATTTAGACGATATGCCGACAAATTCAAAGTTTTACATTATGATAAATGGGTTTTGTATCGAGAGGGCGAAAAAGCGTTTAACGACAAAGTTGAACCATATATTGAAAGAGATATTTCAAAAATCGAGGTCGGGGATGTGCTTGTAGCAGACGGACACGAACTCAATTTTCAAGTAATAAATCCATTTAAAGGAATACCAACAAGAGCCACGCTTGTTGGTTTTTTTGATTGGAAATCAGGAGCTTTAGTCGGCTATGAAATTATGATGAGCGAAAATACTCAATGTATCGCTTCCGCCCTCCGCAATTCGATAATAAATTTAGGCAGAATTCCAAAAATTGTTTATCAAGATAACGGCAGAGCATTTAGAACAAAGTATTTTCAGAACTGTAATTTCGATGAAGCTGGATTTAATGGAGTATATGCAAATTTAGGAATAACTTCTGTTTTTGCAAAAGTTAGAAACGCAAAAGCCAAGCCAATCGAGAGATTTTTTCTTGAATTTCAAGAAGAATTAGAAAAAATGATGCCGTCATATATTGGAACTTCAATAGAAGATAAACCTGCAAGACTTATGAGAGGCGAAAACTTGCACAAAGTACATTATTTAAAAACCACAGGGGGAAGAATTCCGACAGTTCAAGAGGCGATAAAATGTATTGATT
>CANAIK010000030.1 GCA_947361225.1 uncultured bacterium
AACAACAAAAAGTTAACATAGCTTAAATTAATTGCATATATTAAATGTTGATATTAGAATATTGTTATATAAGGAGTTTTGAATAGTGACATTTAACTTAGATGAATTTTTAATTAAAGCGCATAAAAAAGGGGCGTCTGACGTTCATTTGAATTGTGATAAACTGCCTTCGTTAAGAATTAACGGAGAAATTCATAAAGTTGATTCTAATATTATTACAAGCGATGATATTAACGAAATTCTTGTTAAAACTTTGCCTAAAGAATACCTTGATTCTAAAGAAAGATTAAAAGATATCGACTATATTTATGAAATTAAAGGTATTTCAAGATACAGAGTCAACTACTGTAAAGATATTTATATGGGAAAACTGACTTTTAGAACAATTCCTTATAATATCAAAAATTTGGCTGAATTGTCTTTACCTGAATATTTAAGAGAATTTACAAAGTTTAAAAACGGGATTATTATTATAACAGGAGCAACAGGATCGGGAAAATCCACAACGCTTGCCAGTTTAATTGAAATTATTAATCAAACAAGAAAAGGTCATATTATAACAATTGAGGATCCGGTTGAATTTGTTTATGAGGATAAAAAATCAATAATAACCCAAAGAAGTTTAGATATTGATGTTAAAGATTTTAAAACCGGAATTAAATACGGATTAAGACAGGACCCTGATGTTATTCTTGTTGGTGAAATTCGAGATAAAGACACGCTCTTAAGCGCAATTGAGGCATCTGAAACCGGACATCTTGTTTTTTCCACCCTTCACACAAACGGAACCGTAGCGTCAATCGACAGATTAAAAGGATTTATCGAAGAATCGGGTCAAGAGGCTTTTATGAAAAGATTGTCCAATTGCATAAGGGGAATTCTTCACCAACAGCTTGTTCCAAGAAAAGAGAACGGAAAATTGGTTCCTGCGCTTGAAGTTTTGACTTTTACTTCAACCGTAATGGATTATGTTAAAGACGGCAAAATGAACGATATTTATCTTCTTATGCAAAGAAGTAAACAACAAAATTTAAGAACAATGAATATGTCACTTTATGATTTATATGAAAAAGGTATAATTTCTAAAGAAACAGCACTTGATTTTAGCCTTGAAAAAATAGGCATGGAACAAATGATTAGAGGGATTTCAAGAAATCCAATGGATGATTCACTAATTTAAATTTAAGGAGTTAAAAATGGCGCCATTTCCGGAAACCGAGATAATGACTATAAAAAGACTTGAAGTTGCATTAAGAAAGTCGGATTTCAAGTTATTAAAAGACGGATCTTACAAATTGCACGAAAAACTGCACAGCGGACATAAATTCGAATATTTTGATTTATTGAAAGAAATTTATTACAACGTTAACAACACCCCGAATATTCCTAATGAAATAAGAGATATTCTAATTCCTACAATTGAGGATATTCTTTCAATAAAACAACCCCAGCCTCAACAAGAACCAATGGCTCAAGTTAATCAAAACCGAGTTTCAAGTTTAACCTCCCTATCTTATAACACAGAACACAAAATCGATGCATTCGAAACATTTAGCGCCCCAAGAGCGCAACAAGGCTTTAATCAAATGCAGGATTATTCGAAAAACTCATATAATCAGGAGCCTTTCCAAGAATTTCAATCCCCCGGGAATTTAGGACAAATAAGCACAATAGATACAATTCAACAGCCGAATTTACAGGAAAGCGAAACTTCAAGCATACTGCTTGACTTAAAAACCGAGGCAAAATCCGTAGCGCTTTTGTACAGCGAGGATTCATCGATTGAAAAAATAAGAAATATTAATCGATATCGTGAAATGGTTTCAAGAATTAAAGAGAACAGTGACGTTTCTTTAAATGAAATTCTTGCTTTAATTTCAGAAATTAATACTCAATCTAATACAAATGTTTTCGAGCTTAAAAATATCTTAGACCAGCTAAAAAACAGAGAAAACAAAGTTAATTTTATTACTAATTCACAAAGTGCAAATTTAATCGGGCTTTTGAATACGAGTCAAATTTCCTATAGTCTTTTTGAAGCTGACAATCAAAAAAGAATAAATATCCTGCCTTTGTTTGGTTTAACCAATTTATTTAAATGTTATGAATGTCATAAGGAATATTTGGACACTCAAGATGATTTTGTTCCTTTGGTTCTGCAATGTCCTCAATGCAAAAGACCAATGTTTGCGGATTTGTATTCTCAAGACAACAATCTTGATATTTCTTGTTACAATTCATCTTTATTTGCTTTTGCAACATCTAAAGTTTGGTTTTTAATTCATCCTTTAACAAATGATAAAATAATAAGCAATCTTTTGATAAGTGCGCTCAAGTTAAACAACAATCTTGAGGAAATTTTCATCTTAGATAAAGATATCAATATTCGAGAATCTTGCAGAAATCTATTTTTGGATATTAATCCAAATCTTAAGATTAACACTCAAAATAACATTATTCCTGACTTTTTTAGAACGATTGACAACTAATGAAAAAAAGTTTTACAACTGAAGCAATTAACTTGAAGAATTATCCTTTAAACGATAATGATAATATTGTTGTTATGTTCTCAAGAACAAAAGGGTTGATTCGAGCGGTTGCGAAGGGCGCAAAACGTCCAAAATCAAAGCTCGGGGCAAGAATTCAAATGTTTGTGGCAAATCAACTAATGCTTTTTGAAGGAAAAAACTTAGACACAATTGCTCAAGCTCAAAGTGTTAATACGTTCTCAAAAATTAGAAATAATTTGGATAAACTATCATATTCAATGTATATCGCTGAATTGGTGAATAATTTTTGCTCCAAACAATATAACAACGACGAGAATTATCAAGAAATTTATTCTTTAATTTTTTGCGCTTATCAAAAAATCGCTGATTCAAAAAATAGGGCTCAAGTTCTTTTTTGTCTTCTAAAATTCCAGATAAAATTTATGTCTTATTTGGGTTGGGGACTTGATTTTGTCAACTGCTCCCAATGTTTAAAAGAAATTGAATTCGATAATAATAAAAGTGCTTTATTCTCATATGATTATAAAGGTTTTTTGTGTGATTGTTGTAAAGACGACTATTTGGGAGAAACAATAAGAATCCATAACAAAATTAGGGCGTTTTTGTTGGAATTATCGACAATTGATTTTGATAAAAAAACAAAATACGACGAATGTCTAACCGAACAATTCCTGGATAAGTGTTTTTCTTTTATGAAAAAATACATTGATAATCTTGCTAATAAAAAAACGAAAATTTTTGAAGTTTTAAATAGAACGACCTTAACAAAATGAAAAAAATACTTGCAATTATGCCCAAAAGCATTGGGGGAAGACTAACAACAGAAAGTTTAATAGCAGGATTCATTGATAACGGGTTTGAAGTTTCGATTTTTGATGAACTAAAGGATAAAAAACTACCCCGGAATGATTTTTCTTATATTGTCGGCTATGATTTTTCACCAATCAAAATAAAATATGATTCTAATCTTAAAATCCCTTGCATTGCTTATTTTTCAGATGTTATCGAATCAAAGGCATCAGGTGTTTTGGAGGATTGGGGAAAATATTATAAATATTTAAAAAACGACGATAATTTTGTTTTTTATTGGGATAGGGTTTTAGCGCAAAACGACGGCTGGTTTTATATGCCCCATTTTGTTAATTTGAGTGTTTATCGGGATTTTTTAACCCCCGAATTCGATGTTTTATTCCCCGGACGATTGGATTCTAATTTAAGACTCGAAACTTATTTAAATTTAAATAAATTGCTCCCCCACGTGACTTTTCGTTTTTGCGCAATTGAAAAACACTACTTGGACGCACTTTCTCGTTGCAAAAGTGAATTGGATAGAAAAATTATTAAAAAAACTTATCTGGGGTTTATTGATAATGAAAAAGATATGGCAAAAATGATTAATAAGACAAAAATCGTTTATAATATTAACTCTCAAGGGGTTTCATCCCTAAATTACCGATCAATTCAAACGCTTGCTTGTAAAAGGCTTTTAATTAGTGATAATAGAGCTGAACTGGATTTATTCCAGGGAATTATTCCAATTTGGGATAATATTAACGATTTAGCGAAAAAAATTCAATATTATCTTAAAAATAGCGTTGAATATGAAAAAATTACAAAAAAAGCATTTCGGATAATAAAATCGAATCACGATTGCAGGATTTGTGTTTCCAAAATGCTTAATTTGATTGAGAATTATAATTAAGACTTTGTGGGTCTTTCAAAATCAACAATTCTTTCCTTGTTGGGTTTAATTGTTATCTTTTTTACAATTCCAAGGTCGGGATAATTAAGTGTTATAATTTTATTGCCCGATCCATCTACTTCCTGAGTTTTAGTTGTGTAGATTTTTCCATTTATGGTTGTAACGTTATCTTTGGTTATTCTTGCAACTTCTAAAGGGCGTTCTTTTACTTGAATTAGTTTACTATCTAAAACCTCACCTGTTTTTACGTTAATTGTTTCCTTTCTGTAAATTTCCGGTTTGTTTTTAAATATGTTCTTACACTTCTCTAGAACTTCTTTGCTTGGAGTGTAGGGTTTAGGGATTTGCTCTGTAAATAGTATTGAACCATCAGCTTGTTGTGTTACTTTTGAAACAAATGTCCCCGGGTATTTGGGAAGAATTTTTTCTTGTATAATTTCATCATTCGTTTTTGTCAAGGTGTTAGAAAGAACAGGTTTTCCTTCTGCAAAAGTGAATATTTTAGTAATTTGTGCATCGTTGTTCTTTGAATAAATTTTCTTAATTGTCGCAGCTGATGAGCTATTGTATTTTGTTGATTCAACCAAATTTCCTTTGGAATATTCCAGGATAATTTTACCATTATCTTGCGGGATAGTGATTTTACCCGTATAAGGTTTGTTTTTGAAATTTGCAAAACCTCTGTCAAATTTCCCTTTTTTCTTGAATTGTTCAAAGGATAAATCCGGTGGAGTTTTCTTTTTAATTATTGTAACCGCTGCAATTGACGCTGTTGCAAGCCCTGCTAGCGCAAGGGCAATTTTCTTTTTATCGAACGAATTTTCTTTAGACGCAATCTGTTTTTCGTTTTCTTGTTTTTTATTCAAATCACCTTTGAATGCTACATTATTAATTGAATTAATCATTTTTTATTCCCCTTCTACAATAATAGAAAAACATAAAAAAATAACAATTTGTTAGCAATATAATATAATTTTACAAAATTAATAGTTAATAACTATTAATTATATGCTATTAACCATTAGACTGTAATTGTAAAAAATATTTATAATACTTGTGTTGTAATTGATTGTTTCTGTAAAAACAACCAATTTATAGAGGAAACGGAAAATCTTCTTCCAATTGTAGAATATTTGAAAAATCAGTCAGATAAGTTATGTTATGATTTTTTTAACATTTCACAAGGGCTGGATGAGAATGGGAATAAAAAAGATTGTAAATAATAAAATATTTGGCTCCTGCATAACACAAGAACCAAATATTAATGATTTTAGTCATCTTTTTTGAATGTTTCTCTACATTTCTTGACCTTTTTGTTTGTCAATCATTCCTTGAATTTTGTTAATTAATTCTTCGCCTTTTTTTGCCATATCGTTGCTTATTGATTCAGCTTTTTCTTGAATTTCTTTAACTGCATTCTGAGCTTTGTCATAAGCTTTTTGGGAAGATTCTTTAATTTTTTCTCTTGTTTCTTCACCTGATTGAGGAGCCAATAAAACTCCTGCAACAGCACCAACAATGCCCCCTACAACGAATCCTGCAATAAATTTACCCATTGACATAATCTATTTCCTTTCTTTATTTTCTAAACAAACCTAATCCAAAGGAGATTCCTTTTAGAATTCCTTGGGAAAAACTTTTTAATTTCCCGCCAAGACAAGCGCCCGCACCGATTAATGACGCAACACTTGCTTTGGTGTTCTGAAATTTCGCATCAGCGTTATTTGCAATTGAATTAATTGATCTTGCCGCTTCTTTTAGTTCTTTTAAAGTTGGTTCAATTTCTTTTTGAACACTTGTTGCAATGACGTTTGCATTGTTAGAAAGATTGGTAGCGCTTATTATTAATCTTACGATAAAAACGGTAAGAACAACTAAACAAGTAATAGTAACGAATAATAATAGGATAATACTTGATTCTACAGTCATTTACAACCTACATTTCATCAACATTTGTTTCGCTGTTTTTGGCTTTTGCCAATTGTTTGGCTTTTAAATAATCGTTGAATTTTTTATAAGCATCTTCGATTTTTTCCTTGGAATTCTTAATCGCCAAAAGCGCTTGTTCTTTTGCTTGAATAACTTCAGGGGAATATTTCTCTCTTAATTCATCAAAAGTTTTTTTAATTTCCCTTCTTGATTCTTCCCCCGGTTTTGGAGCAAACAAAACACCTGCAACAATACCCCCAACGACACCCGCCAGGATTCCCATTGCAAAACCGAAAGAGTTGTCATCTTTTCTACACATATTATCTCCTTTTAAATGTGAGTTCATTATAGCATTTTTTTTTTGAGTTTTAAAGTCCCAAAAAGTTTAATGTTAAAAAAATTGTATAAATTTGATAAAAAAAGTACTTGCTAAAAAAAATTTTTTTGCTATACTAAAAAAGAACCTTAATCCTCAGTGTTTTTAACGAATTGAGATTAAGAAAATTAAATAATTAAAACGCTAATCCTCAGTAGCTCAATGGCGGAGCAACCGGCTGTTAACCGGTAGGTTGTTGGTTCGAGTCCAACCTGGGGAGTTTTTTCATATTTATTTATTTATTTATTAAGAATTGCGTTATTATAGAACAAGTAGTTTGAAATTGATAAACACACAAAACTTTTTATAATGCAAATTAAAGAAAATTATAATAAATTCTTTTAATTCTGCTGTCAGCTTTTTTAATTTTTGTGTTTTGATAAATTACAAGGTTCCTATGAATATAAACAGATATAATTCTAATAATTTTCATATTTCAAGAATTTTTTATCCATTGTTTTGCAATAAAACTTTTTTCAACACTAACAAACAAGACAAAAGTCTGCTTTAAGGGCGCTTATTATAAAGATTTTATAAATAAACTTGATAAAGCATCCCCAATGGTGTATCAATTGAACAATGGGCTTATAATATCGATTTAAATGAAGAAAATAAGCTTGGTGAGGGAGCTAAAAAAATTGTATACGGGATTGGTGGTATTGATAACTATGTTATTGCAAGAAAAAAACAACCTGATTCCAATCAAACCTTAGAGTTTGTCGAATGTGAGAATTTGTATCCAAAATATAATTTTTCCCAACCAATTGCGCAGAATAAAGAATCCGACCGGAATTCAAAATTTACAAAATTTGTATGCGATAATTAACATATTTCTAATTCTGATACTAAGATTTTTTTATCTCAATTAGAGAAAATTGCCCAATTTCCAATCGAATTTTATATAGATTTAGCGGAACAAATTAAATATCTAAATGATAAAGCCATTAAGCATAGTGAATATATTAATTCTCTATCTTGTATTAATAAAGACAAAATAATGGATGTTACAAATAGAAGGAAAGTGCGCAGGACTTTGCGAGGATTCCAATATTATATGGAATGTTATAACAAATTTAAAGATATTTATAGCATTAAAGAATAAATTTTTGCATTACAAAAATAGCCTGAGAGTGTGGGTTTTGGTAGTTATTTGCATCCTGCAATTATATTCTGCTGTGCCAAACTCCGCCGTTTCTGTCTATTAGAGCGTCATAGAAAGACCAAAGTCTAAAAACCCCGGTTAGTCCTAAAACTGCGTGCGTAACGTTTTTTTCGGTTGTTTGTTTGTTAATCGCTTGACCGATTCCGGGCCATATAATTAAAGAACAAGCCGCAGCCCCGACACTTCTTCCGCTCACCCCTCTGTCTGTTCCGTGGGTTGAATGTGCAAAAGTCGGATTAACAATAAAACAAAACGCAATTATTAATAACAATTTTTTCATATCTTCTTCCCCCTATTCAAAAAATTTTTAGACTTTAATTATAAACCAAGTTTTTTTGCTTGTCTATTTTATGTCTTTTTTGAAATAAATCTATTATTGATTTATTTTAGTTTATTATGTATTGACAAAGTAAACAAATAATAATATAATTAAGCTATAAATCATATATTTAGTTAAACGAAAGGAGTAAAATGACCTATAGAGAAGAAGACCACCCCAGAGACGAGCTGGGAAGATGGACTGACAAAGGAGGGACTAATGAAAGTTCTCAAACTGAATCCGGTGGTGATTGGGAGCCCAGTCGTGGGGCTTTTAAGCTCGGGGCAACAATAAATCGGGATTTAGCGGATGAATTACCCGGGACAAATCCAAGTAGTTCACCAATAAAAATTGAAGGAAAAAAACAAAGACAACAATACTTCGATGCAATTTTTGATACCCTAAGGGATTTAGCTACAACGGTCGATGTTTTGTATCCTCGCGAGAATAAATTGCTGCAAAAAATTAAGGATAATAATTTATCGAACAAATTTAGACAAAACTTGCTAAAACATTTAGGATACACTAAAAGCGGGACACAAACGACAAAAAGTGACTTTAAAACACCGTTTTCGAGGGATAAAGATAAACACGAAATCCTAAGACAACTTTCAGTTTACTGTTATGACAACGGTCGAGAAAAAATCCCCAAGGGATATGATAGAGTTGGACATTTTAGGAATGATAAAAATGGTTTTGATGCTGTTGTTGTAAAAAATGATGAGAAAAAAGAAATTGTTATTGCTTATCGAGGGATGGAACCTCCGGAGGATGTGCCTTTGGTTTTAAAAGTTGCAGGAATGAACTATACACATCAACAAGAAAGCGCTCAGGTAGTTTATGACAAAATTAAACAAGATCCAAAATTTAAGGATTATGAATTTTATACAACAGGAACCTCTTTGGGTGGATATTTGGCGCAATATGTTGCTGCAAAAAATAATCTAAAATCCGCTACTTTTAATGCTTTTTGGGGCACAAAAGATGCAATTGATAAAGAGGCAAGGAAAAATAGAGAAAAAATAGAAATTTATCCTGATAATATCGTAAACTACAGAAACAAGGAGGATTTTTACACAAATCAAAGTTATGTTAATGATATAGGTTTATCCCTAGAAACAGACGCTATGGTTAGAACTGACCATAGATTTAATGAAAAATACCACGTAGCAGAGAATATGGGTGATTTAGATAATACAAGAACTACAAATAAAAATTATCCTAAATATTCAAATTAGTAAGCGCCCCAGATATTTATTCATAAAGTTTAGGAATAAGAAACCATATCAAGAAAGCGCTAAATATTGTAATACTAAATAATACAATCAACCAAGAAACACTAGAGACAGTCCCGTAGAGCCAATTGTTAATTATAGGACTGTCTTTTATATTCTTTTTTCTTTAGTTCAATAAAAAATATAAGAAGAAAAAATGAATAGATAATAAAATTATTGTCACTATCGGAATAAAAAGATAACCCGCAACCATAAAGGGAAAAATATAAATACCATAATATTGAATACGGCAACTACCCCGGAGATAATAGAGATAATCTTGTAAACCCAATTGTTGATTAGAAAATTATCTTTTGTCTTTTTCTTCTTTTTCACTTCAATAAAAAATATAAGAAGAAAAAATGAATAGATAATAAAATTAATCGTCATTATCGGAATAAAAAGATAGGCTGTAAAATACCCCGAGGTTTTAAGGTCATAAATAATAAGTGATGTTGTTGATATTGCATATAAATTAACAAAAATCATCGATTTTTTGTTGTATAAATCATTCCATAGAAACGATAAGAATTTTTTAATTATATTCATAAGTTAATTCTAGCATAGAATAAAAACTGGCATAATTTTTCATTAAAACTGAATTTTGTTAGTCTAAAAACGGTTCGCCGAAATATTGTTCGAATAATTTGTCAATTTCTTTTGAATATTGAATCCCTGACATTTTTCCTGCGATATATTCCGCTACAAATTCGCAATAACTATGACAGGAGCGTTTGCTAACGTTAAGCAGCATAAGAATTTCTTTTTCTTTAGGGATTGCATCCTTACTTAGAATATTCAACAAAGGATGAGTTTTTATGTGCAAATAATGACCCAATTCGTGTAACATTGCGTGTTTTGCACTATTTGTCGAATGGGATTTGTAGTTTAGTGCTTCGTTAATTTCATAATCCTCCCAATCGGCGTTTGTGTTAAAAAACAACGTTGCATTCTTTAGTTTTATAAAGTCGTTTTTGTCTAAAAAATCAATATCAAAAGCTGTATTGGAAAAATTTTGTTCAAATTCATCAAAAGAATCGGATTCAAAATTTATATCGAAAATTGCAAGATCGGTTTTGTTATCAAATTTTTTGTAGTCGATTGTTAAACCTTCGAAAAGTTTTTTGCCTTTGTTTTTATAGTTAATTAGTGAAAAATCATCAATGGTTTCTTTGGTTAAGTATGCAATATTTAAACTTGGGAAATTAGCGTTAATTCCATATTCTTTTTTGAAAAAATCGCTTGCTTCCTTTAGGGTTTTAAATTCAACCTTTTGCGTTCCTTCTTTTTTAAGAGTCAGTTTTGTTAATTCTTCCCCGTCTTCAAAAATTTTTGAAACACTATAAACCGGCTCGTTTTTGTAAATCGGGTTTTTATTCTTTAATACAAAAAACATTTCCTTTCCGCACAAAATACTGCATTTTTCCACATCGTCATCTGAAATCGAAAAATAACCCCGATTTGAAAGTTTTGATCCGTCTTCAAATTTGTGTTCTGAAAAATCGTTAACAATATCTTCTGAAGTCGGTTTATCATAAGAATAAATTTTATAAGGTCGATTGTTTTTATGGGATGAAATGATTCTTCCTTTTTCATCATAATTCAATTCCCAATTATTGCCTTGTTTATCTTTATAGGTTTTTCCTTTAAAGTTTAGTTGTTTTAGGGGAGTAATTTTAAGCATAATTTTTCCTTATTTTATATGCTTAAAAACCGCTAAAAATAAAAATTTGCATTATTAATAACTATTTATCGAAATATAAGCTTGGTTCTTCTTTTTTCAAGATTAAAACTTTTGCTTTTACAATTTGCGCTGCGTTGTCATCAAATGCTTTGCAATATTGTTGTTTTGTAAAGTTTTCACCTTCTTTTCTTTTTTGAGCCCTAATTCCTTCGTAGCTTTTAATAATTGAGTTCTCGAATTCCAATAACCCTTCTTGTTTAAGTGTATCTAATTCTTTTTTCAAATTCGGACTCATTTTTGCAAATAAAGAATTCATATGAGCGATTGTTTTTTTAAAGTTTTGATTAAATAAATTCAAATATGTTTTAGGAATATATCCGCTCGATTTGCAGAAATTCTCCAAAGAAGTTGCGTTCTCAGCTACAAAACCGTATAAAAACATTGAATCTTCAACGATTTTTTCTTCTTCTTTTGAATATTGCTGCTGCGTTTGCTCGATTTCGTTTTGCGAAATTGGCTCAGGAATTATTTTTTCAATATCCTCAGGATGAGTTCTTAAGTATTTTACAAGTTGAATATTATAATCAATTTCGTTCTCGTTAGCGCCCAATTCCTCTGCGGTTTTGTAGTCTTTTATCGCTCCTTGGAAATTTTTATTCATTAATTTGACATTTGCTCTATTTGTGTAAATTAAAGAATTAGTAGGGTCCAGTTCTGCTGCTTTGTTAAAATCTTTTATGGATTCGTCAAATTTTCTTTCTAAAACCTTGAGATTTGCTCTTCCGATATAGGCGGTTGAGTAGTTTTTATTGAGTTCAAGTGCTTTATTGTAATCTTTTAGCGCATTATCAAGATCGCCTATTCTTTTATAGGAATTTGCTCTGTTGTTGTATAAATTCTCTAAATTTGGTTTTAGCGCAATGCAAGCGGACGTAAGTTCAATATGGCTTTTGAAGTCATTTTTCTTGATAAATTTTAAACTCTGTTCTTCATATTTTGCAAAATTGCATTTCATTCCCTGTGCAAGAACAAGGTTAGAACTTAAAAGTAAACTTAATCCCAATAAAAATATTTTTTTCATTATTAACTCCACTGCTATTCAAAATTATTATAGTATAAACAAAAAATAAATTGGCAAGTTTTATTTTTTAGTGGTTTTATATAGAAGTGAAATAATTTTAAAGAGGTTTTTTATGAAAATATCTAATTCTAATATAAGTTTTCAAGGCGTTTATGTAAATTCAAGAGCTGAAGATACATATGAAGACTGGAAAAGAATTGATGAAGTAGGATTAACTTTTCGAGTTGCCGAACTGCTTAATACTACTAAAAATTTAAACACGGATGTTGTAATTCTTCCCAGTGGGGAATATGGCGCTCAAATTGTTGAAGCAAAAGATGTTTGTGATGCTGATACTTACACAACTGTTGGATATTTATCAGAAAGTGAAAGTTTGCTTTGTGCGCTTGATAGAGCAAATAGAAAATTATTGGACAGCGTATCAAAAAAACCAAAAGAAACAAGGGAAAGATTTCCGGGTACAAAAAGTAGAAAACTCGATGCAATGGGATAAAATTATTAAACAAAAAAACCTGCTTTAATTTTTAAAAGCAGGTTTTTTGTTTAAAAGGACTTGTTATAAAAAATTTTCTTTGTTGCAAAGAGAAGATTATTTTGTTTTTTGAGTTTCTTTAGTTTTATTGTTGTTTTTGTATAAATATGCTCCAATTAAACCACCCAAGCCTACAATTGCTCCAATTATTAAACCAATTTTAGTTTTGGACATTTTTTTAACAACCCCGCTGCTTTCTTCTGCAAGATTGTTGCCTTTAAAGCTAATTGGTTTTTGAGGATTAAAATTCTCGAAGAATAATTTATCTGCGTTTTTATAAAAAATCATATCAATAATTTCATCGGCGTCTTTAGAAAGTTCCGAATCTTTTCTTATTGCGTTTTTGATTTTATTCTGCATATCGTCATAAATTGAACCCGGACTTAGGTTTGTAAAACCGGATGCTTGTTGTTCGCCAAAAATTCCCACAGGGGCATCTGATCCAAACATAATTCTATCAAGAGCGTTTTCTTTTTTAAGGCTTTTTATAAGATTCAACAAGCTTTTTGGTTCCTCAACGGGTAATCCGTCTTTAAAATCCATCCAGGAAATATCGCAGTATAATTTTGCATCATTATTTTTTATTGATTCTAAAATTACACTAAGAGCCTTGGAATGACCCGCCTCTCCTGCGCCTGCGCCTGTGTGTCCCAGAATAACGGGAACATCCGGGAATTTTTTTGCAAGATTGTAAATTCTTTTTGGGTCTGAATTATCTAAATTTTTGCTAAGTTCAGGAAAATAATTCCCCTTGGAGTCTTGTTTCCATTCGGCCGCAACCTGACTGTGGAATAAAACCGGGAGTTTCTTTTCTCTTGCAAATTCCATATAAGGCTCAAAAACAGCGTCGTCGGCAGGGATTCCAAGTTGAGTAGGATGCAATTTTATCCCGACAAAAGCCTCGGGAACTTGTTCAACCGCTTTTCTTAATGTTTCAACATTTCCAACGCCGGGTTGACCTGTAGCATAAAAATAATTAGCCCTTTTTATATTAGTCATAAGCATTTCAAGGTTGCCTTCATATTCGTTTTTCAAAAACGGCACATTTTTGTCAATTTCGGGAGTTTCTCTTGTCATACAATCAAGATTTGAATAAATTGCTTTTTTGATAAAGTTGTCATCGGAGCTTCGTGCAGCGTTTCCTAATGATATAACATCGCAATCAAGCTTTTTTAGAACTTTGTATTGACCATCGGCTGTTTTTACGGCATCTTTAACACTGCTGTCGCTATTACACCACCAATGACCCACGTGGGCGTGCATATCATAAGTTTGTTTAAATGAAACATTGTTAATTTTGTTGATTTGCATCTTATTTCCTCCAATTTAATTTTTATCGTATAAATGATGTAAATAATAGTTGTTTTTGTCTTGAATTTTTATCATTGCCGTGGTGCCTTTGACTTCACAAGCGTGTACATCTGCCGCTACGGTTTTATAGACTTCTTGAGACTTATAATCGCCAATCTCGCCATAGTAATCAGCCAAATCATATAAAGCTTTTGCTATTATGTCGTGCTGTTTAAAAAATTTTTCTAATTTTTTTCTTTCTTCACTACTTACGGGCATTGTTTCTTGTCTTGGTTCATACGGACGAATCCCCCTTCTGGCTGCGTCTTTATCGATAAGGTCTCTTATGTATCGTGTTTCTACACGCAATAAATCCGGAACTCGAGAAAATTGGAAATCTCTATACAGGTTTTTTGAGCGATATTTGCAAAGTTCATAAAGTCTGTATTCTAAAACTTCTTTGAGACCTCTTAAGTTTCCTTCTTTTTTTAGAATATCAATCAACATTCTAAAAATTTCATCGTGATTATTATCATTTAATACTTCCGGATTTTTAATTCCTTCCGGAAGAGTTTCCATAGCAACCTTTCTAAGTCTTAAAATCTCACACGCAAGCTTTTTTACCCTTTCATAATTTTTGTCTTCATATTCCATTTTTATAAGTTCGTTTAGAATATGTCTTTTTTTGTCAAGGTCGCAAAAAGCAATTTCTTCGCCGTTTACTTTATAAGTTTTGTAATTTTTCCAGGCTTCCTCACCTTCTTTTCGTTCTTCAATATCTCTTTGGATGGCCGTAAAAACAGAAAAACAAGTTCCCCACATTGACACTACGCTTGGTCTTTGAGAGGCTTCGCAATTACAATTTTCAAATGTTACTTCATTGTCATCATTTACATTATAGAAGGTTTTTAATGTAGAATCAACAAATTTTCCCTTAAGGTAAAGTTTTTTTGCTTTTATTTCGTTGTCTGAAAAAACGTCTTCTATTCTAAATAAATACTTGCTGAAATCTTTTTTGCTGCCTATATAACCTATTCTTTCCCGTTCAACAAAATCTTCGGTTGTTTTCTCGTCTGCAAGAACGCTGTCCAATTTTTTTCCTGTATAGTTTAGAATATGTTCTACTTGTTGAGTCATTTCATACTCTTCATAAGGATATTGAACCGTTTCTTTGTCTGTATAGCTAAAACCAATAACCTTGTCGGATTTGTCTCTTATGGGATAAAAATTATAGACCCCCCGTGCGCTATCCGTAACTCTTGCGTCGTGAGCCGCATAAATAAAATCCGAGTAGTTGTTTGCATCTTTAATATTGATAATATTTGCTTTAGATAAAGTCAATAAATTAAAATCATACCAGCCTTGTTTCTCGATATATTCTTTCATATCCTTGACGCTGTTATCGATATCTTGTCTGTGTGATAAATAATAGTTCAATTCTTCTTTTTTGCCTTTTTGCTCCGCAAGCCATTTTAAACTCTGATGCTCGGGGTGTCCTGCCGGAATATAAACTTTATATCCTCCCTCAACCAGTTTGTTAATTTGAGATATAGTATATCCTATCCATTCAATCCCCTGACAGTTCGGATCCATAGCATCTTTAAAAGAAGAAAAACACCCTGAGAAACCTATTATATGTTGTTTGTGATAAGTTACGCTTTGAGGGTTTAAATCCAGTTCTTCTTTATTGTGTTTTTCGTATTGTTCTTTTAGATTCTGCAGTGCAACCGTAAAAAGTACCGGAATTGCAACGTATTCTCCGTTGCCCTCGGGTGGAAGTTTTTTAAGTTGTTCATACAAACTTTTTATTTGTTTTACTTCAGGGTATTTTTCGTTCACTTCAACTTCGTGAATCACAATATCTGAATCTTTGCTTATTGCTTTTGCAAAATGTTCCATATTTTTTAAATGGTTGTCGCCATCAAAAATATGGATTGTATTTCCTAAAAAAGGCAAGAAATTGCGATAATTGCAAGAATTTGTTTTAATACTATCATTTACTTGATTTTGTTTATCGTTTTTTTGTGTATTATTTTTGTTAATTTGATAACGGGTCCTAATATTGGGGATAGCGGAAATTTTCATAACATAACACCTATTTGTCTAGCATTTGTATATTAACAAGTATAGATTATTTTGTAAAGACTGTTGTATATATTAATTTAATAATTTTTTACAAATTATATTTGCAATAAAAAAGATATCTTATTTATAAGATATCTTATTTATAAGATATCTTAAAAATAACTATTATATTTTTTGTTTTATTTTACTTCGTTTAAAACTCCGTAAATCGCATCCCAGGTGGACAATCCGCCTCTTGTTTTGAATTTTGAAATTTGAGAAACGCTGTTTTTTCTGTATTTTTTGAGTTCTTTTGTAGATTTTGAAGCAAGCTTTTTGTTGTTTTTTCTACCATCCAAAACACTTTGAGCATAAGTTAGGAAATTTTTGTATTCGTTGCAGTTGTATCCCGCTTTTAGTTTTTGAGGATAAGCATATCCTGTGTAATCATAGATATTCATTGCTCTATCAGCATTTGCGGGTTTTGCTAAAAGCGCACTCCAGCTGCTTTGATTCTGTCTTGTAAGAACAACAATAGCGCTCAATGGGTTGTAATTTGCATTTGCCATTAAATTAACGCTTATTACATCGGCTTCTTTGTCTTCTTTTGTTTGCGTATAATTCTCAACTAAAGAACTTGCAGCATCGTTATTGGTATTGGTTCCTTTGATTGAAGAAATTAATCTTCCTTTAGATGCGTGTCCCGCTATAATATGACCGAGTTCAAAAGCCACAACGTATGCTGTTTCGTTGTCGTTAAGCGCATATTGTAAATCGTCTTCTGAAATGCTTATTACTCTATCTGTTGCAAAAGTTGAGTTGTCGGGAATTTTTTTTGTAACTTCAAATTTGATTCCTTGAGCACTTATTCCGTTTTTGCTTAACAAATTCTCACCAATTGTGCTAACTTTTTCTTTTGGGTTGTAAGTTGCCCCAAAAGCACTCAGGGTCAAAGTTAAGGAACAGAATAATAATAACATTTTTTTCATAAATAAACTCCTTTGCTAATCTTGTTTTTGAATTAAAGATTCGATTAAATCAATGTAAATATCTCTTTTCATTATTGCAAATTCATAGCTTTCTTCGTCTTTTGTGTTAATTACAAAAGCAACGGGAAAAATATTTTTAAGCAGAGTTTTTTCGATTGATTCAATATTCTCTAGTGGAATTGTTACTTTTTGATTATCCGCAAGACAAAAATAAGGGACAAACATTACTCTTTTATTGGTGAACGCAAACTCGCCCGATAATTGGGTTTTAGAGAACATGCTGTCTTGCCAGTAATCTCCTTTTGCCATTTTGATTATTTCTTCTCCCTCTAAAAGGCTGAATTTTTGGGGATGAAAACCTCTGCATTTAACAATTAACATAATAATTCCAAATATTATTAAAATACCCAGCAGATGTGCAAAAATACTAATTAAAAACATTATCCTCCTCCTTTTTTTGTTAAGTTTATGATAACAATAAAACATTTTAGTAGCAATAAATATTTTTTTGTGTTTTATATATATGCATAGCTGGAAAAATCGAAAGGCAAATATGACTGGTCCTGTTAGTTTTGTAGATACAAGAACAATAAATATAAAAAGAATGCAGGGTGGAAAATCACCCGAATTCGAACAAATAAACAATGAATTCGTTAAATCAAATCAACTTGCAAGGGAAGGGGTGGATGTTCCCCGCTACACAGGAAATCTTTTTCACAAAGAATGGAACTATATATGGAAGTGTAAGGGAAAACCCGCAGATTTTAAAGAAAATCCATTAACCGAGAAACATTTAAACAATTTATTTAAAAATTTGTTGATTCTTGATACAAAAGGACATTATCACACAGATTTGTCTTCAGAACACATTTTATTTGATGACGATAAAAACCAAAGCGTTCAAATTAACAGTTTAGCATTTGTTAATGATTTTAAAAGTTTTGATAAAAATTTTATTTTTGATAAAGAAGATTTTGGTCGAACTTATTTACCGTCCAATGCAGATAATTTTGAATGGATGAATTTTTCTCAATATATAAACGATATTGAAAGTTATTCGGACAAATACAAGGAAATTGAAAAATATCTTAAGGTGAAATCTGATTATTGCAGAAATCGGGCAATATTTTTAGAAAAAAACGGCTTTAGTATAAACGATAAAGCCTTGCGATTTGAAATAATTAAAGAGGAAATATTCAAAAATCCAACAAGTTCTTTAATTAGATACACAAATGACAAATTAAAAACTTATAACAAAAGATTAGAGGCTGATTCCGATTGGAAAAACAGTGAAAATCCCCATATGCGCTTTAATTCAGTTATTACTCTATTGCATAGTGCAATAGAGTTAATTGACTTAAAACAAAAAGCGCAGCAACTTCAAAAATCATCCAATGATTTTATTGAGAAAGAATATTATAAATCCGAAGAAGAAATTCTTGATTTAACTTTGGAAAAAATTCTCGATGAAGCCTATAGCAAAGGAAAAGATAGTTTTATCGGCAAAAATTATAAATCAATCGGAGGTTTGTATCTGGGTAATAAATATGACGAAGAACTTTTCTATGAATTATTTGAGGAAATTGACAATCCGCTTGATAAATACACCAATGAATCTCAAGATGAAATCAATAATGACAGCGAAGAATTCTTTGATGAACCATACAATCAAATAAAAGAAGATTTTGATTTTTGGAGAAAAGAAAGAATTTATGATGTAATCCAATATTACAACAACTTAATCGATGATTGGGATTTTGATAATAACGAAAAATATAAAAGATCCTATCTAAGAAATGTAAAACCGTCTTTAATCATTCAAATGCCTTCCGGTGTTTGGACTCAAAGTGCATTTAAATAATTTTTTAATTTGACAAGATTAGATATTTGTTCTTAAATTGAGAATATATTCCCGAATCGTCTAGTGGCAGGACAGAAGATTCTGGCTCTTCTAACGGTGGTTCGAATCCATCTTCGGGAGTTTTTAATATTTTTTGAACTTAATAAACTTGATACTTAATAAGATTCGTTATAACATATACAAAATTAAATAATAGGGTAAAAACTGTTAAATTTGTCATCACGAGGATTGTATGCAGGAAGATCCAAAAGATTTTTGTCTTAGAAAAGAAAGAATGCATTTTTCGAAATATTTTAAAAGAAAAGTGCTTATTGAATACGCCTCAATAAAAAAACCAAGAGAAACCTTTCTGGCTTGCGGATTCTACCTGAACGACGCACAAACAAAGGATTTAAAATACGCCTCTAAGCTTATTCATAAATGGAAAAAAGAATTGATTGATAATAACAATTTGCTTTGTTTTATGAATGTTGAAATGACCGATGAGGCTCTTGAAAGCGAGTTAATGAGCCTTGGTCCTATGAGCAATCCCGATTATATAATGGATGTAATGGAAGATAGAATAAGAAAATATTTTTGCGGGAAAAGAAGGCGAAAAGCAGGAAAAAAAGAGGAAGAAAAGGAAAATAACAAAAAATAATATTAATTTTTTTTAAGCAATTTATAAAAAAAGAAAAAAAGGGGTTTGACAAACGATTGTTTTTTTGATTTTATATTAATACACAGTCGTTGTAGAAACAAAAAAGTAGAAGGAGTTGCTAAATGCAAGATAATGAATTACCAAAAAATATGGGTAAAAAAATAGTTGATGCACTAAAGCAACAAGACTTTGAAGAGTCTACAGAATTAAATCTTGATAGTCCTTTAGATGGTTTTTCATCTGATGACGATATATCTTTAGAAAACTTAAGCCAACAAGACAGTAAAGACGCTGCTTTCGACTTTGGTGACAGTGCAAAAGATTATCAGCCGGTTTTTTCTGTAAACAATGAAGAAACTGTTTCTAATCCTGATTTAAAATTGTCAATTGATAACGAAGAAGATATTGAAGAATTTGAAATGCCAAATAATATCAATGTCTTAAAAAGATTAATTTCTCAACTTCCAACCGGCGTTCCAAGACAAACCGGGGCTCAAATCATTAGACAAACCATTGAAGCATTGGGAATTCCAATGAAAACAGTTCTTCAAGATGCACAAAGAGTTAGAGATTGCTTGAACAGTTCAATTAAAGATTGCAACTATACAATTCAAGAATACAAAACAAACATAAGAACTCTTGAAAAACAAGCATCAAGTTATCAAAAACAATTGACTAAACTGAACGATATTATCGGATTGTTCGTTTATAATGATAAAAAGTAACAATTAAAAAAGTTCTATGCCCCCATCGTCTAGAGGCCTAGGACAACACCCTTTCACGGTGTAGACAGG
>CANAIK010000031.1 GCA_947361225.1 uncultured bacterium
ATACATTTAACGTGCTATAAACTTATCTATTTTGAGCATTCAATTCTAATACACTAGATACAATATTATAAATCAAACCTATTTGGACTTTATTTGCATTTAATAATAATTTATTCAACTTTTCGATAGTTTCCATATCTGATTCTATAGGTGAAGTAATAAAGAATTGATACAATTCTACTTCTAAAATTTCTGATATACGAATTAATTTGGTCATGCTAACAAGATTTTTACCTGTCTCATAATGAGCTAATGTTGATGGCTCACAAGGTATTTTTTCAGATAATTGCATTTGTGTTAACCCTGCTAGCTCTCTAAAATGCCTAATTCTTGTTCCAATTTGTATTGAAGTATTGGTTTTCATACTTTAATTATCGTTTTTAAAGACAATTAAATCACTGTTATATATTACCTTATAAATGGTAATATTTATTTAGTTAAAATATTAATTCATAATTAAAGGGCATAGATAATTATTATCTATGCCCTTATTTTTAAATATTTGAGAGGTTATTCACCATAAACTGTTACTGTAACGCCTCTCCAAAAGATAAATACTGATTTTTCTGTAATATCTATATGGCTTATTTTTTGATTCCGCCATTTTTAGCTGCAGTGTCAATACTTGCATCACCTGTTTCAACTAAAAATAAAACATTATTTGTAGAAGCAGTCCCTTTTTTCAATGTTGATAAATCTTGAACTTTTGCACCAGTTGCAGTTATCGGGTAAGTTGCGTTAGTATAAAAACCACCCATCGCATTAACTTGAGTTCCTGTTAGCATAAATACTAATCCTAAAATTACTAAAATCTTTTTCATTCCTTTATTCTCCTATTCTCCATATACTATGGTTTTAGTTTGTTTTACATAGATAGGTATAAAAACTAATGGGATATATACCTTGCTAATTTTGTGGTCAACATACTGTATTTGTGTAATGCCACCATTCCTGGCTGCTGCTTGAATACTGCCGTCTCCGGTTTCAACAAGACCAAGAATGTTATTGACTGAAGACTCCCCCACTTTTAAATCTTGCAGTGAGGGTAATTCACCATTAGCACACTTTGCAACATCGACCGGAAAACTGCTTCCTGTGTATATTAAGCCCGAATCAAAATAGCTTGAGACATTGCGTGCAAGCGCAGATTGAATGCTTATTATTGCTATTGCTAACAATAATAGAAATTTCTTCATACTTTACTCCTTTCATAATTACATCAAATAAATACTGCCAATTATTTGGCAATATTTTACAATAAGCACAATTATTATACAAGTTTGTAGTACAATAGCATACTTTTAAATATTGTCACACTTAATTAGTCTTAAGGTATGAATTATCAAGAGTTATTATGCAGCAATATTAAATTGCTAAGAACAAATAAGAATATGACACAAGCAAAGTTTGCAGAGCTTATTGGTTTGTCAGTTGAGGCTGTTCGTAATATTGAACATCAAAAATATACACCTTCTGCAAAAACAATTGATACCATATGCAAGAAGTTCAATATATCTTATGTGGACTTGCTTATTCCAAATATATCAGATGAACAAAGCTCAAGGATAGCTGCTATAAATGGGAAGTTAAAAGATTGCACACCTAAAGAATTAGATAGTATAAGTACAATAATTGACGTTATACGTACAACTTATAGACAAGACTAATTCGAAACTATAATCTATATTAGTAGAGTGTAATGGCAGTTTTAATAAATAAATGTGTGTCAATTAAGAAAAGTTAAACTATATATGAATTAAAAATTTGTTTGATAAATATCTTGCCGCAGATGGTCATATAATACCTATTGACAATCCGTATGAAGAATTATGTAAGTTTAAAATTATATAGCAACTTGCGAATGCGAGCGAGATTGCCCAGATGGATATTCGAAGAAATTTATGCCACAAACAGTCTTTAGTTCCTACTCTTTATTTTAATTTACCATATTCCTTATCACCTACAGGTTCCAGCCATTCATTTGTTGTTTCAACGCCCTCGATTTCAATGGCTAAATGTGAAAACCAGGAATCAGATGCGGCGCCGTGCCAGTGTTTAGCCCCTGCCGGAATGTTGATAACCGTTCCTTCTTTTATAACAACCGGCTCTTTTCCCCATTCTTGATAATATCCCTTGCCTCCAATTCCGATTAAAATTTGACCCCCGCCTGATTTAGCTTTGTGGATATGCCAATTATTTCGACATTTCGGCTCGAAAGTTACATTGTAAATTTTAACTTGTGAGGTTGAAACGGGCGCTAAATAGCTTTGTCCGATAAAATATTTTGCATAAGCATTATTAGGTTCACCAATCGGGAACATAATGGATTGAGCGTGTTTTTCTTTATCGGATAAATGTTTTTCGTCCCCTTTTTCTTCATTCCAAACCGTTTTTGCCAAATTAAAAACAGCCCACGCTTTGGGCCAGCCTGCATAGAATGCATTATGAGTAATTATCGCTGCGATTTGAGATTTTGTAACTCCGTGGTTTTTTGCATTCTGCAAATGATATATTAAAGAAGAATCCGTTATTCCCATTGACATTAAAGAAACAACGGTTATAATACTTCTTGTTTTTAAATCAATATCTTGATTATTCCAGTTTTCGCCAAACAAAATATCGTCATTATAATGCGCAAATTGAGGGGCAAATTCACCCAATTGGGTTCTTCCTGCCGTTTGTGTAATTTTAGACATATTATTCTCCTTATATTGTTTTTGCTGCGTTTTTGCAAATACAGGGTTTATAATTAAACCTGTTAGAATTGTAATCAAAAAAAATTTTTTAATCATATCTTATTCCTTATAAGTTTAACGATTTTTTGTTTCAATATGTTTTATTATTCTAGCGGGATTGCCTGCAACAATAACATTATCGGGAACATCTTTAGTTACAACAGAACCCATTGCGACAATTGCGTTGTCGCCGATTGCAACATTGGGCACTATATTAACATTTGATCCTATCCAAACTTTGTTCCCGATTTTGACTTTTTTTGCTATCATTGAAGCTCTTTTTTGAGGGTCGATATCGTGGTTTAATGTCGCAATAACAACACTATGACCAATAAAGACATCGTCTCCGATTTCTATTGCGCCCTGGTCTTGGAATTTGCAACAAGCATTTATAAAAACGTTTTTTCCAATTGTAATATTAATCCCGCATTCCGTGTAGAAAGGCGGGAACATTCTAAAGGTTTTATCCACTTTTTTATCAATCAAAGTAGAAAAAAGTTCTCGGATTTCATCTTGTGAATGATATTTGTTGTTTAATTCCATTGTAATTTTTCTTGCACGTTCCGATAATTCATAAAATTTTTGCACAATGGGTTCTTCTTTTGAAATATATTCATTTTTTTTCATATAATCTAAAAATTCTTGGTTATTCATATTATTTCCTTTGCAAATATTATAGAATTATTATTTATGATAATTCTATAAATAGCAAATACTTAATATTACAATATCAAAATAATCGGTTTAGTTTCCCTGTATTGGAAATTAAGGGAATATATTTTCTAATATTTCACTCTAGAATTCTTTAATGCGAAGAATTATTAAAAATACTCTTCTGGAATATTTAGAAGATAGAATTGAATCCGAAAAAACCGTTAATCCTTTAAGAATTTTTACCTGCAACAACAAACCAATTAAAAAAGGGGAAATTATTTATTTATGCGAAAGAGAAATTCGCTCTAAAGACAACTTTAGCTTGCAATTTGGGATTCAAAAATCCAATGAACTTAATTTGCCTTTAAGAATAGTTCATCCTAAACAAAATTATGAGTATTTACCCAAACAAAAATTTATTGATAGTCAAATTGAACAGGCAAAATCTTGTTTTAAGGATACAAATTTAGATTTTAGCATTATAGATATTCCCACCAAGGATTATCTAAAAAAAATTAAACCCGGGATTCTAATAGTTGATTTTAACCCGATTTTAGACAAAAACCCGCTCTATAGAATGGATTGCAGAATTTATGAAATCGATGGGCACAACATTATTCCTGCAAAATTTGTATCGGACAAACAAGAATACAACGCAGCAACCTTAAGAAGAAAAATTTATCGAAATATTTATTCCTTTCTTACTCAATTTGACAATATTACAGAAAAAAAAGTAGAGGCAGACTACGTTCTTAAGGATTTTATAGAAAACAAACTGCCATATTATGCGAAGTTAAAAAACGATCCGACAAAAAACGTCCTATCAGGGTTGTCGAAATATCTTAATCTTGGTTTTATCTCAAGCCAGAGAGTTGTCCTTAGCGTACTTGAATCAACGACAACAAATGACAATAAAGAAGCATTTTTAGAGGAGTTAATAATAAGAAAAGAATTGGGGGATAATTTTTGTTTATATGCAAAAAATCCTAAAAATTTTTCCAATATTCCAACCTGGGCAAAAAACTCATTAGAGGCTCATAAGAATGATTTAAGGTCTTATATTTATTCAATAGATGAACTGGAGAATTCAAAAACACACGATAAACTATGGAATGCAACACAAAACCAACTTAGAAAAGAAGGAATAATCCACGGGTATTTAAGAATGTATTGGGCAAAAAAAATTCCGGAATGGACATCCTCAATTGAATCAGCTTTGGAATATGCAATATATTTAAACGATAAATACGCATTTGATGCCCCCTCAACAAACGGATACACAAATATTTTATGGTCAATAGCGGGGCTTCACGATAGAGCTTTTATGGACTATCCCGTTAGTGGAAAAATAAGGCGAATGACATATAATTCATTAAGAAAAAAATTTGATATAGAATTATACATTAAAAAATATATTTAATTTCTATTGGTTAACAGAACTAAAACTTACAATTATTGCATAAATTTTAGGTTGTTCCGATTTGTTTTTAGCCATATAAGTTGTTGTTAGTGCTAAAATTCTATTCTCTTGATTAGTCAACCTGCCTTTTTTTATTAAAATCCCGCCCTCGGGGTTAATTTGAACAGAAGAAGTCGGAATTTTTATTGGATTTTTGTCTTTCGGATTAATAAAAATATCCGAATCAAGCTGAGGTATTCTATCCTTAAGGACAAACGACCCGGAAGCTTGAATAATTTCGAATTGCGAATTTTTAAATTCTTCGGGAATTTCAAAAAACACGGTATTATAAGTGTTTGGATTAACGGTTGTATCAGGAATTAATAAAAATTTTTGTTCCTTCGCTTTTTTTGTATGCTTATATGCTTCAATTAAATATATATTAGAACTTTTTGTTATAATTTGAGGATTATCAAGACTTATTATTTGATAAGGACAATTTATCCCGCAAGCAAACCCTGAACTTAAAGCACTTGAGTGTTTAAAAAAATAATAGCCGATTCCTGATAAAACCCCGAGTCCTCCAAAAACGGAACCCAGAGCAATCGCTGTAATTGCTCCGTCGCTTAATTTTTTATGTGAATTTGAACCCGAAGAACCCGAAGGAACTTGTTTAAGTTCGATTTCAAATGAGTTATTGCTATTTGTCATTGAACCATAGGTTGGATTAAGCAAAAAACAAAATATAATTAAATATAATATTGTTTTCATATTCCACCTACCGTAAAAACAAGAGTGCCCCGATACAATCCCAGAGTCGAATTGGGTTTTACGTTTACATATGGAGTAAAAATATCCGTTGTAATATGATTATAAGGATTTGAAAGCGTTTGAGAGGAAGGAATTATTGAAAGATTTTCTTTCGAAAAACTATAGGTGCCGTTTTTATGATTCAATTCTTTAAATAACGCCGAAACAACTATCGGACTTGATGAGTTGGTGTGAAGTTTAATTTTAATCGGACTTAGTTTTAATATTATATTATTTGCATCTTGATTGATTGTTTCTTTTATTTTCATATTGAACATTGAATCATCCCGATTGTATTCAACGTTCTCAACAATAATTTTTTCGATTTCCAAAACCTGGGGCAAATCCATTGTTAGAACCTGGTATGATTGTTGCACACCAAAGGTTTTAGCGCAAAAGCATAAAAAATATAAAAATAATATTACGCCCCTCATAATGTAAGTTTATATATATTCTAAATAAACCCTAATATCCGATTAGACTATTAAAAAGACCTGTGGTGTCTATGTCTTATTGGGTAATATAAACTTGTTTTCAAATAAGATAAATTTTTTTTATGAAAAAAATATTTATTTTAATAATATTTTTATTAATAACCGGTTTTAATACAGCATTCTCCTCTGTTTCCGTTCAAAGCACGGGGGGAACTACGGTTTCTTTAAATCAAATATCAACCCCGATACAAATGAATGTAAATGATTTAATTTCTTTAAGTCTAACAACAAAAGTTAAAGCTTTGGATCAATATATTACCAACACAACCAATTCAACTTATAGAATCCCTGTATCCCAGCTTTATTTAAACGATGGAACAAATGAATTCCAAATGATTTACAATACAAACGTAACAACAATAAACGGGGTTTTAATCAATGTTGGAGGATACTCCAGAAACTACAACTGTATTGTTAAGAATATCGGCGTACTTCCCCCGGGGACATATACAACAAGACTTCAATTCGACACCAATACAACATTATCGCCTTCCTCGGTTATTTATACTTTAACCTTTACAATTCCGCTAACCCAGAATGTTTCAAGCGCTACAAATCCCGTTAATATAACACTTAATAAAGACCAGGTTTTTGATGGAACCGCAACAATAGAGAACACAACAACCCCCCAAATAATAGTGCAGTCAAATGCCTCTTGGAAACTTGTTCTTAATACATCCGCACTTGGAACCTTAAGCGCAGACTATTATTTTTTAATAACAGGGGTTTCATCTAATGTTACAAACTATATTAAAGAACAAACAAAACTTGAACCGAACCGACAATATGTTATTGCCTCGGGCAACGCAACGATTTCAGCCCCAATAACAGGAACTTACACAACCGATTATATAAATATAAAATATTTTCTTAAAAACACCTCGGGAACCTATATTCCGGAGGGTGTTTACAATAATTACTTAAGTTACGTTATTCAAAGCGGAGAAACATAATGAAAAAAATATTAACAGTCCTATTCTTTACAATTCTATTGTCTGTTGCAAAAACAAACGCAGCAATAAAAGTCACTCCAACGATTCTGGAGCTTAACGCAAACGAAGCAAAAGGGGATTATTTAACAGCATCTATTGATATTCAAGGTGGAAATGATGAAATTATCCGTTTTAGAATTTATCCTCAATACTTTAGAATCTCCAAACAAGGCACAATGGATGTTATTGAGGATTCACAAGAAATTGATTATTTAATTAAGAACACAAGGTTTACTCCAAATGAATTTACAATCGACAAAGGTAAATCCCAAAAAGTCAGACTGACGGTTTCCAATTTAAAATCAATGCCCGAAGGAGAATCCAGAATGGTTTTATTTTTAGAAGACGTTGACGCAAAAGAAGTTTATCTTCCTTCGGATAGAAAAAATGTTTCTACAAAACTTATTGTTAAAACAAGGGTAGGGATTCCCGTTTATGTGGATAAGGGGAAAATTGTAAAATGCGCATATATCGAGGATTTTAATATAAAAAAACACGACAATAAACTTGAAACTGAACTAAAACTCGTTTCAACAGGCAATAGCAAAGTAAGACTTAGAGGCAAAGCTCAAATTATAAAAGATAAAAAACTTATTGGGGAATACCCTATAAAAAACACTGTAGCAAGCGCAAATAACGAACTTTTTATAAATGATTTAATCCCCCTTAAGGATATTTGTCAAAACGGAGATTATATTATTCGAATAATTATGCAATATAACGATGAGAAGGGGAGGTTGAAAAATATTATAAAAGAAAATCAATTCACAATTGACAATAAAGAAACTACGAAAATTTAGAAGAAAAAAGGAGGAGAACAAAATGATTAACAAAAAACTTATAGGATTGCTTATTCTGCCTGTGACGTTATTAACAATAAATACATCACACGCAATTTCAAACACCGCTTCGCAAACACTGCAAGCAACACTTGGAACTTATCTTGATATTACCGCAGTTACCTCAGGAGCAACAACCGCTACAACAATTGCGCCTGACACGGGAAATCTTGCCGCAGCGCTTGTTTCGAAGTTTCAAGTAAACTTAAATACCGATAATCAACAATTATTTTTGCAAGCAACAACCGCAAGTTCAACAGGAAATGTAAACGCATTATTTCAACAAGGAAGCCAGGTTTATGCGGTATTCTCAAACACTGCATCCGGAAAAGCTCCAACAGCAGCAGCAATTACAGACTGCAAATCCGCAACTCCAACAGCCACAACCAATGTAAACGCCATTGCTTATCCGATTGCAAACGTAACATTAACTAACAGCGGAACCGCAACTTATGATGCTACAAAAAATCAATACAATGTGACCGTTAATGGCGGAACCACCGTTGCCACAACAACAACAGGAACCGCTCCTTATGCTAACACTTATTCATACAACGACAATTCGGGCACTTATCAAGCAATAATGACACTTACATCTACAACTTTATAGGTGAATAATGTGCGGATAAGATTCTTATTAATTATTATCTTATTATGGATTAATGTTTGTTATAGTGCAACAACATTCCAACAAACGCTTACTACAACAGTGCCCGCTGCAGTTAATATAACGGCAGTCAACACTGCTTTAGCAACAGGAACAATAAACGCAGCAGGGGGAAATTCTTCTTCTCCCGCTGCATCTTTTAGATTGCAAACAAACGGCGCAGATTCCAACTACACTTATGTTGTCCAAGCAAAACTATTAACAACAACGAACACTCAAACAAACGCTTACGCACAAATTGGAGCTCAAGGATATATTCTTCTTGGGAATAATTCCCCCTCGAATTATCCAACAGCAGCTGCTATAAATAATATTACGGGAGGAAACCCAACAGCCACTAATAATGCAAATGTCATTGCTTATCCAATTACAAACGCACTTAATAACCTTAGTTCAATAACCCTTACAAATCTTCCCGCTTATGGAGGGCTTTGCTATAAAGTCACCACGGGAAACTCAAAAGACGGAACATTAACCCAAACTTTAGGTTCAACACCTCTTTTAAATACATATTCAATTACCAATGACAGAGCGGGTGTTTATCAAGCAATAGTAACCTTGAGCGCAAACAGGAACCCATAAGTGAAAAGACTCATTATTTTTATTATTGTGTTAATATGTTCAATTCCTTGTTTTGCTTCTTATAATATTGAAACAATTGTTTCTTATATAAATCTAAATAACACAGGATTCTATGACATTGAAATCCTCTTTAATAAAGAAGGAAAAATCCTTCTTCCTTTTAAACAACTATCAGAAATATTCGAAGTTGAAACCAAAACAAACCACGCAACAAAAGAAATTGACTTTAAAACCCAAGACGGAAAAAAAGGTCTGGTGGGGTTGAATTATATAGAATTTGACGGAAAAAAAATTTCTTTTGAAGAGAATATATACTTAAAAACCGGAATTATGGATGATATAAAAGACGAAATTTTCTGCAATGAAAAAGATTTAAGTATAATTTTCGATTCTTTAATTAAAACCGATAAAAATGATTTATCAATAACTGCTAATACCAAAAGAAACCTAAAACTTCTGCAATCCCCAATTTCCAATCAAAACAACGATTCAACAACAATAAAAGCTTATACAAATATTACAAAACCCGATAAAGAACGAAATATTGTTCTTGAATCAATAACTTTAAATAACAACACAACAACCGACACTATTTCCAATTATTATCTTAATAAAAGTCAAAAAAATGTATTTTTTAACAACAATTCACAAATTTTGCTTAAAGGAAAAGCTTATGGCGGTGATTTAAATGTTGATTTAAATACATATAACTACAAAGGTGAACTTTTTTCATTCGGAGGACTCGGTTTTAATTATCATAAAAATTACAAAGGATTTGACTACGAACTGGGACGGATTAGAGGAATTAAGGACAATGATTACACAATAGGAAACCAAATGCTTGGTTTTCAAATGAGCAATTATGAATCAAAACCAAAAAGTTATCGTGAAATTGAAGGAACGGTTGATAAAGAAAGTCTTGTTAGGGTTTATGTTAATAATAATGAAACAACAACATTAAACACTTATGACGGATATTATTCCCTAAATAATCTTTATTTGGACGAAAACCCCGAAACTATAAGACTTGAGGAAATAAAACCCGATTGCACTGCTCAAATAATTTATGAAAAAAATTACCCTAAGTATGAAAATATGCCTTTGGAAAAAGAGAGAAAATACACTCTTTTTGGCGGTGTTACAGGTTACAATAACAAACTTTTTAACACAAACGGATATATTTATGAAATGAACACAAAAAAGTTTCTTCTTGGAGCTCAATATGAATACGGCATAAAAGAGAATTTGAAATTCGATTCTAAATTAAGTTTTGATAAAATTTATATGAAACCTAAAAACGCAATTTGGCAAAACATTTATTCAACTGACGCCCTTCTAACTTCAGGAACCTGGAAAAATCCTAACAATCTTGAAGGAATTACATCTCTTAATTCATTGGAATATATTAAAAACGATAATTTTAAATCAAAAATATCCCTAGGAATAAGCTCCTCTAAAGATATTAACTTTAATAACCCCCGGGGAGGCTGGACGCTAACAGGGGAAACTTCTTACACAAAAGACAAATACTTATTAAAAACCGGATTTTTTAACACATCCTCCGATTTTTATCTTGCAGGCGGAGAAGGAAGCTATTACAACGATAGAACAGGTTTATTTTTTAGTGGAACAGCGACAGGGAATAATAGTGTTGTTAATGTTAATTATAAAAAATATTTTTCCAACACTGAAAAAAATTTCGAAGGCGGTTTAATCAATTTTAATGAATACAATTTAGGAATTAACAAAAAATTGGAAAAAATTTGCGATATAAGTTTTAATATTACGGGTCGGGAAGGAAATAACTCAATCGCAAGAAACAAAAGCTATTATTATAATTTAAATTTATCCAAACGAATAAACGATTCTATAAATTTTCAATTAGGAAAAACCGAAAGCAATTATCAAACAAATTATAGCTCTAATTTATACAATGATTATAAATCAGTTTATACAACGACATATTTAGAGGGAAACTGCAAAATTCCCCGCAACCTGGGGGTTCTTAGTGTTGGACACGATAATATTGAATACAACTATACAAATCAAAAAAACAAATACAATACAATAAAAGTCGGATATACTTTTCCTGAAATTAAGCGTTTGACTTTGAGTTTAGCTACCGGGTACAAATATTGGGGATCGGACAGCGGTTTTGATTTTTCGGCAAATCTTGCCTATAGAACAAAATCCGGCAGGACAATTAATTTAAATTATCAATACAACACAACAGGCGGTTATATAATTAATAATATGTATCTTCCAATGAGCAACAGACATTCTATAAACATAGCTCTTAATGATGCTTTTGCAATATCGCCTTTTGGAATAAAATCAGTCGGATTTATCGATGACACAAGAGGTTATGCAATTATAAGGGCATATATCGATAAAAACAAAAACGGAAAATTCGACAAAGAAGATATTCCTATAAAAAATGTCCCAATAAAATTCAGCTGGGCTAATGACACAACTTACACAAATAAAAAAGGAAAACTTTATTCACCCCCAACGCAAGCAGGTATTTATACAGCTAAAATCGATCTTGATAAACTTCCTGCTACACTTTATGTTGATAAAAATATTCCAAATGAAAAAATTATAAGAATAGATGCAAGAAAAAATACAAATATTGAATTTCCCCTAAAAAGCTGCGCAGGAAACATAACAGGTGTTGTAAAAGTCATCGATGATTTTGGAAGAACGCTTAATACGAACGATTTTATAGTAGTTCTAAATAACGAAGAAGGGAAGGAGATTTCTTACAGCACAGTTGACAAAAACGGTCAATTTCATTTTTCAGGAATCGAACCGGGGAAATATACAGTTAAACTGGATGATTATTTTATTAATTCAAACGCCCTGTGTGATTATAAGGATAAAAGCAAACTTTTGGTTGAAATCCCCTATGTTTATAAGGATTTTGTCGATATTAATAATTTAAATTTAGTTTATAGAATGAATTAATTCGAAGTTTGGTTGTTGTATGGAATATTAGTTGTTAATATAATATAACAATGAAAATAATTCGCAACAAAAACAAAAAAGGAATTATTCTGGCGTCAATCGCTGCAATATGTTACGGAATGAACCCTTTGCTTGTTCTTCCTATGTACAAATGCGGAATTGACTCGAATTCAGCCCTTTTCTACCGATATTTTCTTGCAGTTATAATTTATGGACTTGTAATTAAATTTATTAATAAAAAATCCCTCTTAATTCCAAAAAACTCAATTTTTCCTTTGTTTATTATGGGTTTATTGTTCTCTTTGTCATCGTTATTCTTGTTTCTTTCCTTTAACTACATAGACGCAGGAATTGCCTGCACAATTCTATTTTCCTACCCTATTTTTGTGGCAATTCTAATGAATTTGTTCTATCGAGAAAAAATCACCAAAACCACTATTTTGTCTTTAATTCTTTGTTCAATAGGAATTGTATTGTTAAACAATTCGACAAATTCTACTCTTAATTTAAAGGGGATAATATATGTCCTTATCGCTTCTTTAAGCTATGCAATTTATATTGTCGGAATTAAGAATATTAACTCGATAAAACATATAAAAATAGATATTATAAGTTTTTATGTAATGTTATTTGGACTTTTTGTATATATTGTCAATCTAGGATTCTGCACTCATTTAAAAATCCTCAACACTCCTTTTTTGTGGTTGTGCGCAATCGGACTTGCAATAATCCCGACAATAATATCCCTTGAAACCTTAGGAGCTGCAATAAAATTGGTAGGATCAACAAAAACCGCAATTCTAGGCTGTCTTGAACCCTTAACCGCACTGTTTTTTGGAGTTATAATATTCCACGAACAAATAACTCTAAAAATGACATTTGGAATTATACTAATCCTTTTAGCGGTTATTATAATAATTCTAAAAAAGAATAGTTAATCACTTTCAACTTCCAACATAAAGTTTTCGTGTCTTGAATAAAGATAAACAATCCCCAAAAGACAAACATAGAACAAAAGCTCAAAACCTTCTTCGAAAATAAAGTTGTTATTCGTTGCTTTTTCAGCTATTGCTCCCATAAACATTGAAAAACAAGCAAGCGCAATATTCCAAACGGGAAACTTCACCCGTTTAACTAATTTAAATAAAGTTATAAATTGTTTTTTAATTAAAAAACACAAAAAAACGATTGCAATATAAACTCCATAAATAGGATGAACCAAATATCCGTATTTTATTTCCCTCCAGGGATAATAAGAATTCTCGGTTCCGGGGACGTGGAAAAATAAAGTTCTTCCGCAATTAACTTCTCGAATCATAATAATTGTTAGAATCCAACCGCAGAATCGAAAAAAAGTTTTATTAACCCTAGCACTCAAACAAAGCCCCAGAATTACAAAAAGAATAACCATTTGAATACTTTCAATTAAACCGTTTTCATAGCCGTATTTTTGAGGCATATACACTAAACAAACAGGAATTAGCGCTAATATTAAAAAAGCAACCCGGGTTACCCCGTAAACCCTAAAATCCAAATGGTTGTTTAAAAAATTCTTAATTTTTTCCATACAAATTCCCTTTAATAAAAATCTATTCTAATAATATCAAAAAAATAGAAATTTGGACTTATGTAGCACATTACACTAAAAATTCTTAAAACCACCGTCACCCTGAACTGACTAGAAAATAAGTCGAGATTTATCGAGACGTAATTTTCTGTTCCTACTTGGCGTTTTCAGCATCTTACCAGTTGACGGATTCGAAAAACAAGTTCGAAAATGACATTATGATTAATTTTTAAGTTGTATATAAATCCCGGATATACTTCTTTGTCTGTATCCAATAAATCAACATCTATAAAAAATGCAATAAAATTAATCCTTTTTTGGTCTTCCTCGTTTTTTAGTTTTATAGATATTATCTTTTTGCACTTCGTTATCGATATTCGCTGTTTTTGCAGCTTCATCAATGTAGTTAATATATTCCTCAGGTTTAATATTGTTTTGTGCAAGTAGCGCAAGGATAATTTTTACACTAGCTAAATTGAGTGCTAAGTTTCTTGTTAAAAAAAGTATAAATTCTCCTTTTTGGATATCTTGAATACTGTACATTCTTCTATTTTTATCGGTTCTGTGCGGTTTTAGAATTTTTTCTTTATCCCAAATTCTTAAAGTTCTTTGATGAACATTAAGAACGCAAGCGATTGCGTCAATAGACATAATTGGTTTTGAATTGTGATTATTCACATTATTTCCTTTTTAAAAAACTTTCAATATATTTCAAAGTATTTGTTGTACTTGAAATATATTATTACTTTAAATTTTTTTGTAATCACCCAAAAGAATAATTTTTATCCAAATAGGATATAAATATATTATCTTATTTGTCGATAGAATAAAGTTAATATTAGCTTTAATGTTAATAATATGAAACTCGCTGAATTATTAGGAAAAAAGTTAAAAGAAATTAGAGAAAGCAAAAATCTTACTCAACAAGACTTTGCAGAAATATGCGATATGCATCCTACAACAATTGGAATGATTGAAATTGGCAAAAGAAAACCTTCTTTGAGAGCTATAGAAGTATTTGTTGAAAAATTAAACATTGATTATTCAGATTTATTTGATTTTAAAAATGAATATACTCTTGAAAAATCAGATAATGAGCTGAAATTGGAATTAGGACGTGTTGTTAATAATTTTAATAAAGCTATGCTTAAACATATGATTGCACACGCAAAATCAATAAAAGAGCTGTTAAGAAAAAAATAGTTTAGGTTGATTCCTTTTTAAAACATTCAATTAATTTAAATACAGTCTTGCGTTTTGAATATTCAACATCTTGAAACGCCTTGGCGGCTAAAAATAAAAGTTGTTTATTTTTGATTGTATAAATATCTTCATCAAAAGTGAAAAGATAAGCAATTGGGATGTTTAACCCTTGTGTAATTTTTATTATAACATTAAAAGAAGGGTTGTTTATTCCTATTTCAATGCAAGACAGAGTTTGAGGGGAGATTCCTACGATAGTTGCAAGTTGTTTTTGTGAAAGTTTCTTTTCTTTTCTATATTTTGCAATATTTTCGCCAATTTTCTTTTTGTAGTAGTTTAAATTATAATTATCCATTATTTATATTTAGTATCAATTATATTTATAATATTAGTATAAAAATCAATTTTTTCATCACCGCCATAACGAAGTTTTTCAATTAGCGTATTTAATTTCTGCTCGTTTATGTCAATTGTCTCATTGATTTCAAAAAATACTTTTGGCGGTAAATTAAAAAAATTGCAAAGCTTGCAAAGGGTTTCAGCTGAAACAAACGAATGCCCGTTTTCTATTTTGCTTAAAGTTTTAGTTGCTATGCCCAGTTTTTCAGCTAGTATTTCTTGAGATAGATTTAACGTTTTTCTTTTATTGGCAATCAGTTTGCCTATTGCTATTTTTAAATGCTTTTCTTGATAATTATGCATATAATAATACTATTTCATATATGCATTTAATTCTATGTACCAAATATACCTATTTAATATAACTAATTATACTTTTTCCCCATTCTCATTAAGTCCGTTTTCAATATTGAAAAAATCATAATATAGTTTATCAACTTCCTTGGATAAATATTCAACAAGAGTAAGTATGCAAGATATTGTGTCTTCGTCTTCCTCTTTGTGTTTATCGCAGAAACAAAGCAATAAAACAATGCAATTATAAATTTTCTTTACAACTTTATAATTTTTCTTAAATCTTTTATAACTTATCTTTATACCCATAATTTCCTCTTTTCTTCCAATGACTAAAATTATAAATTCAAATCGAAGAATTTTGAACGGACAGGAACGTATAGTTGCAATAATATTCTATATGTCTTAGTAATAAAAATTTTTTAGGGATTTATATGCAACTTTTGCACCAAATACTCTTAAACACTAATCATAATGTCATTCCGAACTTGTTTTTCGAATCCGATAATTGGTAAGATGCTGAAAACGCCAAGTAGGAACAGAAAATTACGTCTCGATAAATCTCGACTTATTTTCTAGTCAGTTCAAAATGACGATTATAAGAATTTTTAGTATAATCTACTACATAAGCCCTTATGTTTTTAAATATTATGAAAAATTATTCGAAATTATTAATTATATCTTTACTTGGTTTTTTGCTTTGCAGCTGCAATGTTAAGGATTATAACTTAGCCTCGAAAAAAGCAGGGTTTGATTTTTCGCTTTTGGTTGAGAATCCCAAAATTAAAGCTAAAAAAGGCAGAATTGAAGTTAAGTTTAACTTCAACAACAAAAATATTACAATAACAAAAACCGACAAATGTGAAACCAAAGAAGATATTGACGGAGTTTGCATAATTAATAATAAAGTTAACAAAAAATATTATCTTCTGGATTGCATTCCTTTTAATTTGGTTTATAACGATAAAAATATCATTATTGCAAACTTTTCAGCCTCCGGGGGATATTATTCAATCTTTAGCAAAGAAGGTTTTAACAAACAAGAACTTTTGCAATTTTATCGATTAATTGAAGAAATCGAAGCTCCAAAGGACGAATAAAATTTTAGAACATTCCACGTAAAAAAGTGTAAGATTATATAGAATATTCGTGTAAAAAAGTGTAAAAAACTGTTGAACTTTCGTGTAAAAAAATGTAAGTCAAAAAACTGAATGACAACAATAGTCGGATTTTTAGCAATTTTTAAATAAAATTATTTCTAATGGATTTAAAAATTATATTTAACCATTTCTTTATAAGGAAGTTCTAAAAAGCCTGACTTTTTATATGCAAATAGGGCGTTTTTGTTGTATTCTTCTACTTCGAGTTTATATAAATAATTTGGATATTTTTTTTCAATATATTGAAAAAAGTTGGTAATAATTCCTTTGCATCGATATTCTTTTTTAACAAACAAATCCTCAAACCAAAGACAATTTTTCCCAAATTCAGTAGAAAAACTTTTAGCAATCATTGAATAACCAAGGATTTTATCTTTAATACAAAAAACATACCCTTCTAAGTAAGGGTTGTCATTAATGCAATTTTTATAATCGTTAATAAAAATTTCTCTTGAACCACTTGTATAAACTGCGTCTGATTGATAGAATTCTTCCATCATAAGAAGAATTTCATCTTCGTCGAATTTATTCATTTGTCGAATTTCAAAATCCATTTATTAATTAAACCTTAAATATAAAAAATATTCAAACAAATAAAAAAATCCAAAAGCCGAATGAAAAAATCCATTCGGCTTAAGATAATTTTGTAATAAGTTTATTTTTCACCAATTAACTCTAGTGCTTTTTTTGAAACAACATCAACTGAATCATCGTTAAAGAAAGTGTTGTTATCAAGTTGAGTTTTAACTCCTTTTTCATCAATTACATAAACTGTTGGGAATCCTTGGATTTCAAATTCTTTAGCAATTGGTTGGTTTTCTTCTTTTTCGCAATTTACAAATGCAATTGCAAAATTCTTTTTAATTGCAGATTTTTTTGTAATTTTATCAAAAACAGGAGCGAATCTTTGACAGAAACCACACCAATCAGTGTAGAAAAAGACAATTATCGGTTTTTTGGTTTCTTTAGCTTTTTCAAGACTTCTTCCTTTGTCATATTGTTTAGAAATTACAACTTTTTTACCCCCGCCTTCGTGGTTTGCAATGCCAAACCCGCTGTATGTTAAAGACGATAGAATTAAAGCTGCGATTGATATTATAAAAGCAGCAATTGCAAAAGCAGTAGCTTTTCTCACTTTGTTTTCAATAATATCACATTTGTTTTGTTCTTCTGACATAATAAAACTCCTTTAAATTACATATATTTCTATATAACACAAAAACTATTTTTTTTCTATATTTTTTTTCTTATATGAACTCAAAGTTGGTTTTTTTGATTGTTCCACTTCTTTATTTCTCAATTCAACGATTTTTTTATGAGTTGAATTTAAATTCTTGTCCTTATAAGTAATTGCGGATTTGGTTTCAAGGGTTTCAAGTTCAAAATCACTTAAGGGGTTATCCAAAAGTTTTTTATCGAAAGAAAAAACGGATCCTATGGTTTTTTATCATAAATCGTTTTCCCTATATTCATTTTTGCCTTAAAAAACGCATTTAGAACGGGTTTTGAATGATTGTAGGTTGTAATTAATCCTTGTTTTTTTAATAACTTCGAAACCTCAAAAATAAGTTCCTCGCTCCAAAGACAGGAATCTTTGTAGGGTGCAAAACCATCATAAAAAATAATATCGTACTTTTTATCCAATTTTTTAACGACTTTTCTTATATCGTCAATGTAGAACGTAATAAAATCGGGGTTTTTGTAGTTTTTTTCAATAGTTTTGTTAATTTTGTCATTGAATTCAAAATTAAAAGAAAACTCAACCAATTTTTTATCAATTTCCACGCAATCGATTGATTCAATGTTTTTTAGCTCTAAAAGTGCCGTTTTTGTGTTGTATCCAACCCCATAACAAATATCAAGAATGCTTAAGGGTTTGTAATCCAATTTTTTAACAGGATTAACAAATTTTTGAATAGCCTCAGTTTGGGCCCCTAAAAAAGAATGATAAACTTCCTCTAATTCAATATTATAGAGTCCTTTGGATCCATCTTTTGTTTCGATAATTCTAAATGTCATTATAGAACCTGATAAATTCTATACAAAAGCTTAACATCAACTTCTTTATTGTAAAGTTTTTTAATTAGCTCATCCCTTAAAACTTCATCGTCTTGTAAATGTTCGAATTTAAAAATTTCATAAGGATGAACCCTTAGCGCACAAGCAAGTTTGATTAAAGTTTCAGCGCTTATAAAATTTTTCCCGCATTCAATCTTGCTTAAATTCCTTTCCCCGATTTCTGTTAGCTCAGCTAATTTTTCCTGTGTAAAACCACGGCTTTTTCGAAGTTCTTTGACCCTAAGTCCTGTCAATTTTTTTATTTTTTCTTTATCCATATCACAATCCATATGTATTATTGTACAAATCTAAATATTTATATATAAGGAACAAATGGATAGAAAAATTACTTGACAAAGAGTCTAATAATCGATATTATGAGTTTAATAGTAGTAATTATTCAAAAATTACCACCTTTATAGTTCTTGTTAGAAGAAATTTACACGAAAAATATAAGGAAAAAAGTATGAAAAAAGCTTTCTCTTTGATTGAGCTACTTATAAGCTTAATCACAATTTCAGTCATTATGGCTGCTATGGCGCCTATGGTTACACACAAACTTAAACACGGCGGGGTTAGTATTGGAACTAAGAAGTTAAGTATGAAATGCCCCGATTCTGTTGGGTCTCAATGCACACTTTGTTTGGGAAACCAATGCATTGCGTGTCCTATAACCTGTGGGAATCAGTTTAAAAACACTCTAACTTGTAAATGTGAAACTTGTACTGTTGCTAATTGTGCTAATTGTTCAAGCGGGGCAAGTGGTTGCGATAAATGCAAGGCAGGGTATCAAAAAAGTGGTAATTCTTGCGTAGCTTGTGGAGCAGGATATTATTCCACTGAAGGCGGAACCTGTCAAAAATGTGCTAAGGGTACTAAAGCTAACGCAACAAACGCTGCAACAGGATGCACAAACTGTGATGGAGCTAATCAATATCAAGACGAAGAAGGTAAAACAGATTGTAAAACTTGTAGTGGTTTTGTATATAATAGTCATAAATCTTGTACAAGTTGCAGTGCTGGAACTTATTGGAACGGGAGTTCTTGTCAAAACTGTCCAAGCGGAACTGCGTCAAACACTGCGAATGTTACGAGTTGTCCCGGTTGTGGAGCGGGTTATTATCAGCCAAACACAGGGCAAACGAGCTGTTTACCTTGCAGTGGAGCTGTAAACGACACAAAAACCGCTTGCAGGTCGTGCAGTGATTTTGGTTTAACTTGCATAGCTTGTAATTATTATGCTTGTACTAATACAAGTTGTGATTCTAAATCAAGTTGCAGTTCTACTCA
>CANAIK010000032.1 GCA_947361225.1 uncultured bacterium
GACAATTATCGTTTTTTTATCTTTTTTTCCTCAAAACCTTATCAATACAAGGAAAACGAGCTTGAATTTTTTGATAAACTAAACTATGACACAAAAAAAATTGATTATTCAATTGAACCCTTAACTTATCAAACTTTTCACACAACAACCCTCAATGCATTGTTAAAATCAATTGAGGAACCGCCCGAAAAAACGGTTTTTGTATTCTTAACCAAATCCAGGGAAAATATTCTTCCGACAATTGTTTCAAGATGTCAAACATTTAAATTGGGAGGGGAAAAAGAGAAGAATTCAATCGATATTTCTTCTTTAATGGAAGATTATTACAATCTTGATTATAAAAAAGCAATTAACTTATCTTTAAGTTGTCAGAATTATATAAAAAATAATCAAATTACTGCTGAGGATTTCCTCAATTCTTTTTTGGAGTTTTTATTGGATGTTATGCTTAATAATATCGATAACATTGAACTTCGATTAAAAATTAACAATGATATTAACTTAACTAAAGAAACCATAAGTTATTCAAGAGCAAATATTAACGATAAAAATGTTTTTGATAATTTATTTTTAAGAATTGCAAGGGGCGGGTAATTGGATAAATTTGATAAAAGGTCAATAATTTTATCGATTCCAACGGGAATTGGAGCGCAAATCGGGGGTTACGCCGGGGATTTTGGATATATTGCAAAAAAATTCAGCCGCTATTTTTATACAATTGTTAACCCCAACGCAGTCAACGGCGGGATTTTGAGCGCAATCAATTATGATATGGGCTATTTAGAAGGGAATTTACTCGATAGATTCATTTTAGGAGAATTTGGAATAAATCCCAAAAAAAACCACGAAACCAATAAAATCGGGGTGATTTTTGATTGTTCGATAAAAAAAGAAATCCTTAATATTCACTTAAATACGCTAAGTGCACTTAGAATGGTTAAGGGGATTGAAATTTGCGCTGTTGAATATACGAAAAATCCCGTTGGGGTTGAACTTGACAACAAAAAAGGAATTTCTTTAGGAAATTTATCTAATCCTAAAGAACTTTTAGTTTGTGCGTCTAATTTAATTAAAAAAGGAGCGCAGGCAATTGCAGTTGTGTGCAATTTTTTTACTTTAGGAGAAAGCGAGGATTACAACAACGCACAAGGTGTTGATCCTATTGGTGGAATTGAAGCGATTATTTCTCATTTAATTACCCAAGAATTTAGAATCCCCGCCGCTCACGCTCCTGCGTTTTCTATAGTGGATATCTCCTATAAGCTTGAGAATCCTAAGGTTGCATCAGAATTAATAAGTTCAACTTATCTTCCCTGTGTTGTTGAAGGACTTTCAATTGCCCCTTTGATTGAGGATTATAAAAGTGCTAGAATTGTTAATAAAGATATCGAATTTTTGGTTGTTCCAAAAACCGCACTTGGATCCAAAGCGGTTTTAGGGGCGAATGAACTTGGAATTAAGATAATTACGGTTAATAATAAAACCGTTCTTAATATCAATAAGGAAAAATTAAATATTAATACATATAAAGATTTTGACAACTACGAACAATGTTTGTTATATTTAATTAACTCATAAATTATAGAAAGGCAATCCTTTATGAAAAAAATATCCGCTTGGACCATGGTTGAAGTAATTATCGCATTATCTTTAATTCTTTTACTATCAGGAATGTGTTTAACCGTTTATAAACCAAATGTTCAAAAAGCAAGAATTTTTGTTTATGCTGCACTTAAGAATTTAACCCGTGGAAATCTTGCAATTTTGCAAAAAGACGAAGATATAGACGAACTTCCAATGGGAAGGGCTAAAAATATTGCAAATAATACTAATACGGATAAAGATGCTTATTGTATTGCGCTTGCGGATGTTTTTGCGCTTAAAAGCCTGCCTGATTGTAAGGTGGATAGTGAAGTTTATGCAAACACCAAAGTTAACATAACTTTCCCTAATGAAAGTACTGTTCAAGGCTTAACTAATAATTGGATAACTCCATATCCTGAATCCGAGTTTAAATTTAAAAATATTGTATTGGATATTGATGGGTCCAAAGGTGTAAATAAAGTCTGGGTTGATAGATTCCCTCTAAGAATCTATAACGGAGGAGCGTTTACAGGAAATATCCAAGCTGTGGATTGCAGTGACGACGCTGTTTATAAAGAAGATGGAACAAAAATAGCTCTTGATACCAACGCTAAAGGAAAAAATCCTTATTGTAAACAAGGATTTACCTCTAATGGAGCTGAAGTTAAAAAAGCTTTTCCAAGAGACAAAAAAGTAATAAGCTATGATGTTTTTAGGGCTGCAACGGACGAAGAAGAAACAACAGGAGTTTTAATTGCTTCGGCGTTATCTCCAATGGAGGCTGATTGCGGAGCATATGGCGGGGCAGGATTTTTCCACAAAAAACAATGCGGGGATACAACAAAAGGTGTTTATAGAATCCTATCTAAATGTGCTACGACTGAGAATTGTGATACTTGTGCAACAACGGGCGCAGGGGCAATTTGTCCTAAAAAAGCGGACGATAGTGGTGTAACAAACAACGCTACCGAGTGCAAGGCGGTTGCAACCAGTCTTAATCCGAGTGATTTAACTTGTTTTATTGTCTTACATAAACCCTCCGGTGGTACAACCTTTTTATTAGAGACTTTAGTTGGTGAATTTGATGACGATTAGGCAATGTTTAAAAACAAAACTATGCTTATAATAAAATAAAAAGGTTAATAGAATGGAAATGATTATAATTGCAATATTTTTGTGTACAATCTGGCTTGCAATATCATTATGCATATATTTTCTTCCTGTTGGGATTGCATATATTAGAAATCACAAAAATACTGCCTTAATTGCCGTTTTGACACTCGTTTTGGGCTGGACTTTTTTTGGCTGGCTTGCAGGTCTTTTGTGGTCTTTAAATTCGGATGTTAAAAAACCGGAGGGGTCTGAATGTAGTTAGGTTTAGCGTTTATGTAGCTAAATTCTTCTTTATTCTGTACAGCGCTATATTTTTCTTTAGCTAATTCAATCATAGTTGAGGCTAAATCCTTGTCGATTTCTTCATAACAAGTGCAATCGGGAAAAGTTTCCTTAATTCTTTTATCAACAAGAACTTCGTCTTTATTTATATCATTTGAGAACTTATTTTTGTAAATAAGTTCGATTTTATCTTTTGTTGCAAAAAAATACATATCTTTTCTTGCATCCATTAATAAATATTTTTTATTGAATGATTTAAGCAGAATTTCATTGGTTGTAAGGGTTATTAAACCGATACTAAGCTCACAAGCAAGAATTTTTGCAACAACCAAAGCAACCCTAATTCCCGTAAAACTACCGGGACCTGTGTTAACGGTTATTAAATCAATATTATTTAAATTAATATTATGTTTATTTAATAATTCCTTAATTTTTGTAATTAAATACAAACTGTGATAATTTTTGTCACTTTTAATAATTTCACTATAAATTTTGTCCTCGTATTCAATCCCTAAATAAGAATTATCAAGGGCGCAACACAAACTTAATATATTCATTTATTCGCCTTTATAAATTTATCTAAAAAATCATTATCGATTGATTGGAAGGTATAATACCTTATATTCAAATCGTTATCATCGTATTGAACATTGATTTTAAGTGCTTGCGGGGGAATTTCGTTTTTTGCAAATTGAGCCCATTCGACAAAAGTTATTTTTCCTTCTTTGGAATATTCTCTTAATTCACTTACAATCGATTTTAGTCCCTGTTTTTCCAATCGATATAAATCAAAATGATAAATTTCGAAATCTTTTGTTCTATATTCATTCAAAATTACAAAACTGGGACTTGTTATCGGTTCTTGAACATCCAAGGATTCAAGAACATATCTTATAAATTGGGTTTTTCCCGCCCCGATATCACCTGTTAGAGTTGCAAAAATTCCCTTTTTATCAATGCAGGACGCAAAAACTTGAGCTAATTTTTTGGTTTGTTCCAATGTTGTAACTTTTATTTTCATATTCCAATTCTACATTAAAAATTTGTTAATAAATGTAAACAATTGAATAAATTTTTAAAGAATTGAACCTAGAATGTCGATATTAATAATGTGAGGTTAGTTTAATAAGGACGACAAAATGGATTACGAAAAAGACCTTGAATTATGCGAGTACAATCCGATTAGTTTACAATACGAAAAGGAATTAAGGGAACTTTCTAAAGTTGTTGAAGCACCCGTTGCTAATTTTTTTGAAAAACTAAGAAAAAAAATTATCCTAGCGCATACGGCAAAAGCATAAAATACAGACCGGAGATAAAACTCCGGTCTTGTTGTTTGTTTAGAAAATAAAACCTGTTTTTTTGGTGTTTTGTTTGTGGAATTCACCACCGGCACAAACAATTTCAATAACCTTTAGCAAAAATTCTCTAGGGGCGTCGATTTGACTTATATAAAGCTCTTGGTTGTCTTTGTGACGAATTGTCATGACGCAGCCTTGAGTTTTTTCACTCGGAATATACAAAGACGCAATTTCATTGTCCAATAAAGTGTCCATTTGTTTTTCATAATCGTCGGATTCTTTAATCATTTTTGAATAATCACCGTTAATTGCAAGAATTCTTCCGCAAAAAATAGGATTTGCATTCTTTTGAGGCAAAGCTTTAGGGGAAATATTAAACAATCTTGTTGTAAAACTTATTTTGTGCCACAGGATATTAACAATTGCTAAAGTTTTAGCTTGATCAATACTGTAGGTAACGTTTTGCGCAGGAACATTTCTTACATTTAAAGATTGTTTTAGATATTCCACAACTTCAGCTAAATTCTCAAGCATTTTTGAGAACATATCGTTGGTATTGAGCGTTGCTTGGTGAAAATCAATAAATTGTTTATACAAATAAACTGCAACAAGATTGGCTCTTTGTTGTACAACAGAGGACTTTTGTACTCGTAGTTCCAAGTTATCAAGACTGTCAAAATTGTTCTGCAATTTAAACCAATTTCCTTTTTTGGGGATACCTATCAAAATAATATAACAAAGGGGGAATATTTGATATAATAATATAATTTTTCTTTACATTTTTACATACTAAGAAAAATTTATTTTTAATTATTGAAATTATAACAATAAAAACAATTGCCCCCTCGCCTTTAAAAATTGTATAATGAAAACACTATGGATGAAAAAAAAGAATACTTGGAAGATTTTAGAATTTATCTTAAGAATGAAAAAAATTTTTCAATTCATACAATAAGAGCTTATTGTGCCGATGTTTACACGTTTTTGTTGTGGATATCGGATTCAAGTGTTTTAAGTATTGATCCTAAAAAATTTAGTGAATATCTTTATTTTATAAGTCAAATTAACTATCAAAAAACGACAATTGCAAGAAAAATCGCTTCAATTCGAGCTTTTTATAAATTTTTATATCAAGAAGAACTAATTGAATATAATCCTATTGATAATATTCCTATTCCTAAACAAAACAAAACTTTGCCCAATTTTTTAATAGAAGAAGAAGTCGAATCGATTCTAAGGGGAATTAAAATTGAAACCCCCGCAGGTTTTAGAAACAGAATAATTCTTGAACTTCTTTGGGTTTCAGGAATGCGAATTTCTGAGTTATCTAATCTTAATTATGAGAATTTGAATTTAGATCAAAACGAAATTCGTGTTTTTGGAAAAGGCGCAAAAGAAAGAATTGTCCTAATTCCCGATAAAACAAAAGAAGGTTTAATTAACTATATTGAGAATGTTTCGAATTTAATTTGCAAAAAAGAAATAACTCCAACGAGCCCTTTATTTATAAACTACAACGGTTTTAGACTCCAGAATCAAAGTATTCGAAAAGCTTTAAAGGATTGTCTTTCTAAAATTCATTTTACAAAACACGTTACCCCCCATATTTTTAGACACAGTTTTGCAACCAAACTTTTGGAAAAAGGAGCTGATCTTAGAATTGTTCAGGAGCTTTTAGGTCATTCAAGCATTAAAAACACCCAAATTTATACCCACGTTTCAATCCAAAGGTTAAAAGATGTCTACAATACAACCCATCCTCACAGCGTTAGCTAAACTTATTTACAAAAATTTACAAAGTTGAACCCAAACTAAGATAAAGTTAAAATCATTAGGATAAAATATTTTTTTAGGGGAAAAATAAAAAAATGGGCTGTTTAAAAAAAATAATTACAAGTATAATTAAAAAAATTATAATTCTTGCTCTTATTATTTCATTCTTTGCTTTCGGGGGTTATGCTTTTGTCAAGAATTTGATAAATAATTACCAGAATCCAACAAGGGCTGAGTTTGTCGAAAGCGAAAAAAACTACGCTGATTTTTCTTTAATCCCTAATGATTATCAGCTTTGTCGGAATTTCAATTTATTTGGATATAAAAAAATTAATGCAAAATATTTACCGACAAATCAAAAAATTACAATTTATGACTTAAAAAACGAACAAAAAATTTCTCCTAAGGACTTCGAAACAAAAAATATTGACAAAAAAATTAATTCCTTATTAGAGAACTTAAAGGATTCAATTATTACATTCGAAAACTTCGAAATCATTCAAAGAGGCAGTTTTGTTGCGAAAAATAAAACTATTCCTTATGTAAAATTCGAAGCGAATGTTAAGAATATCCCATTTAAAAAAGTTGTTGGAATAATTGCTTGTTATTCAACTAAAAATGCAAAGGCTAAAAATCCTTCCTCTAAGCTTGTTTTATCCGTTGTTGATTATAAAGCTTATAATCCTTTAATTGTTAAAAACTTCATCCAAGCGCTTAAATTCTAGGTTAATATAATGCAAAAAGTCAGTTTAGTTAATATTTTTAAGGTTTTTTTTAAAATCGGAGTAATTTTATTGGGCGGGGGCTATGTCATTATTCCGATTATGAAAAACGAACTTACGGAAAAAAGAAACTGGCTTAGTGATGATGAAATTTGTGATTATTATTGTATTGCGCAGTGTTTACCGGGGATTATTGCAATTAATATGGCAATTTTAGTCGGATACAAGCTTATGAAACTAAAAGGAGCGTTAATGAGCGTTTTTGCAATGTCTTTATCTCCTTTTGTTTCAATTGTCGTTGTTGCTAAACTTTTAAGCGCAATCGTTCGAATTCCTTTTATTGAGGGGCTTTTCTGGGGGGTAAATTTATCCGTTATTGTCTTAATTTATTTAACTTTAAGAGAAATGTGGAAAAAAAGTATTGTTGATATTTTTAGTTTTGTTTGGTTTTTTATAATTCTCTTTTTAAGTTTAATTAAAGTGAGCCCTGTTTTGTTAATTATTTCATCTATTTTTTTAGGGGTAATTATTAGAATAATAAAGGACAAAAAAAATGCATAATACATATTTCCTTTTGTTCTATGAATTTGTTAAAATCGGACTTTTTACTTATGGAGGCGGATATGCGTCTTTGCCTTTTTTGTATCAATTAATCGATAAATATAGTTGGTTTTCGCATAGCGAACTTTTGCAGCTAATTGCAATTTCAGGTATTACCCCGGGACCAATCGGACTTAACATGGCAACTTTTTCGGGCTTTGAAACCTTAGGGTTAAAAGGTGCGTTTTTATCAAGTTTTGCGCTAATTCTACCTATGATTCTAATTACAACTCAAATTTTTCGACTTTATAAAAAATTTATTGAGAATAGATTCGTTGAATCGATATTATATGTCCTAAGACCCACGTCTTGCGCTTTAATAGCGGGCGTTGGAATAAAACTTTTCTACAATCTTGTCTTGAATAATTTTTCCTCAATTAACTATAAAGCTTTGTTTGTTGTTGGATTTTTATTTATCCTAACTTTTAAATTAAAAAGAGACCCCATAATTTATATGGCAATAGCAGGGGTTTTCGGGGTTTTGTTTTATTTGTTCAAGTAGAATTGAGGACAATTCGATTTGTCAACAAGAAAATACAATATTAAGTTTGTTAAGATGAGTTTTTTGCTAATTTTCTGGAAAAAATAAATGTAAAACTTTTTTAACATTAATTTCTATTGATTAGAAAAAATGAACGAATAAAATTAAAGAATGGTTGAGAAAGAAACTGGTTGTATGAAAGGAGTGGTGGTCTAGTTATTAACAAGGAAACGGACAAATTTATTAGATTATTAACAAAAAAAAGTTTATTAAGGTATAACTACTAGACTTGGACTAATCCACTTGTAATCAAGTGGATTAATTTTTTCTTTTGTTGCTATAATAATGCTATGACTACAAATTATTATATTGATATAGAGAATATGGAATTAATTTCCGACGATAGAATTGATTTATCAAAAAAAGAAAAAGAATTAATCGTAAAAAAACTCCTAGAGGCTCATAAATTGGCTTTAGCTAACTTTTCGTCTGGAAATATAACTCATAGAGGATTCGCTGCCAATATTTGCGATAATAATAACAATTGGGCTTTAGGGACTAATTTTAACAACACAAGAAATGAAATTTCTTCAATTTGTGCTGAAAGATCTGCAATCTTGTCCCTTTACAATTCTTTATTAATAGAATATATGCAAAAAAACAAGACCGAAAAATTCGATTTTAAAATAAAATATATTTGTATGGCGCAAAATATTCCCTTGGATAAAACCGCAACAACCCCGCCACCTTGCGAAGATTGTTTATCCTGGCTTAATACGAACAGATTTTTTGACAATAAAACAATTATTTTTTCATTCGAAAAAAACAAAAACAACACTCTTGCACTAAGAGCAATAAAGCTTTCGTCCCTTTTGCCTTATAAAGATGTGCTAACTTCAACTGACGGGGGATTAAAAAAAATTGTTTTTGCAAATGATTCAATTAAATTAAGCGAAAAAGAAATTTATAGTTTAATTGAAAAAACTTGTGATTTATATAAAAATAATAAGTTTGCTTTTGTTTCTAATCAAAATATTTCCTGTTCAATTCTTGTTAATAATGAAATTTTTAGTGCATCAAAAATTGATTGGACAAAAAGATGGTTCTTGGAACCCTTAGAATTTGCCTGCGCTAAGGCAATTGAAAAATATGGAAATGATTTAAAAATTGATGCTGTTTGTTATTTTGGAGACGAATATTCAAAAAATAACGAGGAAATTTTTTTCGATGGGACCATATCAATTAAAAGTCTGGGTAGAATTAGAAGAAAATACGCTAAGGATTGCACACCTTTAATTCTTAACTTAAAAGATTCAATTCTTGTTACAACTATTGCTCAATATTTACCTAAAAAATTTATTCAAGGATATAAAATCTAGCAAAAAATTTTTTTTAGGGTTTTTAAAGATATGTAAACAACAAAAATAAAATAAAAAAACTTGTTGACGTGTATTTTTGTTTGTTATACGCTTAAATATACGAACGTATCTAAATTATTAAGAAAAGGTATAAAAATTAAGATGAGCACAGCAAAAAGACAAAGAATCAGAGTATGTTTAAAAGCATATGATCATCAATTAATTGATAGTTCTGCTCAAAAAATTGTAGACACTGCTAAAAAGACTGATGCAACTGTTTCCGGTCCTATCCCAATGCCTACAAAACGTAGAGTTTATTGCGTTCTTCGTTCACCGCACGTAGATAAAAAATCTCGTGAACATTTCGAAATGAGAACTCATAAAAGAATTATCGATATTTATGATCCAACTCAACAAACTACTGAAGAATTATCAAGAATGGATCTTCCTTCAGGAGTTGACATTGAAGTTAAACTGTAACTTCAATTTTTGAAATCACAATTTAATATTTAATGTGATCTATTTAAAAAGGCAGAGTTTAGAATTAAACAAAGTCAGTAAGTACACTTAAGAGAAAAACTTTATATCAAAAGTAGCTCTCACAACAGAAAGGTTTTAACACATGACAATTGGTGTTATTGGAAAAAAACTTGGAATGACACAAATCTACGACGAAGCCGGTCTTTGTATCCCGGTTACCGTAGTTGCTGTTGAAAAAGCTGTTGTAACTCAAGTAAAAACTAAAGAAACTGATGGCTATGAAGCTATTCAAGTCGGCGTAGTTGTTGCTAAAGAAAAACACTTAACAAAAGCACAAATCGGTCATTTCAAGAAAAATAATCTTGAAAACTACAGACACTTACAAGAATTCAGAGTTGAAGACGCTTCAAAATTTGAAGTAGGACAAACAATTTCTCTTGAAGTTCTTGATAATGTTCAAAAAGTTGACGTTACCGGTCGTTCAATCGGTAAAGGTTTTCAAGGTACTGTAAAAAGACACAATTTCTCAAGAGGACCTATGGGTCATGGCTCTAAGAACCATAGAGCTCCAGGTTCAATCGGCGCAGGAACCACTCCTAGCCGTGTTGTAAAAGGTAAGAGAATGGCAGGCAATATGGGTAATGAAAAAGTTACAATTACAAAATTAACTGTAGCTAAAATAATTGCCGATAAAAATTTACTGCTTATCAAAGGTGCCATTCCTGGTCCTGAAGGCAGATTGGTTACAGTAAAACCCGCAAGGACTAAATGGAACTAGAGGTGCATTATGACAAAAAAATCAGTAAAAAATACAGAAAATAAAACAGTAAAACTATTATCAACCCAAGGTTCTCAACTTGGTGAAATCGAACTTCAAGGTTCAGTTTTCGGAGTTGAACCAAATACTCACGTTATGTATCTTGCGCTTAAAAGACAACTAAACAATGCAAGAATGGGTACTGCTTGTACAAAAACAAGATCGGAAGTATCAGGCGGGGGTAAAAAACCTTGGAAACAAAAAGGAACAGGACGTGCTCGTGCAGGTTCTTTGAGAAGTCCTTTGTTTAGAGGCGGCGGCGTAATTTTTGGACCAAAACCAAGAAGTTATGAAACCTCCCTTCCTCAAAAAGCAAGAAAATTGGCTTTAAAATCTGCACTAAGTGCAAAATTCGATAACATTGTAATTGTTAAAGATTTTTCTGAAATCTCAGAACCTAAAACAAAAGTTATGTTAAAAGCACTTAAAGATTTAAAAGCTGAAGGTAAAATTTTAATAATCGCTGATTTAATTGCAGACGAGAATAAAAATTTAGTTTTATCAGCAAGAAATATTCCAACTGTAAAACTTTTATTACCTTCTAATCTAAATGTTAAAGATTTAGTTGAAGCAGATACAATTATAACAACTGAATCAGCAATCAACTCTATCACTGAAAGGTTGGCAAAATAATGACAAATACAAATACCAACAAAGAAAGATTATATGCTGTTATTAAAAAACCTATTATTACTGAAAAATCAATGATGGGCACAGCTAATAATACATATACTTTTGAAGTTAAAAAAGACGCTTCAAAAATCGAGATAGCTCAAGCAGTTGAGCTAGCTTATCCGAACCGCAAAGTTAAGAAAGTTAGAACGGTTTATATGCCCTCTCATCAAAAAAGAATGGGGCTAAAATTTGGTAGAACACAATCAGGAAAAAAAGCTATTGTTACAATAGTTGGCGATCCTATTGAAGAATTGACAGGAGTATAAGATTATGGCAACTAGAATAATTAACCCAACTTCGCCTGGTCAACGTGGTATGACAAGACCGGATTACTCGGAAATCACTACTTCGACTCCTGAGAAATCTTTGTTAAAGTCTATTACTAAAACAGGTGGTAGAAACAACACAGGAAGAATCACAACTCGTCATATTGGCGGCGGTCATAAAAGACAATATCGTGTTATCGATTTCAAAAGAAACAAAATCGGTGTTCAAGGTACTGTTATGACTATCGAATATGATCCTAACCGTAATGTAAGAATTTGTTTAATTAACTACGTTGACGGTGAAAAAAGATATATTCTTTGTCCTGAAGGAATTTCAGTAGGGGACCAAGTTATATCGGGACCCGAGGCTGATATTGCAGTTGGAAACGCACTTCCTCTAGACTCAATTCCTCTTGGTGCTTTGGTTCATAACATTGAATTAAGACCCGGATGTGGCGGAAAAATGGCAAGAAGTGCCGGAAATTCAGCTCAAGTAATGGCTAAAGAAGGAAACTATGTTACCTTAAAACTTCCATCATCAGAAATGAGAATGGTTAGAAAAGATTGTTATGCTACAATCGGTGTTTTAGGTAATTCCGAATACAAAAACTTATCAACTGGTAAAGCCGGAAGAACTCGTCATTTAGGGATTAAACCAACGGTTCGTGGTGTTACTATGAACCCTGTTGATCACCCGCACGGTGGTGGTGAAGGTAAAACAGGTCCCGGTGGCAATCCGAAGACTCCTTGGGGCAAACCTGCTCTTGGTTACAAAACTCGTAACAAGAAAAAAGCTTCAAGTAAGTTGATAGTTAGAAGAAGAAAAAAATAAAAGGAGAACATAAATAGATGGCTCGTTCATTAAAAAAAGGTCCATACATTCATCCATCTTTAGAAAAAAAGATTGAAGCAATGAATGAAAAAAACGAAAAGAAAGTTATCAAAACTTGGTCAAGAGCTTCTATGATTGTGCCTGACATGCTTGGTCACACAATAGCAGTTCACAATGGCAGAAATCACGTTCCTGTTTATATTACAGAACAAATGGTTGGTCATAAATTAGGTGAATTTGCACTAACTAGAACATACAGAGGTCACGCCGCTGATAAATCAGCCAAGAAGAAGTAATTATTAGAAATAACTTTAAGGAAATATAGAAATGCAAGAAGCTATATCAAAACAAACAGATATTAAAATGACGGTTAGAAAAATTAGACGTGTTCTAAATCTAATCCGTGGCAAAAAAGCATCTGAGGCGCTTAGGGCACTTAAATTCATGCCTTATTTTGCAGCTCGAATTGTTGAGAAAAACCTAAAAGCTGCCATTGCAAATGCTTCAGAAAAATTTGGAGCAACTGCAGATGACTTAAAAATCTCAGAAATTTTTGCCGATGAAGCCGCAACTTACAGAAGAGTAAGACCACGTGCTCAAGGTAGAATGTACAAGAGATTAAAAAGAACATCTCATTTGACAGTGAAAGTAGCAAAGGACTAGGTGAATAATGGGACAAAAGACACATCCAACCGGATTTAGAGTAGGTATAATTGAACCTTGGGTTTCAACTTGGTTTGCAAAAAAAGGTCAATATGCCAAAAATATCGCACAAGATGCTCAAATTAGAAAATTTATAAAGAAGAAACTTTATACTGCTGGTGTATCCAGAATTAATATTGCAAGAAAAGCAAACAACGTTAATATAACTGTTGTTACTGCAAAACCCGGTATTGTTGTTGGCAGAGGCGGTCAAGGAATTGACGAATTGAGAAGTGCTGTTCAAAAACTTATCAAAACTAACGCAGTTACAATTGATGTTGTTGAAGTTGCGAGAATCGATATTGACGCTCAATTGGTAGCTGAAAATATTGCACTTCAGCTGGAAAAACGTATCGCTTTTAGACGTGCTATGAAACAAGCAATGCAAAGAACAATGCGTGCAGGTGTTCAAGGTATCAAAGTCATGGTATCGGGACGTTTGGGCGGTGCTGAAATTGCAAGATCCGAATGGGCAAAAGAAGGAAGAATTCCTTTGCAGACACTAAGAGCGGATGTTCAATACGGTTTTGCGGAAGCTGACACCGTAATGGGCAAAATCGGCGTTAAAGTTTGGGTATTTAAGGGTGATTTATTACCCGGTGAAAAAGCTGATCAGAATGTAAAAATTAAAAAAGCTACACCTAAAGAAAATGCTCGTTTTCAAAGACGCCCAAAACGTGGAGAGCAACCTCAAGAAGCTCAAAACACCACTCAAGAAGCATAATTTAAAAAGAAAACAATTAGGAGATATATAAAAATGTTAATGCCTAAAAAGACAAAGTTTCGTAAAAAAATGAAAGGCAATATGAAAGGTACTGAAACCAGAGGCTGTAATTTAGAGTTCGGTCAATATGGTTTACAGGCTCTTGAGCCCGCCTGGATTACTTCAAGACAAATCGAAGCTGCTCGTCGTGTTATAACAAGAAAAATCAAACGTGGCGGTAATGTTTGGATTAAAATATTCCCGGATAAACCAATTACGGCTAAACCTGCTGAAACTCGTATGGGTAAAGGCAAAGGGAATCCTGAATACTGGGTTGCAGTTGTAAAACCGGGAAGGGTATTGTTTGAAGTAAGCTTTGAAGTAAGAGACGAGGCTATTGAAGCTCTCAACTTGGCTGCTCAAAAATTGCCTATCAAATTAAGAGTAATAGAAAAGTAAATAAAGGTAGGTAATAAATGAAACTTCAAGAAATTAAAGAAAAATCTACAGACGAATTAAAGGATTTAATTCTTGATTCTAAAAAAGAATTATTTACTTTAAAAATGGGACATAATAAACTTAAACAGCTTGAGAATACTGCGTCAATAAGAAACAAAAAAAGAGAAATCGCACGTATGAAAACTGTTTTAAGACAAAAAGAACTAAATGCATAAAGGACAACTAAAATGCCTAAAAAAGTTAAACAAGGAACCGTAGTGAGCAATAAAATGGAAAAAGCTATTGTTGTTGAAGTAGCAGAACATAAGGCTCACAAAAAATACAAAAAAACAATGACATTTACAAAAAACTTCAAAGTTCGTGACGAACAAAACCAATGCAACATTGGCGATGTTGTTACTATCGTTGAATCAAGACCTTTATCGGGTTCAATCAGATGGAACTTGGATAAAATTGTAAGTGTTGCTAAGTAGACGTAAAATAAAAGGTAACAAGAAATGATACAACAAGAAACAAGATTACAAGTTGCTGATAATACAGGTGCTAAAGAACTTCTTTGCATCCGTGTTATGGGCTCAGGTAATAAAAAATATGCAGCAGTGGGAGACGTTATAATAGCTGCTGTTAAAGATGCTAACCCTAATATGCCGGTTAAAAAATCTGATGTTGTTACGGCAGTTGTTGTAAGAACAAAAGCTGCAATTAAACGTAACGACGGTTCAGTTATCAGATTCGATGAAAACGCAGCTGTTATTATCAACAAAGATAATGCCCCAAGAGGAACACGTGTTTTTGGACCGGTTGCAAGAGAACTTAGAGAAAAGAATTTCATGAAAATTATTTCTCTAGCACCTGAAGTAATATAATTGTAGATAGGAATCTAGGAAAATGGCTAAAAATAACAACTCTTTGGCAGATAAAAAACTTCACACAAAAGTGGGTGATCGTGTTATTGTAGTTTCCGGAAAAGACAAAGGAAAACAAGGAAACGTTAAAAGCGTTGACACTCAAAAAGGAACCGTTTTGGTTGATGGTGTGAATGTTGTAACTAAAGCTCAAAAAGCAAACCCAATGGCTGGTATTCAAGGCGGTTTAAACAAAATTGCAAAACCTTTGAATGCATCCAAAGTTATGATTTGCTGCCCATCTTGTGAAAAAGCTACAAGAGTTAGAAAAGAAATCAAAGATGGTAAAAAAGTTCGTGTTTGCATAAAATGCGGCGAAGTAATTGATGTATAGACCGCGCATATTGTAGGATATGCAAAAAGCGGGGCATTGAGAATCGACAGATCTAAACTAAGATAAGATTTTCAAAGGCTTAGAATAAGGAATTTAGTAATGTCTAAAAATACTGGTAATTTGAAAGACCGTTATTTAAATGAAGTTAGAGCAAAACTAAAAGAAGAATTTGCTTATAAAAACGATATGCAAATCCCAAAAATGTGCAAAATCGTTCTTAATATGGGCGTTGGTGAAGCTTCTCATAACTCTAAATTAGCTGAGAATATTGTTAATCAACTAACTAAAATTGCGGGTCAAAAAGCACTTTCAACAAAAGCGAAAAAATCTATCGCTTCATATAAATTAAGAGAAGGAATGCCCGTTGGTGCTATGGTTACACTTAGGGGCGAAAGAATGTATGACTTTTTCCAAAAATTAGTTTGTGTTGTTCTTCCTCGTATTCGTGACTTCCGTGGTGTTAGTCCTAAAAGTTTCGATGGTCGTGGAAACTACACTTTTGGTTTAAAAGAACAATCTTTGTTCCCTGAAATTCACTATGAAGAAGTTGATATTGTAAAAGGTATGAATGTTTCAATTATTACAACCGCAACGACCGACGATGAAGCAAGAAGTTTATTAAAACATATGGGTATGCCCTTTAAAAACAAATAATAATAAATAGGAGATAACTATAAAATGGCTAAGAAAGCAATGATTAATAAAGAACAAAGAAGAGAGGCCTTGGCTGCTAAGGGCAAATACCCTCGTGTAAGACTTCACAATCGTTGTTCTATCTGCGGACGTCCACACGGCTTTCATCGTGATTTCGGCATTTGCAGAATCTGCCTAAGAAAAATGGCACATCAAGGCTTATTGCCGGGTGTTACAAAATCATCCTGGTAAGAAAGCGTAATAAAATAACCCAAAAACTGCCCTCCGGGGCGGTTTTTTGTGTATTATTTTATTGTTTATTATCATCTTGACAAATTATTTGTAATGGTATATAATTACAATATGAAAATAAAAGAAATTTTAAAACTTTTAGAATCGGATGGTTGGTTTCAAGTTGCGCAACGGGGCAGTCATAGACAATTTAAACATAAAGAGAAACCAGGACGGGTTACTGTCGCAGGCAAGTTATCTGATGACATTGATAAAGGAACATTAAATAGTATTTTAAAACAAGCAAAATTAAAGGAGCTTTAATGTTAGATAATTATTTAATCATTATTGAAAAACAACAAAATAATTACAGCGCTTATTGTCCTGATGTCCCGGGGTGTATTGCTACCGGGGATTCGGTTGAACAAACTCGTAAGAATTTTCTCGAAGCTTTGCAGTTTCATTTTGAAGGTTTAAAAGAAGATGGATTGCCAATTCCTGCTCCAACATCTTCTTTTGCTTTTACTTCTGATGATTGCAGTGGAGTTTTGAATGTTAGAACAAAAAAATCAATGCATTTAAAACTTATAAAAATTGCTCAAAAAGAAAATGTTTCAGTTTCACACCTTGTGAATGATGCGATTATAAAGCAATATGGGTAAATTATAAATTACTTTAGCAAAATGATTTGGATTAATTACGTAAGTTTAGTTTTAATCCAAATCATTTTTGTACTTTAATTTAAAGACCTTAAAATAAGTTCATAAGGTGATTGCTTAATTCTTATCTTGCTTTTTGGCTTTTCTTATTATAATTTCATCTTTTATAAACTCAAATTCTACTTCATCTTTGCTTGGATTTATTTTCATTAGATTCAATAATGTTTTTGGAATTATAATTCCCCAGCTATTTCCTATCTGTGTAAGTGTTTTATTCATTATTACCTCTCGGTTCCTAATTTTACATTGTTATAATTAAATTATAATATATTGCTTGACAAGCATGTTATTACTTTGTTATATTATTGTTATAACAAAATGAGGAAAAAAATATGAAATACAATTATGAAACTTTTTTGTCGCTAATTTACACTCCTTTAATGTCGATTGTACTTTTAGCGGATATAATCGATGAGAATTCCGATTCCAAGTGGGATTTTTTCACTGAACCTCATAGAAAAAACGCACAAGAACTAATTTCTTATATTCTTGCAATAAAACTTTGCGCAAAACACCTTCTTGAACTTAGAAACCAGGGCGTTTGCACAATTAAAGAAAATTTAGGGAATCGATAATAAAAAATTTGCATATTTTTTATGTTTCTAATATGATTATTGAGTACACTAAACTACAGAAGGTTTTTCTGCAAGTAGAAAGGAAAAAAAGATGACAATTACAGATCCAATAGCTGATGCGCTAACAAGAATTAGAAACGCAAATTTAGTAAAACACGAAACTGTTTCAATGCCTCAATCAAAACTAAAAGAGGAATTAATCAAAGTTCTTAAAAAAGAAGGTTACATCGAAGGATATACTGTTGAAGAAAAAGACGGATTCAAATTCTTGAATGTAACTTTAAAATATATCGATAACCAAAGCGTTATTTGTGGTTTGCAAAGAATTTCAAAACCTGGTTTAAGAGTTTATTCTAAAGCAAAAAATATGCCCCGTGTATTCGACGGCATGGGGATTGCTGTAATCTCAACCTCCAAGGGCTTAATGACTGAAAAAGAGGCTCGCATTAACAAACTTGGCGGGGAAGTTCTTTGTTACGTATGGTAGTTTAAATTAGGGTTAAATCGCTATTGTGAGCGATGCGTTCCCGCTAATTATATAAAGCAAAAGGAGAAAAAATATGTCAAGAATAGGTAAAACACCTATATCAATACCCGATGGTGTTGAAGTAAAAATTGAAGGTAATGTTGTAACCGCAAAAGGTCCTAAAGGAACTGAAAGTGTTACATTCCCTTGTGAAATCGAAGTAAAAATCGAAGACAAAGAAGTTATTGTTAACAGAAAGGCAGACGACAGAAAATCCAGAAGTCTGCACGGTTTATTTAGAACACTGATTTCTAATGCTGTTGTTGGTGTTAAAACACCGTTTGAAAAGAAACTTGAAATTGTTGGGGTTGGTTATCGTGCTGCAATGCAAGGGAACTCAATCAACCTATCTTTAGGTTATTCTCACCCTGTGATAATCGATGCACCTCAAGGAATTACAATTTCTGTTGAGGCAAATACAAAAATTACAGTTTCAGGCTCCAACAAACAAATGGTTGGGGATATCGCAGCTTTAATTCGCTCTAAACGTCCACCTGAAGTATATAAAGGCAAGGGTGTAAAATATGAAGGCGAATATATCGCAAGAAAAGCCGGAAAAGCTGGTAAAAAATAGTAGATAATTAGCCGATATAAACCAACCCGTTTTTAGGGAATTGGTTTTGGTGAAAGGATAAAAAAATGATTAAATTAGTTAATAGAAAAGAACAAACAAGAAAAAGACACACAAGAGTTAGACTTAAAATCTCGGGTGATTCACAATGGCCTCGTTTAGCTGTTTATCGCTCAACTAAACATATTTACGCTCAAATTATTGACGATACAAAAGGAATAACCCTTGTTTCCTCTTCTTCTAAAGTTAAGGAATTGAACCTAAAACACGGTGGAAACATTGAATCTGCAAAAGTTGTCGGCGCTGACATTGCTAAAAAAGCACTTGCTAAAGGCATTGAAGGTGTTGTATTCGATAGAGGCGGTTTTTTGTTCCACGGTAGAGTTGCTGCTTTAGCTGACGCTGCCCGTGAAACAGGTCTTCAATTTTAATAAATTTTTATGATACCTATTTTAGGGAGGATTCACACTAATCCTCCTTTTTTTTCTTCTTTTTTTATTTATAATTAAAAATGGGTTTTATATACAACTTTACACCAAATACTCCTAAAACTAATCATAATGTCATTTTCGAACTGGCTAGAAAATAAGTCGAGATTTATCGAGACGTAATTTTCTGTTCCTGTGCAGGTGTTTTTCGAATCCGATAGTTGGTAAGATGCTGAAACAAGTTCAGCATGACGACGGTTTTAACTATTTTAGTGTAATATGCTACTTAAGCCCCTTATAAATAATAGTCTGCTGTATTAAAAAATTTTAGTTTTTTTAAATTGGATTGACTTATAAAAAACAAGATATTTTTCGCTTAAATTTAATAGATTTAGCATAAAATTAGGGTTGACAATATAGATTATCATAAAAAATAAGGGATTTATATACAACTTTACACCAAATACTCCTAAAAACTAATCATAATGTCATGCTGAACTTGTTTCAGCATCCTAGCGATTATCGGATTCGAAAAACACCTGCACAGGAACAGAAAATTACGTCTCGATAAATCTCGACTTATTTTCTAGTCAGTACGGAAATGACAGTTTTAACTATTTTTAGTGTAATCTGCTGCATAAACCCTAAAAGTAATATATCCCTGTAACAAAAATTAACTTAACAAATTTTAAAAATTAGTAGTTCTTTTGTCA
>CANAIK010000033.1 GCA_947361225.1 uncultured bacterium
ATTAGGAAAACGTGTTGATTACTCCGGTCGTTCGGTTATCGTTGTTGGACCTCAGCTTCAGTTGAACCAATGCGGACTTCCTAAAGAAATGGCTATTGAATTATTCAAACCATTTGTTGTTAATAAACTAATAGAACGTGGTTTAGTGCAGAATATTAAATCGGCTAAAAAGAAAATAGAACGATCCGAGGCTGTTGTTTGGGATATCTTAGAGGAAGTGGTTGACGGACATCCTGTAATGTTAAACCGTGCTCCAACCCTTCACAGACTTGGTATTCAAGCATTTGAACCGGTATTGGTTGAAGGAAGGGCAATTCAACTTCATCCTTTGGTTTGTACTGCTTTTAACGCTGACTTTGACGGTGACCAAATGGCTGTTCACGTTCCGCTTTCTATTGAGGCTCAAGCCGAAGCTAGAATGTTAATGTTAGCTACAAATAATATATTAGCGCCTGCAACAGGTAAACCGATTATCACTCCTACTCAAGATATGGTACTTGGTATGTATTATTTGACAATTATTAAAGATCCTAATGCGAAAGTTAAGGGATATTTCCACGATTTTACAGACGTACTTGCAGCACACGCTACAGGAGTGTTACAATTGCACGATAAAGTTGTTGTAAGAGACGAAAATGGTCATCGAATCGAAACAACTCCCGGTAGAATCATATTTAATGAGGCAGTTAGAAAATCGGTTCTAGCTTAGTAAATTAGTTAAAATTAAACAAAATGAGGTAAATAAAATAATGACTACATTAACTCCTGAAAACTCAAAAAAGAAAAAACACGTTGAGTTTATCAACAAAGTTATGAATAAAAAAGCCCTAAATCAACTTCTTTCTCAAGTTTATCTTGAATGGGGCGGGGCAAAAACGGCTGAACTTGCAAATAATTTAAAAAATTTAGGTTATAAATACGCAACCAAATCAGGAACCACAATTTCAATCCACGATTTGCAAGTTCCCAAGGAAAAAAACGAATTATTGCAAGAGGCGCAAGATGAAATCGCTCGTTCTACAAAAAGATATTTAAAAGGTGAAATTACAGAAGTTGAAAGATACACAAAGGTAATTGACACTTGGAGCGAAACAACAGCTAAGCTTACGGAAAAAGTTGTTGAAGGATTTAATAAACTAAACCCCGTTTATATGATGGCATTCTCAGGCGCCCGTGGTAATTTATCACAGGTTTCACAATTAGTCGGAATGCGTGGATTAATGGCAGACGCACAGGGGCAAATTATCGACTTGCCTATTAAATCTAACTTTAAAGAAGGATTATCTTGTACTGAATATGTGATTTCAAGTTACGGGGCAAGAAAAGGTTTGGTAGATACCGCACTAAAAACAGCTGACTCGGGATATTTAACCAGACGTCTTGTTGATGTTGCTCAAGATGTAATTATTCGAGAAGAAGACTGCCATACTGATAAATATATCAACCTGACCGCAATTACAGACGGCGAGGATGTTATTGTTCCTCTGGAAGACAGATTATTAGGCAGAACCGTTGCTCAAGATATTGTTGATAAAGACGGAAATGTGCTGGTAAGCAAAAATACAACCGTTGATAGAGACGATTTGGAAAAAATTAAATCGGTTGGATTAAAAGAAGTTAAAGTTAGATCAACCTTAACTTGTGAACTTGAATACGGGATTTGTCAAAAATGCTATGGCTGGTCAATGACAACTCAAAAACCGGTTGATATCGGCGAGGCAATCGGAATTATCGCAGCTCAATCAATCGGGGAACCCGGAACACAGCTTACAATGAGAACATTCCATACAGGGGGTGTATTTAAAGGTTCAGGTGTTACCCGTCAAGCAAAAGCTACGATTGATGGTATTGTTAATACTGAAGTTAAAACAAGAGAACAAAGAACCCGTCACGGGGATGTTGTTAGAATCGCCATTAAAGAGGCTGATGTTGAAATTAAAGGCGATAAAGATACAGAAAAAATCCACGTTCCAATGGGGGCTAAAGTTCTTTTAAATAAAGGTGATAAAGTTCAAGCAGGAGAGGCAATTGCCGAATTCGAACCTGCAAGCAAAGGGGACGGGTCTCGTTTAACTGAAAAAGCACTTAAGGATATTACATCCGATATTTCAGGTGAAGTAGTATTCCACGATTTTGTTGCCGATGAGCGCAAAGACAGACAAGGAAATATTTCAAGAATCGCAAACAGACAAGGTATTGTCTGGGTTTTAGGCGGGGATGTTTATGCACTTCCAGCTGGATCCAAAGTTTTAGTTGAGGACGGACAAAAAATTAAAAAAGGTGAAAAACTTGCTGAAACTTTGATAATTTCAGAACACGGCGGCGAAGTTCGTGTTGGTGATAGTCTTGAAATTAAAGAAGTTGATTTCGAAGGTAAGAAAATCAAAAAAATTGTTTCAGGTAAAGAACTTACTATCGTAATTGCTTCAATCCAAGCGAAGAATGCAATATTTGAACAAACTAAAAAAGAACAAATTTGGACGGTTCCTGAGACCGGTGAAAAGTATATCGTTAAATCTCCTGTTGATACAACGGTTGAGAATGGAATGATTATCGCCGAACTTATCGATGAAACTTACAAAGTTGAATCCTCGGGTGAAATTAGATACAACGGTCTTGAAGTGGACGAAAATCAAGTTGTTGTTAATCCTGGTCAGATAATTTTCATCCCTGAAGAAATTCATCAAATTTCAAAAGACGCAAGTTTAAAACTTGTTGAATCAGGCACTTATGTTGAGGCTGGCTGTGAGGTTGTTAAAGATATTTACACTCATATAGCAGGGATTGTTGAAATTAAAGAATTTAACGATATTATCCACGAAATTGTTGTTCGTCCTGGTGAACTTCACACTCTTGATTCGATTAACGACTTAAAAGTTGGCGAAAACGAAGTAATACCGGCAGGAACTGTTGTAGCAGGAAAAATCAAAGCTAAAGTTGATTCAATTGTTACAATAATTGAGAATGAATCCGATTTATTAGAATTGGACGAACTAGACGAAGAAATGGACGATGCAATTGAAGATGAAAATATCGATGGAAAGCCTGTCCAAATCCTAATTCGACCAATTCAGGCATTTGATATTGAACAAAAAGAAGTTTCAATTGATTTTAATGCAACCGACGATGCAATTGATCTTGTTCCTGTTACTCAAGTTCAATTTAAAGACGGCGCTCGTGTTAGAAACCTTGACGGGGCTGTGTTGACAAGAACTTCTCTTGTTCTATCAATGTCGGGTTATATTTCCCACTTAAAAGGTTTGGTTGAACTTGATAATAAGGGTGATTTAAAAATTGTTGTATTGGAAACTTTAATTGTAAGACGTGAACAAGAAGATTCTAATCGTGGTTTGTCATCCACTCAAACCGAATTGCTTGTTAAAGACGGCCAAGTAATAGAACCCAAGACTCCTGTTACAAAAACCCGAGTTTTAGCGGTTAATGACTCAATTGCGTCAATTAATTCAAAGGATTCCGAATTAAGAAGACTTTTATTAGTTTCTGACAATTACGAAGAAACCGTTGCAACAAATTCAAAACCAAAAGTTAAAGTTGGGGATTATGTAACAATTGATCAAGAAATTTCAGATTCTGACAAATCTCCTTATTCAGGAAAAGTTGTAAAAGCTGACTCCAAAGGCATTACAATTAGGGTTGGAAGACCGCACTTGATTTCTCCCGGGGCGCTTTTACAGGTTGATAATTCAGCATTAATCCTAAGAGGTGATTTGCTTGCGACATTGGTATTTGAAAGACAAAAAACTGGCGATATCGTACAAGGTCTTCCAAGGGTTGAAGAACTTTTAGAGGCAAGAAAACCAAAAGATTCTGCAATTGCAGCTGAAGAAGACGGTGTTGCTATAATTGAATTTGAAGACGATGTTCCAAGACTATATATCGAGAATGAAAACGGACGTGTTGAAATTAAATATCCAATCGAGGCGAACGTTATCGTTAATGATAAACAACAAATCAAAAAAGGCGATGCTTTGACCTCAGGACCTATGAATCCGCACGATGTAATCAGACTAAAAGGAGCAAATGCTGCTCAACAATATCTTGTAGACGAAGTACAAAGAGTTTACAGGTCTCAAGGTGTTGAAATTTCCGATAAACACGTTGAAGTTATCGTTAAACAAATGATTAAAAAGGTTAAAGTAATTGATTCGGGTACTACAAAATTGTTGCCCGGTGAATTAGTTGAACTTAAAGTAATCGAAGCACAAAATGCTATAGCTCGTGAAAATAATGGACAAGAGGCAACTTATGAGGCATTGTTGCTCGGTATTACAAAAGCTTCTTTGAATACCGAATCCTTTATTTCAGCAGCATCTTTCCAAGAAACAACAAGAATTCTTACAGAGGCTGCCGTTGAAGGCAAAAAAGACTTGTTAAGAGGTCTTAAAGAAAACGTTATTATTGGTAGGTTGATTCCGGCAGGAACCGGTTATTACCATTTAATAAACGCTTCTGAGGAAAAGGAAAAAGAGGCACTAAAAAGAGCTCAGCAAAAACACCAAGCCAGAAAACCTTCCGCAATATTGGAAGAAATCGAGGGAATGTTTGGTGTTGTCGATTCTGATATGCAATTTTAATTAATTAAAGGTAACTTCTAATAAAGAAGTTACCTTTTTTATTTTTTTGTCTGGAGGAAATCTTGGAAAGTTTTTATGAAACTATTTGTCGATATTAAGAAAATCTTACTGGTGTCTTGTTTTAAGAATGTATTGTAACATTAGACAGATTAATAGAAAAGAACTTAAAGACGGAACTCTTTTAAAACAATATCTGTCTTTTAAAGAAAGAAACCTCGATTCTGTTCTTTTGTTTCAAATTGGAGGGTTTTTTGAAACCCTTTTTCAAGATGCTAAGCTTTTTTCTGAAATAACAGGTGTTAATTTAGGTACAAGAACTTTTAAAGGTCTTGGCGAAGTATTACAAGCGGGTGTTCCTAAGACATCTGTAGATTTTTATATTAAGAAACTTTTAAGTGAAGACCTAAAGGTTTGTCTTTGTATTCAAGTTGACAAAGAAGAAGGTGACGGTGAATATCCGAATAGAAAAGAAGTCTATATTGAGGATAATAAAAAAAATAAAGATGAAAAAGAAGAAAAATCCTGCTTGCCAAGAAAATTAATCAGGAAATACACCAGGGGCACAATAATTGAGAATGAATTTTTAGATAGCTCCGAGAATAATTTTATCCTTGCTGTATTTTCTGATAAAGAAATTGCTTATTTAGCCTATGCGGATGTTTCAACCGGACAATTCTATAAAACCAAAGGAAAACTTGAGTTAATAAAACACGAAATTAGAAAAATTGCCCCGAATGAGCTTTTGATTTCCGATTCCCAGCAAGATCTTTTTAAAGATTTAATTAATGAATACAATATAACTTTTTTAAAAGACAAAAAATTTAAAGACGGAATCGATGGTGCTATTATAAAATATTGCAAATACACCCAAAAAGAATTCTTGCCCAAGTTTGATAAAGTAATTGAATACAATATTGATTCTTATATGGCAATGGATGAAATTACAAGAAGGAGTTTGGAGTTAACCAGAACGAGAAGATTTTTAAAGAAAAAAGGGAGTATTCTTTGGTTTCTCAATTATACAAAAACCCCAATGGGTACTCGATTGTTAAAAAAATATTTAAATGAACCTCTTTTGAACTTAAATCAAATTAAAGACAGACAACAAGCTGTTGAGGAGTTGATTCTCAATGAAGATTTACTATTGGAATTCGAACAAACTCTTGAGAATTTTTGCGATTTATCCAGGATGTGTGCAAAAATTTCTAATTCGACAATTTATCCTAAAGATTTATTTCAACTGGTGAAAAATTCAAAAAGTCTTGAAGATTTATACAATTTATGCTCGCAGTTTAGCTCCGAGTTGTTAAAAGTTGATAGGAATAAACTTTTAAAAACCCTCAAACTTTCTAATATAATTAAAGAAGCAATAAATGAGGAATCCTCCAATGAAATAAAATCCGGAGATATTATTAATGAAGGATACAACTCCGAACTTGATTATTATAGAGATTCGCTTAACAAAACTTATAAGGATATTGAAAAATATCAAATCCACGAGAAAAGAAGACTGGATTCTGACAAGCTAAAAATTTCTCAATCCCGGGTTTTGGGATATTATATCGAAATCCCTTATGTAAAAAGACATTGTGTTCCTAATGATTATTTAAGGAAACAAGAACTATCCAATTGCGTTCGATATACAACGCAAAAGCTAAAAACCTTGGAAGAGCAGGCTTATAATTTGCGCTATAAAATAAATCAGCTTGAATATGAACTTTATTGTGAAATAAGAAAACTTGCATCTAAATTTACGGATACTATAAGAAATTTAGCTAAAGATATTGCAAGAATTGACGTTTTGGTTTCATATTCAAGATGCGCTAAAATTAATAACCTCACTAAACCAAAATTTAATTCAACTTCTATTCAAATTAAAGATGGTTTTCATCCAAGTTTGATTAAACTAAAAAACGATATTGTTGTTAATGACACCGCTTTAGACGATGGTGCAATGATTGTTCTAACAGGAGCTAATATGAGCGGGAAATCAACATATTTAAAATACAACGCAATTATTTGTTTGTTATCGCAAATCGGGTCTTATATTCCTGCAAGCAATGCAAATTTACCGATAGTGGATAAAATTTTTATAAGACAAGGTTCAACAGACGATATAATTAACAATAATTCAAGTTTTATGGTCGAAATGAACGATTTAAAGTTTATTATTGATAATGCTACCAATTCTTCTTTTATTTTGCTTGACGAGCCCGCAAAAAGTACGAACGCCAAAGAAGGCGGGGCAATTGCAAGAGCTTTTTGTGAATATTTACTAAGTTATTTTGAAGCAAAAATTATAATTGCAACTCATAACACTGAATTAACAAAACTGGAAGAAAACTATCCTAATCGTGTGCATAATTATGTTATTGGAAACGCAAACGAAGCGCCAAGTTCAATTAATGATAGAAAAGTCAAAAGAGGGGTAATTTCAACCAGTCTTGCTATTAATACGGCAATCTTGGCTAATTTACCAAGAGAAATAATTGAGAATGCTAAACAATATATTGCAAAAAATTAGCTTATTTTACTCTTCCATAAATATCTTTGTATCTTATAATATCTTCCTCGATTAATTTATCGCCCTTTTGAACTTCAATAATTTTAAGTTCGGAATCATATGGATTAGCTAGTGAATGAATCGCTTTAATCGGGATATCAATTGAGGAACCTGCTTTTAGCATAAAAACTTTATCATCCAATGTAACTCTTGCAACACCGGATAAAACAACCCAGTGTTCGGATCTATGATTGTGGGATTGAAGACTCAGCTGTCCTTTTCTTGAAACACAAATCATTTTTGTCAAATATCCGTCCCCTTGATTAAGAACCGTGTAATATCCCCAGGGGCGATAAACCGTTGTATGGATTCTATGGGTATCGTTTTTGGTTTCTTTTAGTTTCTCGAAAACTTTTTTAACCCCTTGAGTGTCATTTTTATCGCAAGCTAAAATTGCGTCAGGAGTTTCAACAATAATTGTATCCTTAAGCCCGATTCCTGCAACTAATCGAGACGAGGAATACAGCATTGAGTTTTTGCAATCCTGTTCAACAACATTTCCTATAAGAACGTTGTTATTCTTATCTTTTTTGTTAATTGAATAAACCGCATCCCAAGAACCAAGGTCATTCCAGTCGGATTCAAGAGTTACCATTGCAATATTTTTTGCTTGTTCCATAATGGCATAATCAATTGAAATAAAAGGATATTTGTTAAAAGTCATATAATCAATATCTTCTTTAACGGCAAAATTGAATTTTTGCGTAATTTCATAGATTGAAGGAGCGTGTTCTTTTAAGGAATCCATTAAAGTTGATGCCTTAAAAACAAAAATTCCGCAATTCCAATGATAACTAGGATTGTTAAAATATTCTAAAGCCGTTTTTGAATCCGGTTTTTCCTTAAAACATTCAACTTTATATCCGTCTAATAACTTTTCACCTGTTTTAATATATCCAAACCCTGTAGCAGGTTCGCTTGGTTTTACCCCTAAAGTCACAAGATAGCCTTCTTTAGCTAATTTTGCCGCTTTTTCAATTGTTTGTCTAAATTTTTTATCGTCTTCAATTAAATGATCGGACGGGACAACAACAATAATATCGTCCACTCCGCAATCAAGAAGAAATTTAGTTGCAATCGCAATAGCGGGAGCCGTGTTTTTAGCCTCGGGTTCAGCCAGAATTCTAATGTCTTTATTGTAATGGCTGAGCTGCATTCGAACATCGCTAAAGTGTTTTGCGTTTGTTATTGCAAGAATATTGTCAACATCCATTATTCCTCTTAGTCTTTCATAAGTTTTTTCCAAGAGGCTTTTATCCGAATTAAGCTTTAGGAGCTGTTTTGGATATAAATCACGGGATAGGGGCCAAAGTCTTGATCCGGATCCTCCGGCTAAAATAATTCCGTGCATATAACAACCTCCTTAAGCTATTTTTAATTCATGTGATTATTAACTACACTAAATCAATCACAATTTGCCATGCTAAAAAATATTTCGTATCTTTAATTGATTAGACCCTGAAACAAGTTCAGGGTGACAATTCTGGATAGTTTTAATGTAAACTTGTATGTAATTATTTTTATTTATTATATAATAAATTTTTAATATTGAATAGATATTACACAAAATTAAATATTTGTCCCGCATAAATATTCTCTTAAAGAGTCTTCCCAAAAAGGAAGTGAGCTGTTGTTATCCAGAACGCAGTATTTTGGACGTCTGGCAGGACGTGGAAAATCGCTTTTATCAATTGATAGAACTTCAACATTTTTATTTTTAAGCTCAAATATTTTTTTTGTAAAATCAGCCCAGCTGGCGCTTCCTGAGGAACAAACATTGTAGATTCCATATGGTTTTTTATTTTTTATAATTTCGATTATTTTTCTTGAAATATCCTCACAGCTGGTTGGACAGCCGATTTGATCATCGACAACGGATATTTCTTTTCTAAAGTTGGAGAAAGTTAACATAGCATCAACATATCCTCCAATTCCATATAACCAGGAAGTTCTTAGAATATAGTGTTTTTTTGTTGTTTTTATAATTTCTTTTTCCCCTGCCAGTTTAGATTTCCCGTAAATATTAATAGGATTAACCTTATCTGTTGTTTTATAAGGAATTGTTGAGGTTCCGTCAAAAACGTTGTCTGTGCTTACATAAAGAATTGGAATATCGTGTTTTTTTGCGATTTTTGCAATGTTTTTTGTTCCTAATTGATTAACTTTATAAGCATCCTCGGGGTTATCTTCAGCTTGGTCGATATTTGTATAACCCGCCAGGTGGATAATAAAATCAAGACTTATTTTATTCATAATTTCATTAACCATTTTTGTATTTGTAACATCAAATATCTTAGAATTGCAGGCCCAGTACAAAAAGCCTTCTTTTTCCAGCATTGGGCATAGGGACTTACCCAACAGACCGGTTGCTCCGGTTACTAATAATCGCATCTATTTTCCTTCTTGAAAAATTATTCTTGTATAGACTTTTTATATCACTTAATTGTGTTAAAATCAATATTATGAAAAAAATTGCTTATTCTATCTTAATAATTATTTTTTTAATCGGATTATCTTTGTTAATTTTTAAAAAAGATTTTGGTTTTGATAAACAACAACCCGTCAATGGGGAATCTGCCCTTGGAATTACAAATAAGTTTTTTCCTTACAAAAATGTCACCTTGGATAATGTCGATTATCTTCAAACATCCGCTCCAATCGGGATTTTTGGGGGAAATTTAACAACAAGCATTATGGGGGAACCAAAAACCTTTAATCCTTATAACTCAAATGACGCAACGAGTTCCGAGTTATCTGAAATTATGTACGACGGATTAGTTTCAACAAATCCTTACACTGGGGTGGTTGAACCTAAGCTCGCTAAAAAATTTACAATTCTTGATGATAAAAAAACATATATTGTAGAGTTGAGACGTGGCATAAAATGGTCGGACGGAGTTGAACTAACAGCGGATGACGTTTGTTATACTTATAATACGGTAATTTTTGGAGGCTTTGGCGACGGATCAACAAGAGACGTAATGTTAATCGACGGACTTACTCCTAAGGTTGAAAAAATTGATAAATACACTGTAAAATTTACAACCCCTAAACCTTTTGCGCCTTTTTTAAGGAATTTATCAGCCTCAATTGTCCCTCGACATATTTTTAAACAAGCAACAGACAAAGGGAAGAATTATTTTCTAACTTTTCAGGGGATTGACACTAAACCCTCTCAAATTGTTTATTTGGGACCTTTTCATTTAAGTGAATATTTACAAGGTCAAAGAGTTGTTTACAAAAAAAACCCTAATTATTATTTAATTAACGAAAAAAACCAAAAATTGCCTTATTTGGATAAATGGATAATTCTAATTACAGGTGATATGAACAACGACACCCTTAAATTCGAATCCGGAGCAACGGATGTATTGAGCGTTAACGGTTCTTTGTTTAGCAGATACAGAGAGCTTAAAAAACATTCGGATTTTGAACTTTATAACCTTGGACCAAGCAATAACACGACTTTTGTGGTTTTTAATTTAAATAACAGAAAAAATAAAGACGGAAAATATTATGTTGATACTAAAAAACAAGTTTGGTTTCAAGATAAAAATTTTAGATCCGCAATCGATTGGGCAATTGATAGAGACGATTTAATTTTGAACGTTTTTTCGGGTTTGGCTGAACCCTTGTATAGCGCTGAACCTGTCGGGAGTTTGTTTTTGAATAAAAAAGTAGCGCTTGGACACAAAAAAGATATCAATCGAGCTCGGGAGCTTTTACGTGAAAGCGGGTTTTATAATAAAAACGGAATTCTATATGATAAATACGGAAACAGGGTTGAATTCGAACTTTTAACCAACGCAGGAAACACTCAAAGAGAAGCAATGGGCGTATCGATTAAACAGGATTTGGAAAGTTTAGGGATTAAGGTTAACTTTAAACCAATTGAATTTAACAGTCTTATTAATCGAATTGTAAACCAAGCGGATTACGACACTGTAATAATTGCCCTAACTTCCAATATAATTGAACCAAACGCAGGGTATAACGTTTGGACGCCCGAGGGAGCTTTGCATATGTTTAACAAAAAAACTCCAAACGATGACAAAAAATCGACAAAACCTTACCCGTTTGAACTTGAATTAGAACAAATTTTTAAAAAAGGCGCACTGGAGCTTGATTTTAACAAAAGAAAAGAAATTTATGACAAATACCAAGAAATTGTAGCGAAAGAAAATCCTATGGTGTATTTGTGCGCTCCACTAAACATCAGCGCTGTTCGAAAAAAGATTAAAAACATTAATCCGAGTCGTTTTGGAGGTTTGCTTTATAATATTTCTGAATTATATATTAAAGAGGATTAAACGTGGACGAATTTTCAAGATTAGAGTTGTTAATAGGAAAAGAAAAGCTGGATAAGCTAAAAAATAGCCACGTTGCTATTTTTGGACTTGGAGGGGTTGGAAGTTATTGCGCCGAGGCGTTATCAAGAAGTGCAATTACAAAATTCGATTTAATTGATTGTGATAGGGTTGATATTACAAATATTAACCGACAAATTATAGCCCTCCACTCGACTTTAGGCGAATTTAAAACTGAAGTTACAAAAAAACGAATGTTAGATATTAACCCCAGGGCTCAAATTAACACTTATCAAGTTTTTTTTGATAACAATACTGTAAATCAATTTGATTTTTCTAAATATGATTATATTGTTGATGCAATTGATTCAATTCCAAGTAAAATTGAACTTATTGTTAAGGCTAAAAAAGAGAATATAAGAATAATTTCTTCAATGGGTACGGGAAATAAACTCAATCCACAAGATTTTTTGGTTGAGGATATTTATAAAACAACAACCTGTCCTTTAGCTAGGGTCATGCGATCTGAACTTAAAAAAAGACAAATTAAAGATTTGTTGGTTGTATATTCCAAAGAAATTCCTATAAAAATCGAGAATCAAAAAGGGAAGATAATTCCTGCGTCAAGCGCTTTTTGTCCGGGTGTTGCAGGTTTAATTTTAGCAAGTGTTGTTGTTAATGATATTATTAAAACTTAACAAAATTTAACACCCCTGGTAGCAATTTTATTTTTTTTCGTGTTTTAATTAATATATAGTGTTGTGTTAGGTGATATATGAGCAAAATAGAACAAAATTTCAACTCGGCGTACAATGATTATTTGACGAGGAACAAAGTATTAAATCAAAACAATACAAGCAATCAAATCCCTCAAACCTCTCAAACTCCGTCGATTGTTGTCAATGTTCCGGATATTAATCAAGAAAAAAAACTTGATAAAATTTTAAAATACAGTGGTTTATTGGCTCTTTTTTTGGTACCAGGCGCTGCTGTGGTTTCATCTAAACTAACACAAAAAAACTTGGAAAAAGCGCAAAGGGCAGCTAATCAAAATGCAAATATAGAAAAAACAATGCAAGGAATTGCAGCGAAATTGGAAGAAATTGTTGAATCCTCTAAAAAAGAGGCTCCAAAATCTAATAAAACCGATTTTGTTTACAAAACTCTTGGGGTTCTTGGGGGACTTTCGCTTGCAGTTGGTGTTAAGGAAAGACTTGATAAGAATGAAGAACTATCAGAAGATGAAAAAGAGCAAATTGTAAGTGCAATAGATAAAGAGAGAATAACTCAATGGAACAGACTAGATGAACTGCAAAATAGGGTTAATAACCACGAGGGCTGGTTGCAATACATTCAAAATAAAGATGTTAACGATTTGACTCATAAGTATATGACTCAAAATAGTTTTAGCTTAGATGTTCAAGAAACTTTGCCTTGTTACTTTAGTTTGCTACAGAATGTGGAACAAAAAGGCGGATTTAATAAGGAAAAATATACTCAAGCATTGAAAGATATAAGAGAAGTCGGCAAAAACTACTTAAATGGTGTTGCTCAAAAAGACAAACCCGCTCTTAAGGTTGGAGATACAATTTGGTCTATAACTGCTGAATTCGATCCTATTAGAGAAGGTGGTTTAGGTAATGTTCCGCCGGATCTTCAAAAAAATGCTAAAAAACTTGGAATGGATATGCCGACAATCCTGCCTATGTATGAACCTTTAGGAAAAGCTCAAATTGATGTTGATGCTAATGGCAAGGGGATATATAATTACGATGGAACAAAATTTAATGTTCAAAAGGCGGCTGAATTTAGAACTCAAATTTGCAGAAAAGACGTTATAGAAGATACTCCTGTTGAAATTTTTGTTGCAACGACCAAAATAGACAAAAAAACCGGTAAAGTTGTACCACTCCCCGGACCAATTATATTTGTTAGAAACTCTCATTATTTTGACACCTTGCCGTACACTGCCAGTCCAAAAACGGAAGAACCCGAAAGAATGGCGTTTTTATCAAAAACTGCTTATGAATTAGCAAAAATGAAAATTAACGACGAATTGAGCCCCGATAGTGCTCTTCCTGTTTCGGGATTCAAGGTTACAAATAAAGAAGCTTACGAATCCTTTAAAGCGCCTGCCGGTATGGTTCTTAATGATTGGCACGCTGCCCCTGTTGGTGCACTTTTACGTTATAAATCAAAACTGGAATCAGCAGCAGGAAAACTGGATGAAAAAACTGCTAAAGCGCTCGATAATATGAGAACATTGTTAATTTGTCATAACTGCGCTTATCAAGGTCAAACAGAGGCAAATAACGGCTTTGCTCAAAAAAGAGAATCAAGCGAGAATATCCTAAATACACTATTTGATTGTTATGCCGCAGACATTGTTTCCCACGCTGATTCAGGGGTTGAAGAGTCTAGTAATGATCCGGAAAATGGTTCATCAAATGTATTTGTACTAAAAAAAGAAAGCGATGGCGATAAATTTACAAATCTTTTAGCAATGGGTATATATACCGCAGATTGCGTTTGTCCTGTTTCTCAAAATTACACTAAAGAAATTGTCGACGATAAAAATTCATCAAAATATGTTCATTCTGCATTGGAGTTAAGACAAAAAGCAAGTGAGAATAAGCCTAATAGTGAAAAAAATCTTTGCGGGGTTACTAACGGAAATGATTTTTCAAATAACTCAATAACCGCTAAAAAAGATTTTATGAAAAGAAAAACAGGTTTTGAATCAGTGAATGTTGAACAAGCCGATAAGGAAAAAGACGCTAAAAAATTCTGGCTTTATGGAAAAGACACTCCAACTACTGATTTAATTAAAGCCCGCAATCATAATAAAATTCTTGTTTATAATGATTATATAAGAAAATTTGCACTAAAACAATTTGATAAAAAAATACTTGAGGAAAATAAAGGTATGGAAAACTTGAGCGGATTTATTCCGCCTGAATTAAGCGATGATGAGTTGCTTAACACTCCTTTAATTTCTAATATCGGAAGAATGGTAACTCAAAAAGGTTTCCCAACAATGGCTAAGGCTATTAAAGAAGTTTATAGAAACTGGGATAAGAACCATCCAGATCAGCCAAAACCAATTTTCTGCTTAGCCGGTGAAGATGGCGAAGGCGGTAAGATTAAAGAACAAGTTCTTAAAATGCAAAAAGAAATTGAGGAGGAATTTGGCAAAGAGACTGCCTCAAGAGTAATTTTCTACCACGGTTTTGCTCCTTCACCTGTTTATATGTGTGCGTCTGATTTCTTCTCTATGACAAGTATTTTTGAACCCTGTGGATTAACCCAAGGTGAAGCTTTGGCGCTTGGTACTCCGGTTGTCGCAACGGCTGTTGGAGGTTTGGTTGATACAATTGAAACAGAAAACAAACCGGAAGAAGGAAAATATCAATACGGATTCTTAGCTGATACCGGCGTGATTGATGATAAAAATGAAGCTCAAGTTGACGAGGCGGCTGAAATTTACGCTAAATCTCTTGATGAGGCACTTGATGTATTCTATGAAAAAGATAAGAATACAAAATACAATCAAATGATTCAAGAATCAATTAACTTTAGTCAAGATTGGGTAAAACCCGATAGAGTGGGTCCAATGTATGAATATTTCGAATTATTTGGAATAGATAGAAAAGATTTACCCGAGTTAAGTGAAATAAAATAGTTAATAAAAACCCCTAGGGATTGCTCCTAGGGGTTTTTAAATTTTCTTTAAAAAATAATTACTTATTTTAACAAAGGTAGTCTTTCTAACATATTCTTTATTTTTATTTCGGTTCTTGGCAGTGGTTCTGCGATTGTTAAACCAACAATATCAAATTCATTTGATATATCATTAATAATTCTTACAACTTCATCGACTTTAAGTCCGTTGTCGACACTGCCGGCGCTAAACTTAATTTCAGTTGGGTCTAATACATCAAGGTCAAAGTGGATTAATACGTGTTTTGTTTTTGTTTGTTGAATCCAGTTAATTATAGAATTGCTGCTGGTTTTAACGTCTTCAGTGCTTAAATGGTTAATCCCGAGTTCTTTTTGTCTTGTTTTAATTTGTTCTCTTTCCCAATCTCTTAGTCCAACATAAAGAATATTTTTAGACTCAATTTTTGTCGGAAGTGCTTTAATAATTTTTTTATCCCCTTCCCCTAACAAAGAATTAACCGCCATTGCGTGATATCCCGGATAAGTTTTATCCTTAGGCAAGGTTATATCAGGATGAGCGTCAATCCAAATTATAGAAATATCATTTTTGTGTTTATTTGCCAAATACAAAAAAGGAACAACACTAACAGAACAATCACCGCCCAAAGTTACAATTTTATCGGGATTTTCTTTCTTAATTAACTTGAGAGCTTTTTTGTCTTGGATTGAAATAGTGTCTCTATCAAGAATTCCGTTTTTTTCAACTCTTTTATAATCCAAAGAAACAGGAACCCTTAAAGTTTTTTGTTTGGTTCTAGGAGCAAGAAACTCCAGCAATTCTGCCCCTAAATAATAACCTTGAGAAGAATCTTTTTCGTTTAATTCAGGAGCTAAAGAAGAAATTTTCCCGCCTTGCCATTGGGGATAAATAAGTCTTATTGTTTTTGCGCTGTCTTCTTTAGCGAATAAACAAGGTTGTATTAACAATAAAAATAATGCTGTTATAACTATCTTTTTCATAAAAACCTCATAAAAATTTTAGAATAATTATACGATATATTAATCGAATATGCAAATTAAACTATTATTTTAATTTTTTTGCTTGTTTTCCTGTAATATGCTGCGGAATTAACTTTAACATACAAAGAAATTTTTTCTCAGCGTTAATTGTTTGATTTATAATTTCATCATTACAATTGGGTGCGTATTTTTTAGTTAAAATTTTTATTGTTCTAATTTTTTCTTCTTCGTTATCTATAATTGAAATTTTTCCAAAAACCACAACACTTCTATAATCCGTAGCAAATTTTTCCGCAATAACTTCGTCTTTATCAACAACGCAAAAGGAGCATTTCGGATTGTTTTTAATAGAATCGATTTTATGTCCTTCTTTGGCGCAATGAAAATAAATTATAGAATCGTAATAAACATAGTTTAAAGGAATTGCATAAGGATAATTTTCATCCCCTAAAACCGCAAGCACGCCCGTTTTGCCGTTTTTTAAAATCTCGATATTCTGAGATTGTGTTAATTCCTGTGTAAATCTTCTCATTTTTCTAAACATAAACTAAATTATTTATTTCAATCCTCAAGTATTCTCGCTTATTTTATTTGTATTGCAGGCTGCACTTTTTCCTCCAGAATATCTGTGTTTCTATTGCAAAAATCGCAAGCTGAAAAATGATATCTGGAGTAGAATTCATAAAGTTGTTCTTTTAAGGTATTGGCATTTGTTTCGTTTAAATCAACTTGTTCGATATCTATATCATTTATCATTTTTTTTATGTAAAATGTGCCGGCTCTTGGACATACATTAATTTTCCCGTTTGCAAGGGAAGTGCATTTGTGCAGGCATTTTATAAAATACTGAATATTTTCATCTTCGGTTCTGTTATTTTTTTTATAGGGCTGAACGTAGTTCCACATCAAATTTTCTTTATATTTATATTCAATTTTGTTTTCTTTTAAAGTTTTAATTATACTTTGCGCTTTTAACATAGGGCTTAATTCAGAATTGCCCGAGTAATTTGAAATCCATACTGTGCATTTTTTTCTATATTTTTTTAATGCTTGTATTAACTCGTCGCTTGGGGTTATGGTTGCGTTGGTTACAATCCAAACTCTTTTAATTTTCTTTTTTGATGCAGCATACTTAAATATTTCCGTAATATCCTTTAAAAGCAAAGGTTCCCCTCCTAAAAGCAACAGATTCTGTATGCAATCTACTGCTTTTAATAAGTTATCCATTTGATATTTAAAATCATTTAATGAAAGTTCTATATGTTCATTTTTTTCAACGCTTGGAATATAATTTGTGCAATGTTTGCACTTTAATGTGCATTTTGTCGTTAGAACAACTTCCAGTTGAGGAATACGGAATTTGCCTAGAATAAAATTCATAACCCATTCTAAGAACCAAAAGAACTTTAATAGTTTTGGTTGATGGGACGGAGAAATTTTTTTGGGTCTCATATTGTGTAGACCATACATTCTCACTTTTGCGTTTTCGAATAAATTTCTTTTTAAGAATATTTCATATCTTAATGATTTAAATATACATCTTGTTATGTTGAATATTCTATATATTGTGTAGTCTGTTTTTTTAAGTTTTACTATATTCTTCGCCATTTTTAATATGATCCCCCTTTGGTTGTTTTTCCTATTTGATAATATTCAAACCCTTTTTCTTTTAGTCTTTTTTCTTCGTATTGGTTTCTTCCGTCAAAAATAACTAATTTATTCATTAAACTTTTCATTTTTTCATAATCGGGTCTTCTAAATTCATTCCATTCGGTAAGAAGTAGCAAACAATCGGCTTGTTCCAGTGTTTGGTATGCATTTTTGCACAATTCTATTTTATTGTCAAAAATATTTTTTGCTAATTGCATTGATTTTGGGTCATATGCTTTTATTTTTGCTCCCATTTCCAATAATGCATTTATAATAGTTATCGACGGAGCGCATCTCATATCGTTGGTTTTTGGTTTAAAAGCCAGTCCCCATACGGCAAAAGTATAATCTTTTAAATTTTTGCCAAATTTATCGGTAATTTTGTTTATAAAAATATTTCTTTGATTGAAATTTACTTCATCTGCTGCTTTAATAATAGACATTCTGCAATCTTTTTCTTCTCCTATTTTAATAAGAGCTTTTACGTCTTTAGGAAAACAAGACCCGCCATAACCCAATCCGGGGAAAAGAAATTTGTTTCCTATTCTTGAATCGGTAGACATTCCTATTCTTACCATTTCGGCATTTGCGCCGACTTTTTCACATAAATTGGCAATTTCGTTTATAAATGAAATTTTTGTTGCAAGAAATGAATTTGAGGCATATTTTGTCATTTCCGCAGATTGTATATCCATTAAAATAATTCTGTTTCCTGTTCTAAAGAATGGAGAATAAATTTCTTGCATTATCGAAGATGCTTTCTTTGATTCGGAACCGATAATAACTCTATCCGGCGACAGGAAGTCATCTACGGCATTTCCTTGTTTTAAAAATTCGGGGTTTGATACTACATCAAAATTGTGTTTTGTATGTTTTTTAATTATCTCTTGAACTTTTTTAGCGGTACCAACAGGAACGGTTGATTTATTTACTATAACTTTATAGCCATTCATTGATTTTGCAATTGATTCTGCTGCGCTAAACACATATTGCAAATCGCAAGAGCCGTCTTCTCCTTGCGGTGTGCCAACGGCAATAAAGCAAACTTCCGAATTTTTTACAGCCATATCTAAATCACAGGAAAAAGAAAGCCTGTTTTCCTTGACGTTTGAAGTAATCAATTCTTCAAGTCCCGGTTCGTAAATAGATATTATATTATTTTTTAGTTCATTAATTTTTTCGACATTATTATCAACGCAAATTACATTATTACCCATATCAGAAAGGCAAGCTCCCGCAACCAGCCCTACATAACCGCTGCCAAGGATAGTTATGTTCATAGTTATTTAACCTCCTTAATTATTTGATTTATTAAGTATTCTTCCGATATTGAATTGTCGGAAAAATCATATTCGTGTAAATACGGATGATCTAGTCCGTTTATTGCTTTTATTGAATTTCTTACAATTCGATTCTCGCCGTTGTAGAGTATATAGGCAGGCACATTTTTATTCGAAACAAGAAGTTCAATAAGTCCACTTCTCATTCCTATAATGCATTTAGCTTTTTGCGCTAATGTCCAAGCTTCTTTTATATTGGTGTGAAACGTTTTAGTGCCGTCAATACGGTTGCGCTTATTTGTAATGTTTAAATATATATCATATCCAAGATTCTTTAAAGCTTGGATAATTTTTTGCCAAAATTGCATAGGAATTGGATTAACGGAT
>CANAIK010000034.1 GCA_947361225.1 uncultured bacterium
GATTGTAAGTTTTGTATCCTTCGTTCGACATTGATTTAATGGTTGAATAAATATCCGAGTATTGCTTATCGGCTGCGGTAATTTTACCTGAGTATATATCATATGGAATATGTTCAATATCTCCAAAGAAACTTACCTGTTTTCCTCTTATTTGGAACTCGCCATATGAACTTTGTCCTGTTTCGGGCTTGTATAGAATATTCATTTGACAAGATGTATAACCCGATTTTTTAGTTGCTTTGTTTTTGTTTTTAGGGTCATAATTGCTTAAAAAATCTACTTCTTTGCCTTCTTTGTAGTTGTAAACGTCCTCAAGGTTAACTTCTTTATATTGTTTTAAGTTATCATATGTGTTTAGCTTTAAAAATTCTTGATTATTATGAGCTTGTGCGTAAACTTCGGCTAAATCAACCAATTGGCGGTTAGTAAAGTAGGACGATATTTCATTTCCGTAGTTGTGGAGTGTTGTAACTTCAATTTCGTTGTTTTTTATTGCGCTGTAAAGGGTTTCGAAAACTTCTTTGTTTTGAACCTCTTTTAGAGCGTCCAGTGCGCTTATGTATTCTTGTCCTACTTGTGATAAATCGATATTATTTTTTATGCAATCGTTTAAAACGGAACACAAAGTTTCATAATCGACTTTGTTGTTTGTCGATTCTTTAATAATGCTACTAGCGTAAGTTTTATCGATAGAGTTTATCTGAAGTCTTGTCCCGTGAGCGTCTTGCAGGATGTTTTTTGCTGAATTTATATCATTAAGATTAATTTTTCCTGATTCATAAGCTTTTTTTAACTTAGCCAAAGTTGAATCAATTCCTTTTTGTCTGTAGGAAAAAATATAGGATTCGTCATTGTTAAATAATTCGTTCATTGTTTTTTCGATATAATCATAAGATCGATATTCTGTTTCCAATTCTCTTGTCATACTTAGAAGCTTGGATTCAATTTCATTTGTAATTTCTTTATTAACAATATATCCATCATCAATCGCACATATGTAATCATACATTTTTTCACCCTCATTAACTGCCTTTAGGGCGTCTAAGGTGCTATAACCCTCGTTTTCGACAAATTCCAGTACTTGAGCGTAATTTTTTGAATCCAAACCTGCAACATCAGCAGCATAATACTTAGAAATTTTAGGATGATTGTCTAATATATCATTAACCCGATTTTTTGTAGTTTCCTCACTAAGTGCAATCGCTGCTTTTGATTCGGGGATTCCTTTATTGATTAATTCAAGAGCTTGTTTGTATGATTCATCGTCTAATTGCGCAATTTTTGAGCAAAACTGTTTGTCTACCCCTAATTTTAACAATTCATAAGAATTTAAATATTCTCGATTGGAAAAATTATCAATGTATGATTTTATCTGTTTTTCGCTAAATCCGGCTTGTTTTAAACTATCAAGCGCTCCTTTAATATCGTTGTTTTTGATTTTATTAGTAGCAATTTGGTAGTTTTGTTGATAATAGCTGTTAACTTTTGCTCCTGCTACCCCTGTAAGGATTCCCAGGAGCTGATTTATTGCTTCGCCTTCAAAGTTTACCTCGCCAATTAAAACTAAATCCGTAATTATGCTTAAGGTTGCATCTGTCCCAATTTCCGACAAAAGCGCTAAAACCTGACTTTGTGTTTCGCTTAAAACCAGGTTTTTAACCCCTTGAGCTGCTTTATTTATTCCTTTTCCCGAAAAATAAAGTAAAAGTTCTTTAATTGTGTCTTTGGTTAAATTAAACGCCTCTTGTTTGGATAAACCGTTTTTTGATGACAAATTATCAACAAGTTCAATTGCGTTGTCGCTAAGCATTCCTGTTAGCGCCGTATATTTCCCGACATTCATCATTACAAGTCCTGCGGGCGGTAAAACAAGACTTGTAGCGGCTCCGGCTGCAACAAGACAAAGCCCTCCGACTTGAAGTACTCCTGACAGTTTTGAAGCAAATCCTTCTTGCGAGGTGCAATATTTATCCACTAAATTCTGAACCGAATCAGCGGACCCATAAAGGGATTTTCTTGCTTTTTGATAATCATTGACAATTTCTTCTTTATTTTTCCCTGTGGTTTCTTCGAATTTTTGTTCGAATTCATCTGAATATTTGTTTTTGTCAAATCCGGGCATTTGAATCAATAAATTAGGGGCGTTTTTTAAGTCATAAACTTGTGTTGTAAAGTTAAGATCTTTTTCGTCGTTAAAAGCAATATAATCGTCGGCGTTAACTATAATAAGTTCGTTTTTATCGTTAATTTCAATGCTTTTAATGGTTGAAAAAGAATCTTCTCCTATTAAAAAGCCTTCGTTTAAATATTCAACCAATTCTTCCCTGGCGGTTGTTTCGTCTTGGTAAAAATCTTTGTATAAGCTAAAAACTTCCTCTAAGGAACTTGCTTTAATTAAACTTTCCTCAAATTGATTTGCTTTTTGCAAGCCCGAAACAAAACCCCGTAACTATTAGCGCAATTTTGATATTCTATAACTTTATCACTTGAGAATTCTTGATTTGTGTATTTTTCCCAAACCTCACTAAAAGATAGATTCGAGGTGTTGTTAAGGGCGTTTTTAAGCTCGGATAAAAATTCTTCTTGAATTTTTATGGCACTTTCAACCTCTTTAGCGTCAACCCCAATATTTGTAAGTTCTTTAAGGAGATTAAAACCTTCTCTTATAATTCCGTCTTCGTCTTGTTGATTTTGGTATTGCTCTTTAATCGAATCCAAATTTTTAGTAAGAATATCAAGCGCTAAAGCTTGATTTTGTTGGGTTATATCGAAGGGTTCTTGATTTGTGTTGTATTTTTCCGTAATTTTTACAAGTGCACTTTGCGCCTGTTTAATTTCAGATGCATTCATAGAATTATAAGGATTCTCAATGGTTTTTGTTGTTTTGGTTTCGATTTTTGTCGGAGAATCAAAATCTTCCAATGCTTTAGATAATAAATCAAGATTTTGAGTGGGGGATTCTATTGTGCTTTCAAAATTAAAAACAGGAAAATCTAAATCCGAATTGGAATTAACTTCAAAACTTTGGGTTTTTAAGTAATTCGGATTCAAGTTAAATAGATTTGTATTGTAGTTGTTATCACACATATATTTTTCCTGATATTTATTGTTTATCGACAAAAAATGCAGGAAACTTTAGAGAATATTACAATTTGTTAATTTTTTTGCAGAATATTTAATCGAGAAGAAATTGTTTCGATTTTATGTTCAATTGTTGATTGAGTTGCGTGTTCGTCTAAAAGAATTTCTTCTAAGGTTTTATTTAGTAATTCGTTTATTGTTTTTTTGTTCTCGCATCCAAAATCACGATAAGACAAGTTATCCAGCTGTTTTACGCTAATGCATCTTGATTTATCCAGAATATCATCGGAACAATTCTTAAAATATTCGTTTTGTAATGTGTATTTATTCGAAGGCAACACATTAGTCAGCTTGGCAAGTCGAAGTTGTTCTTTTTCACCTGTTAACATAAGTGCGAACTTGTAAGCCAACTCTTTATTTTGGGCTTTTTTTGGAATAACAAGATTCATAAGTGAAATATCGTAGTTTAAATTATCCCCGCTAAGTTGAGGAGCAATTTGTGATTTTTGGTAAATATCAGGAGCGTTTTGTTTAATCATATTAATAAAATTAGATCCGATTACAACGCTTAAAACCTGATTGGACATATATTTTTCAACAACCTCTCTATGATTAATCGTTAGAACATCATTTGGAAGATAATTATTTTTATACATTTGATAAAACATTGAATAAACTTTAGCCGCCCGGGTTTTATCCTCTTTTGAGTTAAGTGAATAAACATTGTATTTATTAAGAATTTTAGCCAAGGTATCATTCTCGTTTAAAGAGGACGCAAAAACCGCCTCTGTACCAATTTCTTTAAGTTTTGGAGCTAATAAAAAAAGTTCGTCATAGGTTTTTGGGAATTGTTGATTTGAAACCTTAGAAAAAAGTTCTTTATTGTAAATCGTTACAGGACTTGTTTCATAGAAAGGTAATGCGTAAATTTTTCCGTCATATGTTAATTTATTCAATAATTCAGGGTGGAATTGATCCAGTTTTTCAATGTCGAAAAACTCAAGTGCGTTTTTTTGAGCAAGCGCTAAAGAAAAATCAGGATTTAAGTTAATTAAATCGGGCGGATTAGAAGAAAGAATCGAAGCTAAGGTTCTTTTTTGCGCTTCTTGTATTGGAATATCAATCCAAATCACTCTACAATCAGGATGCAGGATTTCGAACTCGGCAATAATTTTATTGAGCTCTTTTTCATAAATCGGTTTTAGTTGAATCGACCAGAATACAAGTTTTTTGGAATCGTCTTTTTTCAAGGTTTTATTGCAGGCAAAAAACACACTAAGACCGAAAATTAATAAAATTAAAAGTAAGAATATTTTCTTTATCATAAACTTTATTCTACAACAATTTGTTTGTTAAGTAAAAGTTTATTTTAGTTTTATTTCTTTTTTTAATTCATTAACAAATTCATCCCTGTACAAAAATCCTAAATGCGCACCGTTGTTAAAAAGTGTTAATTTATCATCACACAGGCTTTTAAGCTCTTTAAGCTGGGTTTTGTTGGTTAAATAATCGTCCAAACTGTGATAGATTCGATAATTGTTAGAATTAATTAAATAATCGGAAATTGACCCCAGAGCGCTTATTTGTTTTAGTTCGTCATAGCTGTAGTTTACAAGAAGATATTTTTTAATGTAATCGTCAAAATTATAAGTGTAAATTGCACGGTAAAGTTCTTTTTTATCAACTTTGGGGTTTTCCTGGGTTTCCAGTGTTACTAATAAGTCCGATAATTTTTGATGGAAAATAAACGCACTTATTAATTTTGCTTCGTAGTTAGAAAAAGGAAGGGAATTAAAATTTTTGTTAAATTTTTCTTTATCGTTATATGCCTTCATAACTTTTGCCGTTGTTATTGCTACTTTTTGTCTTAAATCATTGGGGTAGTTTTTCCAGGATTCAATTATTTTATCAATTTGACTTATCGCATAAACCAAATCACAAGGAGGACAAATTGCGATAAATTTATCGATATTGTTAGCTCCAAGTTGATATTGTTCGTTTGCTAAAAACATTACGGCATATGCTCCAAGGGAAGTTCCAAGTGCGGTTCTTTTTAAAAACACCCTATCGTATTTTTTCGATAAATAATCAATTGAATTATTAACCAATAGATTAATATATCGAACATCGTCTTTAATTAAACCCGGCTTATGGTTTTTATCCACACTTTTTAAAAATTCCCACTGAAAATGACTTCCAAGAATTATAACGCTATATCCTTCGTCATAGAAAATTTTTGCTAAGATTGCGCTATGGTTGTTGCTTACCCCTTCTCCAATTGAGGGGAAAATTATCGCTAAGGGTGACATTTTATTTTTTTGAAGAATGTATCGAAACGCATATTTTTCCCTATTTTTTGAAACTTCCACTTGAGCGGTTTTAATTCTTTTGTTAAAACTGCGATTCCAAATAGAAATTTCATTCCAGGGGGATTTGTTAATTTCCCTTAAATCAAACAAGGCGGTTCTCATTGAATCAAGAACGGGGTTTTGCGGGTTATAATTAGTAAGAACAATATCAGCGCTCAACTCCTTATCAACCCAGTCGTTTAGAATTAAATTCTCATTTTTTTTGATTTTTCCCCTAACTTCTAAATCTTCTTTTTTGTTATCAACCAAATCCAGCTCGTCATAATCGTTCTCAAGTTTTTCTAAGACCGATGTTCTATCATAATTGGACAATTTAATGTATTTTTCAACCCCGAAAAATTTTCTTGCAATATCATAAGGATCAACAAAGTTTGATTCAACCATTCTTATCATTGGTTGAATATATGCGGTTCGATTAATTAAAAGCCCCATTTTAACCGCTGCTGCAATTGGGGAGGCTACATAAGTTGTGGGATTGAGGGCAAAATCAAGAATTCTTCCTACGATATCTCTTGAAGTTGTTGAGGAAATAAAAGGCAAAACAAGGTAGTTTCCGCAGCACATCTTGCATTTAGCCAATGCTTGTTCCATATCTTCGTTGTACATTTCAAGATGGAAAATTTTATCCGCTGCATCAACAAGCCCTGCTAAACCAAGCGTTGTGTTAATTAAAAAACGCTTTGTTTCGTTTTTTGCAGCCTGCGTATCTCTTTGCAACAAAGAACTTACAAGTCTTTTAGGATATTCAATATTGCTATAAGCGTGATTTAAGCTGTCAATTACAAAGTTCGGGAAAATGCTCGCCCAAACCACGTGGATTTTTTTAGCAAAAATTCGATTCAATTTTAAGTTAAAATTGAAAACTTTTCTGTTAAAATTTTCGTATTTATCCTCATTAAGAAAAATTTTATGATAACAGGGATGTTTAGCGCAATCTAAGCATTCAAGAGCTAAAGTACAATTTACATTAATAATACATAACAATAAAACTAAACTAAAAATTTTTTTCACTTTTTATTTCTTCCTATTATTTATTTTTTCTTTTGAATTTATAAAATAAATAAGAAAGAAATTTAATTAGTCTGTTCTCTAATATACAAATCGCCAAAAAGGTCTTTTGGCGATTTTTAGTTATAATATTTGTTGTTTTTGGTTTGTTTAATTTTATTTCTTATTGTACTTAATAATTTTACAATACTACCCAAAGCCACTAATATTACAAGGGATCCTACGATTGTTTCTTTGTGATTTTTTATTTTGGTTGTGGCACTTTGTACAAAATGATTTTTTGAGAAATTATTGCGCAATTTATGACAAGATTCAATCGTGCTCTTGCCTAAATCATTAATGCCTTTATAAGCTTTGTTAGGAAGAGACTTTATAGTCGAAGTTATCTTCATATCGTATTATGCAACAACCTCATTGAATAATTCTTTTGCAATCCCGATAAGTTCTTTTTTGTCTGCTTTTTGTTCAACATTATCGGAAATTTTATCGGTAACAGGAACGGCAATTCCTAGAGCAACCAAGAAATCAACAATTCTTTTTCCGTTTCTAAGTCCGTGGTTTTGTAAGGACTCAACAAATTTACTTGCTTTATCTTTGTTACCTGTAACTCCTGCAATGAAACCTTCAATTTTATCTAATAATTTAGTATTAGTTTCATCACAAAGAAGTTTTTTTGCTTTATCTTCAATTTTATTAATTGTGTCAGTGTTTGTTTTCTTGGTAATTTTGCCCCAAAGACTAACTGCTCCTTTAGAAACACTTTCGCCTGATTTAACCAATAAATTTCTTAACAGTGCAACACCATTCTTACCTTTTGCAACGGTTAGGGCTAAAGCGCCGAATCCCGCAAGAACTGTAGAAACGTGAACATTTTGAGACAAGTGTTTTTTTGCTTTTTCAAAATATGCTACTCTTTCTTCAAAGCTCAGTTCTTCTTTAGGGAACTCATCGTCTGATTTTAAGGGTAGTTCTTTATAAGAAACATCTATAACTTCTTTATCTTTATGTCTGTTATTTGAAGTAAAGTTTATTGGATTGGACGTTACACCACTAATCATATTGCCTCCTTAAGACAAAATCAACACATATCTATAAAATTAAAACATAATTTTTTTTGCTGTTAATAAAAATATTTTTTACAAAGCTTTACAATTATTGTACATAAAACAAAAACATTGTGCAACCTAGCTGAAATATTTCTTATCCTTAATTTCGTCTGGTAAAAATTGTTGTTCGTATTGGGGATTATCGTGACTATAAACATAGCCCACTCCAAAGCCGTATTTTTTAGCATCTTTGTAATGAGAATCCCTTAAATGCATTGGAGGAAGATAATCCAAGCCCGATTGAATATCTTTAATTGCTGAATCCACGGCAACGACTGCTCTATTGGATTTTTTCGCTCTTGCAACAAATTCAACTGCCTGCGCTAGGGGAATCCTTGCTTCGGGCATTCCTAAAAACTCAACCGATTGAAGTGCGGCTTGCGCTATCAAAAGTGCTCTAAAATCAGCATTTCCAACGTCTTCAGCTGCGCAAACAACAAGTCTTCTTGCGATAAATCTTGGATCTTCTCCTGAAATAAGCATTTTAGCAAGATAATAAATCGCAGCGTCAGGATCCGACCCTCTTAAGCTTTTTTGAAACGCACTGGCGTAATCATAATGAGAATCAATCGAATATCTTATTGAGGATTTTTGCAGCAATTCTTCAACCGTTGATTTTTCAATTGTTTTATCACTTGCAAAAAAAGAATTCTCAATTGCATTAAGACAATATCTTGCATCTCCTTGAGACAGTTCAATTATTGTATCCAGTGCCTCTTTTTTTAGTTGTTTTTCGCCATAATTTTTAGATAAATATTCAAATCCTTTTTTAGCGATTGATTCAAGTGAAGAATTATCGAGTTTATTGAGCATTATAACCTGGGCTCGAGAAATTAGCGCAGGGGTTGTATGAAAAGAAGGATTTTCAGTAGTTGAACCGATAAAATAAAAAAGTCCTTTTTCAACGTGCGGTAAAAGTGCGTCTTGCTGGGTTTTTGAGAATCTGTGGATTTCATCTATAAAAACAATGGTTTTCAATCCTTCTCTAAGTTTTTGTCTTGCAATTTCGACTGTTTCTTTAATTTCTTTAACGCCTGAATTAACCGCTGAAAGCTCGATAAAATGGGCATTATGATAAGATGCAATTAAGCGGGCAAGGGTTGTTTTCCCGCATCCCGGGGCTCCCCAGAGAATAAAAGAAAAAAGCCTTTTTGCCTTTAACAGCTTTAAAAAAGGTGAATTTTCATTAATTATATTCCCTTGTCCTAAATATTCTTCTAAAGTTTTAGGGCGCATAAGTTCAGCCAAAGGGGTTTGTCTGTTATTGTTTTCAAGTGAATCAAACAGGTTCATTCTATCTCGTTTCTAATAAAATCTTTAATTGTATCCAGCGTTTCTTTATTATCTGATTCGACATAGAACCTTAAAAGCGGTTCTGTACCGCTTTTTCTAATTAATAAAGAAGACAATCCGTCGCCAAGGAAAAATTTTACCCCATCAATTTTTAAGGTTTCTTTAATTTTTAAATTTACAATTTCTTTTAGTTGTAAAAATTTTTCCATAGTTTTTTTGACCTTATTTTCATCCTCCAGTTTAAGGTCGATTCTATCGGTGTAGAAAGTGCAGTTTGTAAACTCAAAAAGTTCTTTTTTAAGCTGCGATAAGGTTTTATTGGTTGCGCTCAGCATTTCAATTATTAATAAATTTGCTAATAATCCGTCTTTTTCAGGAATGTGTCCCCCGATTGAAAGTCCTCCCGAGTCTTCTCCGGCTAGGATTGTTTCGTTGTTTCTCATTGCTTCACTAAGCCATTTAAAACCAACAGGAGTTGTTATTGTTTTAATATTAAGTTTATTGCAAACCACATTAACAAGGTTTGAAACCCCTACTGTTTTTATCATTGCGCCTTTTTTGCCTTTAGACACAAGATATTGTAACAAAAGTGCCAGAATTATATTAGGATGGATATATTCTCTATTCTCGTCTATTGCGCCGTATCTATCGGCGTCTCCGTCGTTAGAAAGGGTGATAAAACCGGATTCAAAGTGCTTTAGGTAAGGTTTTTTAGGCTCGGGCAATCCTCCCCCAAAACAACAATCGTGGTGTAAATTATAAGCTTTATATTTAATTTTGTATTTATCCAGGATTGTATCAAAATACCCGATTGATGAGGAATACAACCCATCAAAAATAATTTTTGGAGGATTTTTTTGAATTAAGTTAAAATCAATTAATTGCTCTAAATGTTTATAATAATTTTCTTCTAAATCCTCTTCAAGGAGCTCACCGCCTGATTTTAATTCTGTTTTTTTATCTAAAAATTCTACAATTTCATCCGTAATTTCTTTTGTAGCAGGACCCCCGTAATTCGGGATAAATTTGATTCCTTGATATTCCTTAGGGTTGTGCGAGGCGGTCAGCATTATTCCACAAGCGCAATCAGGGTAATTTTTAGCGCAATATGCAACAATTGGGGTCGGGACAATTTTTTTTGATAAAATCACCTTAAATCCGTGGTTTTTTAGAATTTCCCCTATAAATCGGGCGAAATTCTGTGCTAAAAATCTTGGGTCAAACCCAATAATTACAGTATTTTTAGTTTCATTTTTTCTTAAGTATAGAATTATTGCTTTAATAATTCTATCTATGGTTGCAAAGGTAAAATCACGGGCGATTATCCCTCTAAAACCATCTGTTCCGAATTCAATTTTTATTTTTTCCATAATTTTATTATAACAAAAAAGTTATGAGTTGATTTAAAATCTTTTTTTGTATTAGAATATATACTATGATGAAAACTTATTTAGGAATTGATGTAGGATCCGTTACTACAAAAATAGCGCTGGTGGACGAAAACGGAAAATATGTAGACAGCTATATGACAAGAACTGCGGGGCAGCCTGTTATTGCTGTTCAAAAATGTCTTGATAATTTATTAAATCAAGCTCAAGGAAAAGAATATGAAATTTGCTCCGTTGGAACAACAGGATCAGGAAGACACTTGGCGGGAGCTTTAGTTGGAGCGGATGTTATAAAAAACGAAATTACCGCTCACGCAGTTGCTGCAAGCAGTGCTATCCCTGATGTTCAAACGATTTTAGAAATCGGAGGGCAGGATTCAAAAATTATCATCCTAAGAGATGGAATTGTTACCGATTTTGCAATGAACACGGTTTGTGCGGCGGGAACGGGAAGTTTTTTGGATCACCAAGCTCAAAGGCTTAATGTTGATATTAAAGATTTTGGAGATATTGCTCTTAAATCAAAATCTCCTGCTAGAATCGCAGGACGCTGCGGGGTTTTTGCCGAATCAGATTTAATTCACAAACAACAACTCGGCTATGCGGTTGAAGATTTGCTTTACGGGCTTTGTCAGGCTTTAGTCAGGAACTATATTTCAAATCTTGCCCTGGGTAAAGATTTATTGCCCTGTATTTCTTTTCAAGGCGGTGTTGCAACAAATAAAGGCATGGTAAAAGCATTCGAAGAAGCTTTGGGTCACAAAATTATTGTTCCCGACCACCATCAAACAATGGGCGCAATCGGGGCTGCAATGCTTGCTATGGAAAATCACCAATTCACTCAAAAACCAACTAAATTTAAAGGTTGGACAATTAAAGATTTGGAATTCCACAGTATAACCTGTCAATGCACAGGATGCTCTAATAATTGTGAAGTTATTACAATCCTAGAGGGAAAAGAAGTCCAAGATAGAGATAAAATTGAAAAAATTTCAGATATTAAAGGAAACATTATTGCTCGTTGGGGCGGAACCTGCGGAAGATGGGATATTGCTTAAATTTTAATTATGAAATTTATAATCATTTTTTTGTTGTTAATAACCCCCGTATTAGGTGAAGAATTCGGACAGTATCGTTATTCTAATTATATTGGGGTTCAACAACAACTCAATAATCAAAGACGCCGTGCAATTTATCAAAGACGTTTGTACAATCAAAATCCAACGAGAAATATTTATTATCCTCACTCTTACAATTCTTATCCTAATATTGAAAGAAATAGAAATTATTATCAAAGAAACTATTCAAGAGGTTATTTAAGATAAAGCAAGGAAAAAGGTAAAAAAATATCACAAGGTATAACTCTTGTGATATTTTTTTAAAAAGTTGTTTAAAAAATTAGCCTCTAATTCCTAATTCTTTAATTAATTGACGATATTTGTCCAAATTGGATTTTTTAAGATAAGTCAACATTCCTTTTCTTCTTCCAACCATAACCAAAAGACCACGTTTTGCTTGAGTGTCTTTTTTGTTTGATTGCAAGTGTGTTGTAAGTTCAGAAATTTTTTGACTCAACATTGCAATTTGAACTTCGATGTTTCCGCTGTCTTTTTCGTTTTTGCCGAACTTTTTAATAAGTTCTTGTTTGTTTTTTAAATTAATTGACATTTTTTTTCCTTTACTAATAATTGTTATACTTTAGCTATTAAATTATAGCGTAAATAAAAAAAAGTACAAATTATTTTTAATAAAAATTAATATTTTCTTATGTTAGAATTCTATTATGAACGATTTTATTGAAATTTATAAAGCAAACCAACATAACTTAAATAATGTGGATTTAAAAATCCCAAAAAACGAACTTACGGTGTTTACGGGAGTCTCGGGATCCGGAAAAAGCTCTTTAGCCTTTGATACAATTTTTGCCGAGGGTCAAAGACGATATGTTGAAAGTTTATCAACTTATGCAAGACAATTCTTAGGACAAATGGATAAACCAGATGTTGAGCGGATTGACGGGTTGTCACCCGCTGTATCCATTGATCAAAAATCAACTTCCAACAACCCAAGATCAACTGTTGGAACGATTACTGAAATTTATGATTACTTAAGACTTCTTTATTCAAGGGCGGGAATTCCCCATTGCCCTAAGTGCGGGGAGGTTATCAGCCCTCAAACAATTGATGAAATTGTGGATAGAATTCTTGAACTTAAAGAAGGAACAAAAATTCAAATTCTATCCCCTATTGTAAGGTCAAAAAAAGGTGAATACAAACAAACCCTGCAAGGGCTTTTGTCCGAGGGTTTTATCAGGGTTCGTGTTGATTCTAAGATTTATAACCTTGAAGAAGACGAAATTGAAATAAATAAAACTCAAAAACACAATATTGATATTGTTGTCGATAGAATAATCGTTAAAAATAGCGCTAAAGCAAGGATTTTCGACTCCGCTCAAGTGGCACTTGAAAGATCCAACGGGCTTTTAATTGTAAATACTATTGAGGATAATAAAGATACAATTTTTTCGGAAAAACTGGCTTGTCCTAACTGCAATATTAGTTTTGAGGAACTAACCCCAAGATTAATGAGCTTTAACAACCCTAAAGGGGCTTGTCCTGTGTGTTCGGGTCTTGGAGCGCATTATGAAATATCCCCCGATTTGGTTGTTCCTGATTCAAGTAAATCTCTTAAAGAAGGCGCAATTTATCCTTGGGCAAAAACCGCTAATTCATATTATTTCGATGTATTAAAAAGTGTTTGCGAACATTATAAAATCGATTTTGAAGCCCCTTTTAAATCCTTGACGCCGGCTCAAAAAGGGATAATTTTATACGGCAATGGGGATGAAAAAATTAAGCTAACTTATGCCGATTTTGGAACAAAAAACTATAGAACCCACGTTATGAGCTTTTTAGGGGTGATTCCTTATTTATCCAAAAAATATGAATCTGATTCTGATTTGGTTCGGGGGGAAATTGAAAAATATATGGTTTCCAATCCTTGTAAAGCTTGCAAGGGTGGTAGATTGAACAGTTTTGCTCTTTCGGTTAAGATTGGGGGTAAAAATATCTTCGAATTCTGTTCAATGTCGATTATAAAAGAATATGAGTTTATTGAAGAACTTTATTTGACCTTAGATGAGTTTAAACTAAAAATTGTAAAACAGGTTTTGGATGAAATTAGAGCAAGGCTAAAATTCTTGCTAGACGTTGGTTTAGGGTATTTAACACTTAGCAGATCAGCTTCTACCCTATCGGGCGGAGAGGCTCAAAGAATAAGGCTTGCAACCCAAATCGGATCTGGGTTATCCGGAGTTTTATATGTTCTAGACGAACCCTCAATCGGACTTCATCAAAAAGATAACGATATGTTAATTTCAACACTTCTAAAACTTCGAAACCTTGGAAACACGCTAATTGTAGTGGAACACGACGAAGATACTATGAATAGCGCTGATTATATTGTGGATATCGGACCTAAAGCGGGTGTTTTAGGCGGGAATATCGTAGCTAAAGGAACCTTAGAAGATATTAAAAATTCCCCTCAATCCTTAACAGGTCAATATTTATCAGGAAAAAGAAAAATCGAAGTTCCTAAAAAAAGAAGAAAAGGAAACGGGAAAGTATTAAAAATTAAGAATGCACATAAAAATAACTTAAAAAATATCGACCTTGAAATTCCTTTAGGGAAAATTGTTGCAATAACCGGGGTTTCAGGCTCAGGAAAATCAACTTTGGTGACTGATATAATTTCTGATTATGCTCGATGCGAGCTTTTAAAAAACAGACCAAAACCAATCGGGGTCGATTCAATCGAAGGATTTGACAATATTGATAAACTTGTGGTTGTTGATCAATCTCCCATTGGAAAAACCCCGAGGTCTAACCCTGCAACTTATACGGATGTTTTTACTTATATCCGGGAGCTTTTTTCTCAAACTCCCGAGGCTAAAATGAGAGGATATAAACAAGGGCGATTTAGTTTCAACGTTAAAGGCGGTCGATGTGAAAAATGCTCCGGAGACGGACTTATAAAAATCGAAATGAATTTTTTATCGGATGTTTATGTGACTTGTGATGTTTGCAAGGGAAAAAGATACAACCAAGAGACCTTAGAAGTAAAATACAAGGGGAAAAGTATTTCCGATGTTCTTGATATGAGCGTAGCTCAAGCGTTGGAGTTCTTTAAAAACGTTCCTAAGATTGCAACAAGATTACAAACCTTAAACGATGTCGGTTTGGATTATATTAAACTCGGTCAAAGCGCAACAACGCTGTCGGGTGGTGAGGCTCAAAGGGTAAAGTTAGCCCTTGAACTAAACAAAAGAGCAACGGGGAAAACCCTTTATATTCTTGATGAACCCTCAACGGGATTGCATTTTTATGATATAGATAAATTGATTAAAATGCTCCAGCAGCTTGCCGATAACGGGAATACGATTTTAATTATCGAGCATAATTTAGATATTATTAAATGCGCTGATTGGATAGTTGATCTTGGACCCGACGGGGGAGATTACGGCGGGCAAATTAACTTTTGCGGCACGCCCGAGGGGATTGTTAAGAATAAAAAAAGTTATACGGGAAAATATTTAAAAAAATATTTATAATGATATAATAGAATCGTTATTATTGTAAAAGGTGATTCTATGAAAAAAATATTATTAACTTTATTTTCTTTAGCGTTGTTCTCGCTAAACGCTTTTGCCGATGACAAAGCAGATGTTCTTGCTCTTTTTGACAAATACATTAACGACGCTAACAGCTATTCAACAAATTTACCCAACTATTACACAAATAATGCAAAAATTATTCGTGTTGTAAATAAAAAAACAGGCGGACAAAAAGCGGTTGTAATCCCATTCGATAGATATTTAAAAGAATTAAAAGGACATTCAACCCTGGCTAAAACCGTAGGGTATAAAAATCGATATGTTAATCGAAATATAACAAAAATTGATAAAGACTATAAAATTAGCGCTACAAGAATCCCAAGAAACGATAAAACAGGACTAAGCTGCTATTTTATCTTTACAAAACAAGGAAATGCTTGGAAAATTAGAGAAGAAAGCATGACAACCAATGTCCAAACCTTCTTAAGTGCTAAATAACAATTGGGGTTTATACACTGTCAAGCAGAACTTGTTTTTGGTATCTGATAATTGGTAAGATGCGAAAAACAAGTTCAAAATGACAGTTTTAACGCTTTTTTAATCCTGTTCAATTTTTTTTAGAGCCTCAATCCCAACAAGATTTTCTAATATTGCTCTTGAGGTTAAAAATTCGTCTTGTGCTCTTTGGGCGTCAATTTTTGCGTTTCTGTAATAAACATCCGCAATAATTAATTCTTCTTTGCTTTTCTTTTGTGAATGTTTATAAATTTCTTCTCTTTTTTTGAAATTCTCTTTTGTTAGTTTTGCAAGTTGTTCTTTGGTTTTATAGTCAACGTACAAATCAAGAAGTTTTTTTTGCAAATCATCAATTTTTCGAACCAAAAGAACCATATCGGCATCTGAAACCTTAGAGAACTGATAGTTAACCTCTTTATCATCTTTCATAAAGGCATTAACCAATCCTCCTCCGATTAGCGCTCCTGTTGCCATGAAAGGATCCGCTGATAAACTTGCTCCTGCGACTGAAGAAAAACTTGCTATTGGTTTTAGAATTTTTTTTAAGGTAGATTCATTGGGTTTATCTTCGTCGGGATTAGATAGTTTATATATAGTATATTTCATTGTTTCAGACCGCTCGGTCGTTGCCGCCCAGAGCACTCTTAGGTCATAATTTGTTTTATCTGCCTCTAAATCAAGTTCGAAACCAACATCATTAGCCAGTTTTTTTAAGCTTAAATCGGCAAAATTGGAGCTGAATTCGTTTTGGGTTTGTGCTTTAGTAACTTCTGTTATTGCGTTTTTTGAAACCGCTTTTTTGGCGTTATCGTTTTTTGTAGCATTGCTTTCAGGTTTATCCGTTATTGATAAACGCCCCAAAAAAGGCTTTGGTTCTGTAATTTGGTCCAGTGTTAAACCATAAGACAAAGAATTAAGAAAAACAAATACAAGGGCGATAATTTTTTTCATTTTTTATCCCCCAAAATATTATTTGAAACATTAACAGTTTTTTTCTCATAATTTAAATCTTCTTTGTTGATATTCTGCAAGGTTAGATCCAGTTTTGCAACATTAAGGTCGGAAACGGTTTTTTTACCCGCTAATCGAATGAGCGCCAGCTGGTATTTTTTTACTTCCTGTTTTAATCTGTATTCTTCGATTAATTCTTCCTCCCATTGAGAAGACGAAATCGAAATATCAAGAGAATCACCTTTTGTTAGGGCGTTAGAGTAATTTTGATTGTGCAAAAGCAGCTGTTCCCGGCATTTTTTAAGTTTGGTTAATGCTCCTTTGTATTTATAATAATCAACAATAATTTCATCCTGTAAATCCTCAACAAGACTTGCAAGTTCAATTGCCTCGGTATCTGTAATTGAAGGATTCTGTAGTTTATCGGTATTTTTTTTGTTAATTAAGTTGGTAGCGAGTCGTCCTGCGGCATAGGCTCCTGATTGAACTCCGTAGTTCATTCCTAAAAACGAAGGAAGTAGTGCAGCCCCTGAAACAATTGCGCTCATTGATTTTGCCATTAAAGATGAATGGATTCTTCTTTGTTCTGCGGGGATTGCAAGTTTTTTTAAGCAAAAACCAATCATTGGATTATTGGAAACGGTTGCGTTCCAAAGATTTTCAATATCTTGCAAATCAGCTCTTTGTTGTTCGTTTATTTGGTTTTGAGCCTCTAAAGTATCATCGACAAATAAAGATCCTTTAAGAGTTTGAACTTCGTCTTTATATTGAATATCAAAATTTTGAACTTTTCCCAATTCAACAGTCTCAGCTGCGAAACAATACGGGAAAAATTCCAATAGTATTAACAAAATCACCATAAACTTATTGTTCATAACAATATATTAGCATATAAAAATTCTTTTGCATTTTTTATTTTCTTGCAAGTGATTTTTTTTGTAGTATAACTAAATAGTAGTATTATTTACACGTTATAAGGAGAAAGTAAATATGGCAAACAAAAAAGTTGCAATTAACGGCTTTGGAAGAATCGGTAGAAACACCCTAAGAGCTGCTATTAGAGAAGGTATTTTTGATAAAATTGATTATGTTGCAATCAATGACCCCGGTTTAACACCTGCGAATGCTGCACACGTATTCAAATATGATTCAGTTATGGGAAGATTCAACGGAACTGTTGAAGTTGTTGAAGACGGGCTTGTAATCAACGGTAAAAAAATCAAATTCTACGCTGAAAAAGACCCTGCTAATTTACCTTGGGCTGAACTTGGTGTTGAAGTTGTTGTTGAATCAACAGGTTTCTATACAGACGCTGAAAAAGCAAAAGCTCATATAACAGCCGGTGCTAAAAAAGTTATTATTTCAGCCCCTGCTAAAAACGAAGACAAAACAATCGTTTTGGGTGTTAATGAAAACGAATACGACACAACTAAACACAATGTAATTTCTATGGCTTCTTGCACAACTAACTGTTTAGCTCCCGTTGCTAAAGTTATTAAAGAAAAATTCGGTATCGTTAAAGGTTTAATGACTACAGTTCACTCATATACAGGCGATCAAAGAATTCTAGATGCAGGTCACAAAGATCCTCGCAGAGCTCGAGCTGGCGCTTTAAATATCGTTCCTACAACAACAGGTGCTGCTAAAGCGGTTGCTCTTGTATTACCTGAATTAAAAGGTAAATTGGACGGTTTTGCAATGAGAGTTCCTACTCCCGATGTTTCTTTGGTTGATGTTGTATTCGAAACCGAAAAGAAAGTTACAGCTGAAGAAGTTAACGCAGCGCTAAAAGAAGCAGCTGACGGACACGTATTATGCTACTCTGAAGAACCGCTTGTATCAACTGATTACATTGGTTCAGCTCAATCATCAACTGTTGATTCATTATTAACAAAAGTTATGGGCGATAACATGGTTAAAGTTATCTCTTGGTATGATAATGAAATGGGTTATTCTACAAGATTAGCTGAAACTACTTTAATGGTTGCATCTAAACTGTAATTAACTTATAAAATTTTTAAAAGACTGCTTGGGATTTCCTTAAGCAGTCTTTTTTTTAACAAAAAATATTATTTTTTTGTTTTAAAAAAAATATGAGAATTAATAATATTAAAAATTTCAATTTTTATGGAAACAAAAAAGCTCATTTTATAAAAAATAATTCAATTGATGAGAAAAAAGAATTCCAAACCCCGTCTTTAGCTTTTTTGGAATTAATAAACAAACCCTTTGTCAATTGCGACAATAAAAAATATTTTTTGGATAAATATGGAATTATTGTAGAATTAGATAATATTGAACAAGCAAAAATTCTAGATAGTGCAATAAACGTATTTACAAGACTCGATTATTACAATAAAAATCAAAAACTTTTTGAAGGTTTAAAAGTATCCTCAAGAATAGATGAATCAGATACAATATATGCTGCTCTTTATAGTAAGCTAATAATCCCAATGTCCCATTAACAACTAACAAACGAAAAAGCTTTAAGTTATATTAAAAATTTAGATGATGAGGATATCGGATTTGAATATTTACAAATTGATTTTAATAACAATTGTAATGTTGAGAATTTTTATTCAAAAATATCTAAAAATGATGGGAAATATGCTTTTTCGGATTTAAAGTTTGCTTTGGTGCACGAATTATCCCATTGGTTGTATGCAGTATATCGTCCCCGTGATTTTGCTATTGGTTCTATAATTGAACCGATATTTAACCCAAAACTTGAGGAGGAGAAGGAGATAATTTCTCAAGTAAGTAAATACGGGACTTTAAATATAAATGAATTTATCGCTGAATATATTGCAGGGCGCTTGTCCGGAAAAAATTATCCCAAGGAAGTCGATAAACTGTACAAACAATATAATGGAATAGAATTATTTTGTTAACTTTTGTAACAAAAAACATCAACACTGAAATTCAATACTTTTTATATA
>CANAIK010000035.1 GCA_947361225.1 uncultured bacterium
TACAACAGCCCAAATTAAAGCAACCAAAAGCCCCACAACAGGGTTAAGCGCTAAAATCGTTCCAACTCCTGAGGCGACTGATTTTCCGCCTTTAAATTGTAAAAATATCGGTTTAGAATGACCAATTATTACAAAAACTGCGCTGGTAACGGCGTAAATTCCAAAAATATCGACAGTTAAGGTTTTTGCTAAAATTACGGGAAGAGCGCCTTTAAGAGCATCTAAGATCATAACAATAAAAAACCACTTTGCTCCTAAAACCCGCTTAACGTTCGTTGCCCCGGTTGAACCCGAGCCAATTGTTCTTATGTCTTTTTTTGTTTTTGTCTTAACAATTAAATATCCCGTCGGGATTGAACCTATCAAATAGGCAATTAGTGCAAAAACCGCAATATATATATAATTCATTATTTGTCTCCTTTTTGTTTGTAGTTAACAACAATCGGGGTACCTTTAAAACCAAAATTTTCTCTCAATTTTTTTAACATATATCTTTTGTAGTTATCCTGAATCAAATCTTTATTGTTAATAAAAATTACAAAAGAAGGAGGGCAGGTTTTATTCTGGGTTGAATAATAAATTTTTAAATTTTTTCCTTTGATTGAATTTGGAGGATTTAAGCAGTACGCCTCGTTTACAATCTTATTTAAAAGCCCTGTTGAAATTCTTTTTTCTCTTTCGGCTTGAATTTGTTTTGCGTATTTAAAAATTTGATCCAATCTTTGTCCGGTTTTAGCCGAGATAAAAAGTTTTTGGGAATAATTCAAAAAAGGTGCCTCTTTTTCGATTACTCCCTCGAATTTATGAGTTTGGACATTTTTTATTAAATCCCATTTATTAAAAGCGATTATTAAGCCTTTTCCTTGTTGTTCAACTATCGAGGCGATTTTTTTATCCTGATCGGATAATCCTTCGATAGAATCAACAACCAAAAGCGCAACATCGCAGTCTTTTATCGCTTTAATTGATCTATCGACGCTGAACATTTCAACCCCGTAGTCCACTTTGGATTTTTTCCTAATTCCTGCTGTGTCAATTAATTGATAAAGATTGTCTTCGAATACAACTTCTTCGTTAATTGAATCCCTTGTTGTACCTGAAACGTCGCTCACAATTGCTCTTTTTTGATTTAAAAGATTATTTAGAATCGAACTTTTTCCTGCGTTTGGTCTTCCAACAATTGCGATTTTAATTGATTTATCTTCGATTTTTTCTTCTTTTTGAATTTCAATATCGGATGTTATAATATCCAATAAATCTCCAACGCCAACATCCCCGTGAAGTGCGGATAAAAGATGCATATTGTCAAAACCTAATGCCCAAAATTCGCTAGCCAAGGCATCTTGAGCTTTTGAATCAACTTTATTAACAACAAGCAAAATTTCTTTTTTTGTTTGTCTTAATTTGTTTGCAATATCGTAATCATAAGGATTTAGACCGGTTTTAGCGTCCACTACAAAAAGAATTAAATCTGATTCCCCAAGAGCAATATCAACTTGAGAGTTGATATTCTTAACAAATTCATCGTCGTTTCCTTCGACAATCCCTCCTGTGTCAATAAGGACAAAGTTTTTGCCTTGCCAATTTGCTTCAATATAAATTCTGTCTCTTGTAATATTTGGTTTGTCATCAACAATTGAAAGTCTTGCACCGGCTATTCTATTAACAAGAGTGGATTTTCCGACATTTGGTCTTCCTACGACAGCTATTATTTTTTCTCTCATAAATAAATTATAATATAAAAATTTATTAAAATGAAATATTTTTTAACAATTTTATTGAGAATTTTTTTTGTTTGTGCTAGGATAATTTTGAATCGAAGGAGGTTTTTGTGATTAATCCTATAAGAGCAATATCTGCAAAAACTATGATGTCTAATCCCATAGCTTTAAATCCTCAAAAAGCTTATAACGAAACAACGAATTATGCACTTAAAGGTGAAAAGCTCAATATTAACTGCACTGAAACACGGTCGGTTACAAAACAAGGGAAAAAATTAGATATTTTTGCTTAAACAAAAGGTTAATTTTTATTAACCTTTTGTTTATTATTCCATCGGGTAATATGTAAATTGCCCACAAGACTAATTAACTAATCATTCTGTATAAGCTAGTATTAATCCATAAATTTAAATTCGTGAAGTCTATTAGAAAGGATTATCAAATGACTCAACAGATGGTTAGCAAATCGTGCACAAAAGACGTTAGGGTAATTATTGTAGAAGACTACAAACTTACAAGAGTGGGCTTAAGATATGCTCTTAACGAAATTGAGAACATTAATGTTATAGCTGAAGCCCAGAATGCTGAAATTGGTCTTGAAATAATTAAAAAAGAACAACCCGATGTAGTTTTAATGGATTTAGGATTGCCCGGAATTAACGGACTTGAAGCAACCAGTCAAATTAAGATAATTTCTCCTAATACAAAAATTATTATCCTAACTTCACACGATAGAGAGGAAGAAGTTATTGCTTCTTTAGGATCGGGGGCAAGCGGGTATTGTTTAAAGGATATTGACCCTGTTACTTTATCCAATGTAATTAAGAATGTTGCTAAAGGGGCTTGTTGGATTGATTCTAATGTTGCACATTTAGCTCTTAAACTTTTCCCTAAGCCTGAGAATACTGAAATTATGAATACATCAAGTAATTTTGATGCTAAGGCAAAATTAACCGAAAGGGAAAACGAGGTTCTAAAATTATTGGTTCAAGGCAAATCAAACACTCAAATTGCCCAAGAATTAATCGTTTCAGTTCATACTGCAAAAGCTCACGTTTGTTCAATTTTACAAAAATTATGCGTGGACGATAGAGTTCAAGCAGCCGTAAAAGCTATTAAAGAAGGGATTGTCTCTGTATAATCCCTTTTCTTTAACTTAAGCTGCGTTTGTTTGATTATTAAGCAGTGCGTCTTTTTCAACTTTTCCTAAGAATTTTCTTGTAGAACTTAAGAAAGAATCTTTTGCGATTGTTCTTGAAACCGATGTTTTAGTTGCGTCTTTAATGCCATTTGCAGCCGTATTTTTAGCAACGTTTCCGCCAATTGAATTTGCTCCGTAGAAACCGCCCCCGACAGCAGCTCCGACGGTTCCTGAGATAAATGCGTTAGATGCTGTATTAAAAGCTAAATCGTTAAAATCAAATTCTTCATCATCAAGAACAACATCAGTCATATAAGAGGTCGATCCGCTTAAAGCGCCAGATAACGCTGAACATTTAGCGCCTTTTGCAATTGAAACACCAATTTGTCCTGTTTGAACACCTGCTGAAATCCCTGAGGAAACAGCACTCGTTGCTCCTGTAATGCTTCCTGAAATTGCGTCTTTTAGGATTTTTTTAGTATCAAGTTCGTCGTCTTTAACGTTATTTGTTGCTCTATCAACTGTTTTTACGGTTGATTTTAAGAGTGCTCCCATTGGAGCTCCTTTAATAAAAGCTGCACCCCAGCCGATTGGACCTGCTGATAGAGCGGTTGTTGCAACTGCAATTGACCCTATTCCGGTTGCGATATTTGCTAATAAATCCGCCCCTGAATCTTGTGCTTTTTGATATTGTTCAATATATTCTAAGGCTTCTTCAAAAGAAACCTGTCCGGATTCGAATTTTTTAACCATAGATTCACATTCCGATTCGGTTTTACCTATATTAACAACTTCTTTTATTTCATTCCAAGCAGCGCCTAAAAGTCCTTGTTTGTCTTTTGTTTCTTTTAGTTTTTGATTAAGAGCTTGTTTATCTTTATTACTATAACTTGAAAAATCCGTATTAACTGACTCTACCATACCAATTAACCAACCCTATTTTTTTTATACACACATAAATATAAAGTATTTTTTTAATAAAAAATTGACAGTTTTAATTTGTTTGTAACATTTATTTACTTTAATGATATTTTACTCTAGAATAATAATAGGATTAAATTAATGAGGGGTAGAAAATGGAAATATTACCAATTGATGCTATTGTTTATAATCAAAGCAAAGTGAGGATTAATGATTGTATTGCTCCTCCTTATGATGTCATTGATAAGAACTATCAAGAAGAATTGTTTCAAAGAAGTGAATACAATATTGTAAAATTGATTCTACCTCAAGGAGAAGACTGTTACAAACAAGCAGGAAAAACCTTTAATGAATGGTGCGATGAAAGAATTCTTATTAAAACCGACAAACCCTCAATTTTTTATTTAATTCAAAAATATAGAAACGAAAAAGGCGAAACAATCGAAAGAAAAGGCTTTATCGCAAGAAATAAAATCGAAGATTTCGATAGTAAAAAAATTCTTCCCCACGAATATACAATGGGTGGACCCAAAGAGGACAGATACAACCTGATAAGTGCAACAGGTGCGTTTTTTTCTCAAATTTTTATGATTTATGATGATTCAACAAAAAAAATCGAATCGGAAATATACGAAAAATTCAAAGGAAAAAAACCTTATATTTACGTTTTTGATGATCAAGGAATCGAGAATACCGTTCATTTGATTGATAATGAGGAAGATATTAAAATTATCCAAGAAACCCTTAAGGATAAAACCCTTCTAATCGCTGACGGACATCACAGATATGAAACATCGATGAAATATGCTAAGAATCATTCTAACAATGAATATGCGCAATATGTTATGAGCTACTTTACCAACGCTCAAGATGAGAATTTAAAAATTTATCCGACTCATAGAATTGTTGAAAAAGAAATACAACCATATGAGCTATTAAAAAATATTGCAAAATATTATAACATTGAAACGATATCTGATAAAGATGAGTTTTTGAATAAAATTGAGCAGGAAAACAAAAATCAAATCACAACAGGCTTGATTCTAAGGGATGATGAGCGTTTTTATGTTCTTAAGCTAAAGAATGGAATAAAAGAAACAATTGACGCTCCAAAAGAGCTCCAAAACCTTGATTTGGTGGCATTGCACGAACTTATTCTCAAAAAAGAACTCCAATTCAACGATTCCGAACTTATGAATCAGGAAGGAATAAAATATGAGAAAAAGGAAAAAGTTGCTTTCGAATCCGTAAAAAAGGGAAGCGCAAACGCTTGTTTTATAATGGGTTCACCAAAAATGGAAGATATCTTAAAAGTTTCTGGGGAAGGTTATAGAATGCCCCAAAAATCAACATATTTCTATCCAAAACTATTGTCAGGGCTTGTTATTAACCCAATAGAGAAAGTTCAAGAATGACCGGAGTCAAAACACCCTTAGGTGTTAATTATATCGAAGAATTAAAAAGCGTTGAATTTAAACTTTTTTCAAAAAATGCAAAAAAGGTCTTTTTGTGCATTTTTGATTCGCCGGTCAATGAAAATCCTTTAATGGAACTTGAAATGAAAAAAATCGAGGATGATATTTGGATAACTTATGTTAAAGACTATATCCTCAATTGTTCTAAAAGACCGATTTTTTACGGATATCGAATTTTTGGTCCCAATTGGGAATATAAAGAAAATTTTGAGGAAGGTTCAAAAATCGGTTTTATAAGCAATTTTGATGAAAAAGGCAATCGATTTAACCCCAATAAAATTGCTTATGATCCTTATTGCAGGGAATTATCCCACACACCTGGACAAATCGATAAAGCCTTTAGAAGTTATAGATCGGGAGGCGAATTCTATCTGTCTCCAAGTGCTAAAAGCGCTCCTAAATCGGTTTTCAAGCAGATAAACTTAAACGAGATTCAAAAAATTGAACCAAGGGCTTTTAGCAGTGAAATTATCGGGGAAGTTCACGTTAAGGATTTAACCCAAAAACTAGATATTGAGGAAAAAGGAACGTTTTTAGGTGCGTCCGGTTTTGTTGAAACAATAAAAGAACTCGGAATCACAATGGTTGAGTTTTTGCCTGTAAATGAATTCGATTCTTATCAAAACGGTGGAAATTATTGGGGTTATATGCCTTTAGGGTATTTTAGCCTTAAAAGAAACTATGCTTTTGATAAAACTTATGGAAATATCCTAAATGAATTTTCTTTAATGGTTGATAAATTCCATAAAAACGGGATTAAAGTTTGTCTTGATATGGTTTATAACCACACGGGAGAAGCAGGGCTCGTTAATAATAACCCCGACGATGCGATTTTATTGTCATATAGTCTTATTGATAACTCAACTTATTACAAGGTTTATAAAAACGGCTATTATCGATCTAATTCAGGATGCGGCAATGATTTTAACGCAAATCAAAAAGGCGTTTTGGATTTAATTATCGATTCTTTGGTTTTTTGGTCTAATTTGGGGGTTGATGCCTTTAGATTCGACCTTGCGGCAGCGTTATTGGAAAACAGCTGCAGTTGCGAGGAAATTTATGATAACATTGATTCTTTAGGGGCAAAATTAAAAGAAAAACTTGAAGAAAAAGGGGTCAAGGTTGTTAGTGATTTTTCAAAAAATGAGCCTGGGGTTGTTTTAATAGCTGAACCTTGGACTTGCGGGGGTAAAAATTGCTATCATCTTGGAAATTTCCCTTCTTTTTGGGCTGAATGGAACGATATTTCACGTGATACATTAAGAAAAATTACCATAAGACCTCAAGAAGTCACCCCTTTGCAGCTAAAAGAGCTTGTTGAAGGGTCTCCTAATATTTTTAACAGTGCGAATAAATCGATTAATTTTATAGCCTCCCACGACGGGTTTTGTTTGTATGATTTAAATCATTACAACAGAAAATCCCCCCAAACGGACGGCGGGTCGAATTGGGAAATTTCCAGCGATTACAATAAAAACACGGATTTGCAAAAAAATGCAATGAGAAAACAACTTGCGCTTTTGTTTTTGTCCTATGGAATTCCTATGATTCAAATAGGGGATATTATTGCGCACACTAAAAACGGCAACAATAACAGCTACAATAAAGACGATGAAACCAATTATCTTAATTGGAAACAAGCTTTTTCCTTAGGGTCTTTTGAGAATCAAATTATGCAATATACAGCTAATTTGATTAAATTTAGAAAACAAAACCCGATTTTTCAAGACAAAAACTATAAAGATTCCTTGACTTATTATTATAGCAACGGAGAAATTGCAAATCTTGAAAACAAAGGTTATTGGGATAACCCGCTCGACTTATTTTTTGGTTATTGCATTGAATCGGATAAAAGAATTTATATTTGTTCTAACAAAGGATATGATAAACTAAATATTAAATTGCCTAAAAACAACCCTCAAAAAGCCTGGTACAAAGCCCTTGATACGACGGATTTTTCAATTTTGGATTTATCGAAAAAAGACTATATTGAAAAAGATTATATAATAAATCCAATGGGTTTTTGTGTTTTTGTAGAAGAATAACTTGGAAACAAAAAAATGGATGAGCTAAAAAAACTTTATTTAAGAACATATTTTTTGATAAATTATAAAAAAAGCATTCAACTTGAGAATTTTATTTGTCTTATAAAAACAATTACAGATAATAAAGATATTGAACAGAATATTGAAAAATTTTGTTTATTTGTAAAATCATTAAATAAAAAAGATTTTACAACAATCTTAAAAGACGGACTGCTGGCGGATTCAACCGATAATGAGAAAAAAATCATCCAAGAATTATCAACGATAAAATACGAAAATTTAAAATCAATTTTGATTGAAAAATTCAAAAATTATGAAGATTTATTCCAAAATCTTCCTTATTTTGATAATTCAGGTTTTAAAGGACAGGAAATTAAAGACAACAACAGAACTTTTGTCTTTGATTCTAATTATGACTTAATTCCGGTTGATTTTTTTGAAACAACAAAATTTAAGGATTTAAAAGGCTACGAGGAACAAAAAAGAATTTTATTAAAGAACACAAATTCGTTTTTGAATGGTTTAAAAGTCAATAATGTCCTATTATACGGGGATGCAGGATGCGGGAAATCCACAAGTGTAAGAGCGCTTTTGAACGAATTTAAAGAACTTCGAATGGTACAGGTTTTTAAGGATAATTTAATTAATTTGGATAAATTATTTAAAAAACTAAAAGATTTACCTTATAAATTTATAATTTTTGCGGACGATATTTCTTTTTGTGAAACCGATAGAACACTATCCACAATGAAAGCGGTTTTAGAAGGATCCTTAATTCAATGTCCTAAAAATGCTGTAATTTACGCTACTTCCAATAGGCGCCATTTAATTAAAGAATCTTTCCAATCAAGATTAGGGGATGAGGTTCACCTAAACGATACTTTAAATGAAATTAGTTCTTTATCCGAGCGTTTCGGGATTAATCTTTTGTTCCAAAAACCAACAAACGATGAGTTTTGTGACATTGTAATAAAACTTGCATATGATAATAATATTACAATAGATAAAAAAGAACTTATCGAAAAAGCGCAGCGTTTAGCGCTTTCTAAAGGGTCCAGAAGTCCAAGAATTGCAAGACAGTTGATTGATAATTTATTAGCAAATATTGAATTGTAGGAAAGTATGAAAAAAATTATATTATTCTTAGCGGTTTTATTGTTTAATCAAGCATTTGGATTTGATTATAATTCTTTTTGTTCAACCAATGTTCCAAAAAAAACCCTGGGTGGAGAAACTTTAAGCGCTTTAGGGATTAATTCAATTAATAGAAAAATTGTGCAAAAAGAACTCACAAAAGCGGTTAATAAAGAAATTAATCAAAAATCAAAAGTAAGAATTGATACTTTTTTTGGAACAAATATTCTTAATGGCGAATTTAGTTATTTAAATATCCAAGCTAGAAGTGCAAATTATAAAAACTATAGTTTATCCGATTTAAATATTGAAACTTTTTGTCCTTACAATAAAGTTGACTACAAAGATAAAGAATTGTTTTTCCTTGAACCTATGGTGTTAAAATATTCTCTTAAAATTACTCAAAACGACCTCGATTCTATGATAAACTCGTCTAATTATAAAAAAATCCTTGAGAATGTTAATAATGATAAAGTTTTATCGTCTTTAATCAAAGTTAACAACCCAAGGGTCGAAATTAAAGACGATAAACTTGCTTTTAAATATGAAATTACCCCCTTGCCTTTTGTTTCTAAAAAGCCTTTCGATGTTGCTTTTAAAGCGAATTTGAAAGTCGAAGATAATAAACTTGCGCTCTGTGATTTTGACCTTAATTCAATTAAAGCAAACTATGATAAGTTTTTGCCTTTTATAAATTTACTTAATCCAATGAATTATAATATTAAAATTAATAAAAATACAAAAGCTGAACTTAAGGTTGAGAATGTCCGAATTAAAGATTCAATTATTAATTTAGACGGATTTGTTCTCGTTCCAAAATCTATTTAGAACAACAATCAGCACAAGGGAATTTGTAAATTGCTCCGTATTTAATTAATTTTTTCATTTTTCTTTTCTCTTGTCGTTGGAATTTTCTAAAAGCGCTGTATTGGTTTTTGCACAACTGTTCTTTGACTTCGTCTCTAAAATCTTTGCATTTGGTTTTAGCGCTTTTTGCAATTTCCTTGGTTAGTTTTGCTTGTTCTTTATAACAAGTTGAATCACATTCAATCATTTCTAAAAGTTTGTTTTTTTCGATTCTATATCTATTGTGGGTGGATTCAAGGTCGGATTTAAAGTTTTTATAGATATTATCAATGCAGTTTTCTTGTTTTTCCGTTAAACAAAGTTCGTTTTTCATTTTTCTGTATTGTTTATCGAAAAAACATTGATTATAAATGCAATATTCATCGTCGTCTATTGTGCATTTGTTGCATTGGGATTGTTGAGTCGGGTTTTTTTCACAAACAGGGTTTTGAGATAAACTTGTATTATCTTGACAACTGCCGGCAAAACTGACACTGCACAACATTGTTGCAACTAGAAAAGAAAGCAAATTTTTTTTCATTTTTCTAAAACCTTTCTTAATTTTTTCTATATTTAACAATACCAATGAATGGTTTTTAACAAAATAGCCAAAAAGGGGTGGACTTTTGGCTAATTTTTTAAAAAAAATTAATAAATTTAAAAAAAATGTTTGACGTAGAATTTTGTTCTTGCTATATTAATAAAGCAATCAGAAATGATTGTTGAGAATTGAATAATGCGTCTTTGATTCAATCTGAAAAGTTGATTGAGATAAGACAAAATGAAAACTTAATAAATTTGCGTCTGTAGCTCAGCAGGTAGAGCACTCCCCTTTTAAGGGATAGGTCGCGCGTTCGAATCGCGCCAGACGCAAATTTTTTTGTACTTGTGTGGTGAGTTTTGAGGGGGTTTGGTTTTTAAATTTGTGTTTTGAAAACACAAATTGTCGCAATATTGTCGGAGTTGAAAAATATAATTGCAATAACCCTATATCTACAATACTGTGATATAATGAATATTATGAATAAATTTTTACAACCAATGACTTGGTATAATATAAAACCTCTAGTACTGAATGGTATTGGCAAAATTATTGATGCCATAACTAAAAACTGCAACTGCGATGAACCAAAATATAAAAAAATAATCAAGCTACTTAAAAATTTATGCGCACTAATAAATTTATCTGCCGATTTTCCAAAAGAACCTTTATCAAAAGAAGATGAAGAAATAATGCTTGAAGTATTGGAAGAAGTTGCGGAATATACAATAAAAGATAAAGACCAATTAGAAAAAATTAAATCTGCTATAGAATTTAAAAAGCAGTATAATGACGCATCTTATATTTGTAGACTTTTTTATTATTTCAACTAGCTATATTCTTGCAATATTCCTCACCTTTTAAAATAGATAATTTTCATCCAACCCAAGAAAATAATTTTCGCCAATAGCTTTTTAATGGTGATTTTTGTTAAGTGCCTTTGGTTTAAATTTTCTATGATTTCAAACATGCCAGCTATATCATCGTAAATTAGAGAATTTATAATTTTTTTTAACTTCCAAAACTGTTTTATTCTCCTTTTTGGTTTTGTATAATACTCTTAATAATTCTGTGTAATCTGCGTATTTCCCTATGGACTAAAATCCTTAAAATATTCTCATTTTGTTAATTAAATATTATGCATCTAAAAACAATTTGCATAATTTATATAATGCGGAAAGTTTTTTATTATCAGCATTGTTTATTAGATTAATCAATTTATTTTTATAATATTCAGGTTTTTTCTCTTTTTTAAAATCGAATAAATCTTTTAATTCAACATTGAGTGCATTAGCTAGATTTAAAATTAATTCATAAGAGGGATTGGTTCTTGCTGATTCCAATTTTGCAATGTGATTTGTTGAATAATTTACAAGTTCGGCTAATTTATCTTGAGTTAATCCCCTTTGATTTCTAAGTTCGGCTATTTTTTTACCCAGTAATGCAAGCTCTTTATCCATTTATTTTACTCCTATATTCATGCTAGTAAAAATAAATGGTTTTAAAATTGAATGGCTTGCATAGAAATTATATGCGTGGTATTCTTGTCATGGATAGTGATAGGCTACTTTATTGAATGTAATGATTCAATTAGCCTAGAAATATCCGTTTCTTAAGTTAAATGAGGCAAATATTTAAGAATGGCACAGCTTTTCAACAAAAGACTGCTACTTTGTAGTGCGGAAAAATTTTGTTTTCCAACTGGTGAAAAAAGAAAAAGAATAGATGAAATTATTAATAGTTGGCAAATAGCCTTTAAAGACCATGATTTAAGTAAAGCAAAAGAAACATCTCTGCAAGGTAAATTTTTCTATAAATTCTTTTGTGAAATTTTAGGTTATACAATGCAAGATGACGGATTGCCTGAATGGACTTTAAAGCAGGAAGCTAAAACTGAAGTTGAGGGTAAAGTTGCAGACGGCTCACTTGGTTTTTATTCAAAAGATAAACAACAAACAAGAGTAGTAATCGAACTTAAAGACGCTCAATGTAATTTAGATAGCAAGCAATGTTCAAGAGAAAATAAACAAACCCCAGTAGAGCAAGCCTTTCAATATCTTTATAAATTTGCAGATTGTGATTGGGTAATTGTTTCAAACTTTAGATATACAAGAATTTATCATAAGTCAAAAGGTCAAACGGCTTATGAAGAATTTGACATTTTAACCTTGAATGATGAAAAAGAATTTAAAAAGTTTTATTTCTGTTTATGTCGTGAAAACTTGATTGATAAAAGTGCAAATTCGCCCATGGATTTACTTATAAAACAATCGGGTGAAAATGATATTGATATTTCAAAAGAATTCTACTCGGAATTTAAACAAGCTAGAAAGCAGCTATTTGAACACATTGTAGAAAATAACCCTAATTATGATAAAAAATTATTACTCGAAAAAACTCAAAAATTACTGGATAGATTTATATTTATTTTCTTTTGTGAAGATACCGCAGGACTATTACCACATAATACGATTGAAAATATTTACAATAATGCTAAAAATTCTTTCTCAATGTCTAATTGCAAGATATGGGAACAATTTAGAGGTCTTTTTGTTGCAATAGATAAAGGCAATAGCAATGTAAATCCACCAATAAATGCTTATAATGGCGGATTATTTGCTTTTGATGATATTTTAGATAGTTTAATAATTAAAGACGAGATATTTGAATATTTAAAGGAGTTATCACGTTATGACTTTGAATCTGACTTGAATGTCAATATTTTAGGTCATATTTTCGAACAATCCTTATCAGATTTAGAAGCAATTAAAAATGAGATTGACGGCATTGCAGAAGATAAAAAGAACTCAAAACGCAAAAAAGACGGTATATTTTATACTCCTGAATACATAACGCATTATATAGTTGAAAATACAATATGTAGATACATTGAAGAAAATCCTGAAAAATTATGTTCAATAAAAATTTTAGATAGTGCTTGTGGTAGTGGAGCATTTTTAAATCAAGCCCATAGTGCATTAAGAAAACAACATCAAATTCAAATAGATAGAAAAATTGAACAAATAAAAGGTCAAAACCTTAATTTATTTTCGCACATTAACATTGTAGAAAATGATAAAACAATACTATTGAATAATCTTTTTGGCATTGACATTGGTCCTGAAAGTACAGAAATAACAAAACTTGCTCTATGGTTAAAAACGGCTAATAAATCAGAGCCATTGCAAAATCTTGACAAAAATATAAAATGCGGCAATTCTTTATTATACGACTGGCAAAATTCAGACAATGACGGCAAATTTGATTGTATTATAGGAAATCCGCCATATATAAAAGAATATACAAATAAACAAGCCTTTGACGGTTTGCACGATAGTCCATATTATCAAGGCAAGATGGACATTTGGACGCTTTTTGCGTGTCAAGCAATCGACAAATTAAATGATGGAGGATATTTAAGCTTTATTGCACCCAATAGTTGGCTTACTAACGCAGGGGCAAGCATTTTTAGAAACAAAATATTAAAAGATGGCGAAATTATAAAATTCATTGATTTTGGTGATTTTAAAGTGTTTAAAGATGCCGGAATACAAACTATGATTTTTGTATTTAAAAAATGCACTCCAAGAGATAAATACGAGGTTGAATATTGCAAAGTTGAAGATAAAAATATCAGTGAAGATATTATCAAAGGCTTTGTTGAGAATGATTTACAAGAAAAAATATCAGGAATAACAAAATTCAAAGCTGTTATTGAACTGAAAAAATTATTAGATAATAATATAACTTTTTTGAATAACAATATTGATGTAGTTATTGATAAAATATTTCGCAATACAAATGTAATATACCTTAATGATGATGAAATCGGACAGGGTATAGTAGCGCCTCAAGATTTTTTAAATAATACTAGCGCAAATACACTTGGTGAACCGTTTAAAAAAGGTGATGGCGTATTTTGTTTATCGGACATAGAAAAAAATACTCTAAATCTAAATGATAAAGAGTTAAAAGACATTATAAAACCTTATTTTACAAGTAATGAACTATATAAATATTATGGAAGTGCAAAAAATCACTACTGGATTGTTTATACAGGCTCAAAATTTAAAAATCCTGATGAAATGGTAGAATATCCAAACATAAAAGCTCATTTGGATAAATTTCAAAATATAATTACATCATCAAATAAACCTTATGGCTTGCATAGGTCAAGAGATGAAAAGTTTTTTACAGGTGAGAAAATAATTTCTATTAGAAAATGTATCGCTCCGACTTTTACATATACTGATTATGATTGTTATGTTTCACAAACTTTCTATTCAATTAAAACTGATAGATTTAATTTGAAATATTTAACTGCAATTCTAAATTCCAAATTAGCAATGTTTTGGTTGAAATATCAGGGCAAAATGCAGGGTAATATTTTCCAAGTTGATAAAGAGCCTTTATTGAAAATTCCTTTGATTGTAGCTAGTGCTGATAAACAGACTTATATTGCAAGTTTAATTGATAGATTAGCAGGACTAATCAAAACACTAAAAACAAATCTTAATAACTCTCTCGAATCCTTAAAAATAAGCTACAACATTAAAATATTGCCGACAAAATTTAATGAATTTTATAAGCTGGGTATAAACCCGTTCAAAGATGAGCTTCAAAAATTGGGTGCAAACCTTGATATAAATCAAATTGAAACATTAATAAGTTGGTATAGCGAAAAATCATGTCTGCTAATTAATCTTGAAAATAACATCTCAAATATAGAAACGCAGATTAATAAAGAAGTTTATAAGCTCTATGGGCTTAATGATGAAGATATAGAAATTTTGGAGGAAAGATAAATGAATGACATTAAGACATTAATCGAAATTTGCAACAAAAATGCAGGATTTTTTGGCACATGCTTATCTGTTGTTGCAATGATATTTTCTTGCATTCAAGCATATATTGCAAATATGGCAAGAAATGATGATTTATTACATTCCAGATTGGCGCATTACAACAAACTGCAAGAAGTATTAAAAGATTTTGGCGAAACAATTATTGTAAAAAGTAAAAAGAATAATGTTGAAGTTTATAAATTAAACGAAAAAGAAAATCTTATTAAGAATATAACAAATATAGAACGCTTACGCATTGTTTTAAATTCATTACAAACAGAGGCAAAATATTTATTTGGTGATGATGTATATAACTTTGAATCAGAATTTTATATCATTATATACATTATATTAAAGTATATTTTAAACGAAAATGAAAAATCTAACTTCATCGATAGTACCGAAAGTAAAATCAATGTTTTTATGGAAAAAGTTCATAAGCGTAGTGAAATTTTTGATATCTATTTTAATATATGTGTTCCATTACTTGAAAAAATCAGAAGAATAGTTGCTAAATGGTGTAAAAATGGAAACGACTAAAATTAAAACAATATCAACCCTCAAGGATTACATAGGTTATATAGAAAAATTAGATTCAGAAAATTATTATTTTAGAGGTGAAAATAAATTTTTTAATTCTCGTGTTGCAAGTGCATATAGAGATAGTACAAATACCTTTTATGGAAAAAGAATATACCCTATTAACAAAATGTTGGATGAATTTCGAAGAGAAATTACCTATAAACTTCCCGATAAATATTCAGATGATTTTCTTGCGTTTGCCCAACATCATAATTTGCCGACTAATTTAATTGATATTACTGCTTCGCCTTTAGTTGCTCTGTATTTTGCCTGTGTTCAAGAACAAAGCATAGAAGCTGATACAAAAGGATATGTTTATTTATTCAATAAAAATAATTTGATTGATGGGACTAAATTAATTCAAAATTTAGGATATAATGAAGTATCTAAAAGATTTTTTCTAAATAACTTTAAACTTTTTAAACCTATTGCAAAAATAATAAATAAATATTTTTTAGACAAACCTAAAATTTTAAGAAAATATATCAAAACTATAAAAAGAAACATAAAAAATTTTGCAGAAGTATGCAGCATAACAGATTACAAGCGAAGGCATTTTTTAGATAAAGAAATAGAACAATATCTTAGAGCCAATGCTGAGTTTTGTGAAAAATTAGATTTTTATGCTGCAAATTATATTATTTTGCTTTTAATTCAAGGCGAATTATTGAAAAAAGTCTATTATGGCACCCATATAGACATTATTCCACCAATATTATATAGACCTATTCTAACTTTTGAAAGGGCGAAAAATCAGCAAGGGGCTTTTTTATATCAAATTTTTGTGAAAATATCGATGAAATTTATAACTGCCCTGCAAATATTATACAAACTATTAAATATGATAAGTGTATAGAAATAGAAAATACAGACGAAATTTTAAAATCTTTAGATAAAATCGGAATAAACAGCAAGTTTATTTATAATGATTATGACAGTATTGCTAATTATATAAAAGAAAAATATAACAAAATAATTACAAATGAAGTAGAAAATAAGCGTAAAAATTATAAATAATTTTTTGTATTAAAAATGATTCGGGATTAAATCTTTTTCCTTATTCTTCTTTAATTATTGTTTGTTGGTATTGTTCTAAATGCTGCAAAGCCTCTTGCTATGATACTTTTTGTTTTTTGGCTTGCGAGGTAATGTTTTGAGACATTGTTAAATATTCTAACTCGCATATTAGTACAACAACAGAATTGCTTAGAAGATTAAATGTAATAATCTTAAGAAAAAATGATTGCGCACTTTCGATTTACAGAGCAAACGGAATCGAAAAATGACAAAACGAATTATAAAAATCGAGAAAATTTAAGCAATAAAAAGAGGCGGTGTTCCCTGCAAGGTTTGCGGGGGTTGATTTTAACTTTTAATTATTAATATTTTTTAATACAACAAAATTTTTTAGCATTTTATTTTATTTTGGGGTTTTGTAGACTTGTATATTAAGGAAATAATTCACAAATGACTAAAGTAAATTTGCATTCGACCAATAGAATAAATTCGAATAAAAAACATAAATTAACAACTTCTTACAACACTCCACAACAAGAGTTGAATAAAAACGATAATAAAAAACTAAAATTATCCCTTGCGACACTTGGAATTGGAGGGGCTGTAATTACCGCTATTGCGATTGGCAAATATAATAAAGCGCAAAAATTGGCAGATTCAATTGACTTTAAACCTGCTAAAACTTTACAAGAGGCAAAAGAATTTGCGCACAAGCATTTAAAAATAAAGAAATTTGAACTAACCGATTTGGATAGTGCTAATTATATTAATGAGGCTTTGGTTAACTATAACAATAATATAAGTTCAAATCATAAAAAAATTGTAAATTCTGTTAAACCAACGACTGCTAATGAAACGGGAATTGCGTCGATAACCTGGCTTTGTGGTTTTGGTGGATTTTTAGAGTTTAACGAAAAGCAATTTAATAATTTAGATAATCTTATTAATAATTTCTTTAATAAACACAAATCGGCTATTGAAAAATCTGATTTTGATTTGTTTAATTTTACCGAAAAGCAAAACTCCCTTATTTCAAAGTTTTTTGATAAGTCTGCAATGACAAAAAAAGAAAAACTGCAATTTTTAGAGTTTTCTCAAAAACTTAATAATATAAAAAATATAGACAATCCTTCTGCTTGTTTTATAAATCTTGTATCCGACAATGAGGTTCTTGAAATTTTTAAGAAAAACAACCTTCCAACAACCTTGGATGAATTTTCAAAACTGGATTCCAATAATCAAAGAAAAATAATTACAGATCTTATGCGCAATTACAATAAAAAGTTTAAAGTCCAAGACGGAGGACCATTCCAAACTATAAACCACGAAATTGGTCACGTGTTGCACAATAAAAATATTGGGTCTAAAAAATATTCAGAATTAATTTATCATCAAGGTAAATCCAAAGAGGAAATAGAAAAAGGAGTTGAAAAATTTAGCTCACAAATTGGTGAGGATAAAATTCAAGCAATAAGCGGAAATATTACAAAATACGCAACAACTTCCCCTGCTGAATTTGTTGCTGAAACGTATTCTCATTTGTGCAATGGTGGACGATTCTCAAATGAAATAATGGATTTATATAAAAAATTCGGCGGTGTTATTCCTAACAATTGTGCAATTTAAAATTTTTATTAAAAAACTAAAAAAGGTTCAAGAGCTGAACCTTTTTTTACCTTATTCTTCTATTTTCTATTAATTATTACTTGTTAATATTGTTCTAAATGCTGCAAAACCTCTTGCTGAAATGCTTTTTGTCTCTTTTTGACTTGAGGCAATGTTAAATATTTTAACGATTCGTCTAATTTCTTCCACGCTTTTTAAACTATTAGTAGCATAAACATTCTTAACTCTTTCAGGGCAAATGTTAAACAATGCATTTAATTCAACTTCTGTCATAATATTCACTCTCAATAATCTGATATACAACTTATGTATTTATAAAGTATTTTTCAATCCCTCGATTGCAGATTTGATTAAAAATGTTACAAAAGTTAATATTATATTTTGCTTTCGAACTGTTTTAAGTTGACAATTGTCTTGTAAATGTACTCCAGTTCTGAAAGTTCAGAGTTTTTGATTAAAAAAATAATATTCTCAACTAAAGTCTGTTTGTTTTTAAGATGTTCGAAATCAAACAAATCTTTTTCACTAACACTAAGCGCTTTGGCGATTTTAGACAAAGTTTGAGCGCTCACAAATTTTTTCCCACGTTCAATATTGGACAAATTCGGAATATCCATACCGACAATTTCAGCCAAATTCTCCTGGGTTAATTTTTTTGATTTTCTTATTTCTTTTATTCTTGCACCGAATTTTTTTTGCAACGTATCCATTAAAAGCCCTTTTTATAGCTATATTTATATAGTAATTTTTTAATGAAATAATTTAATTATCTCTTTATACTAAAAACCCTTGATTTTTTTAGCACATTATACTAAAATATTTATTAAATTTTATATATTATGCTAAATTTTGCATAAAAAATTAAATTTTAAGAAAAATACTAAAATAAAAAATATAAGGAAAACCAAAAAGGAAAAAAGTATGAAAAAAGCTTTCTCTTTGATTGAGCTACTTATAAGCTTAATCACAATTTCAGTCATTA
>CANAIK010000036.1 GCA_947361225.1 uncultured bacterium
TGATATTACTTACATATATATAAAGTATATAAATGATATGAAATTTCAATATATTAAATATTTGTTACAAAAGTTAACAAACAAACGCCTCTCGTAGTGGGCTTAAGAGGCGTTTTTGTTCAAAATTTTTATTAAAAAAAATATAATTGTAACAAATTTGTAAAAATTAATCTTCGCAAAAATTATTGGTAATTAGATTTATATATTCAATCATATGTGAAAAATATTCTAAATTACATTCACCATTAATTATAATATCGCATTTGTCTTTGTTTTTAGCGATATATTTCTTACCCGCCTGTTGAATATATTCCCAATGTTTAGCTGCGTTGGATTCGTCCTGATTTCTAATTTTAGCTCTATTCATAAAGCGTTTTTTTCGTTCTTTTTCATCTAAATCAATATAGACTTTAATGTCGAAAATGTCTTCAACATCGTCATAAATAGAGCACATGCCCTCAACTATTACAATTTTTTTCGATTTTACATTAATTGACTTAGGAATGGATTTTCCTTCGCCGTTAACAAGATATTGAGGAGATTTTATATCAATTCCTTTTTTAAGTTTTGTAATATCTTCTTTTAATAAACCTAAATCAAAATTTAAGGGCGAATCAACGTCATATCCTGAATCACGGAGCAAATCGAACGATCCGAATTTTTTTATTAAATCGGAAATATCTTTAAAATAATTATCGGCAGTGAGAATTGAAATTGGAAGATTAAGAGTTTCAATGCATTTTGTTATTTGATTGCAAATTGTCGATTTTCCACTTGCCGATTCTCCGCTTAGGGCAATTAAAATCCTGTCTTGCGGATAGTTTATCAATCTGTCTGTAAAGTTATCGAGAAAATCTTTTTTATAGTTTATTAGCAATTGTTTATCTGATTTTTTATCGTGATTAATTATTTGTTTAAATTTCGTTTGAAGATAAAAAGCCAGTAATGATCGACCTGATCTTGTTGTGCAATCAGGTTTGTGGATTTTTTGTTTCGTTTGTTCTATAAGTAAATTTTTTACCAAAGTATCCATATTTTTATATAATATTTCTAAAGATTTTTTATTGCTATTTTATTTAATAATGTTAAGATATTTTTCTTAATTTCTAAAAAATTTTTATCGAGCAAGCTTGGTTTTGCAACGAAAATTAGACTTTGATAATTATTAATTAAATTCTCGGAATCGTTTTTTATAATAAGACGAATATTTTCTCTTAGAATTCGTTTTATACGATTTCTTCGAATTGCTCTTTTGTGAACTTTTTTAGAAACAACAAAACCCACCCTTGTTGGGCAGTTTTTGTCGATTTTAATTTTTCCCAAATATAAGATTATTGATTCGCTATTTAGCGTATTTTTGTTGTTGTAAGTTGCACTAAAAGCGCTTTTTGACTTTAATCTGTTCTCTTTTTTAAGCACGATTCTTTGCTGTAATTGCTACTTTGTGACGTCCTTTTGCACGTCTTGCATTAATCACACGTCTGCCGTTTTTAGTTGCCATTCTAGCTCTAAAACCGCTCACATTCTGTCTTTTTCTTTTAGTACCTTCTAGTGTACGGCGCATTTTATTTTCTCCTTGTATAATTTTATTTTTAGGCTTGACATTATTACAATGTCGGTATTTACTATACTATATTAGACAAAATAAGGTGTCAAGGTTATGAATGCAAATTTTAATAAAACAAAACTTGGTGTTATTGGTTGTGGAAAAATGGCAAATGCAATTCTAAAGGGAACGGTTAACAATAAATTTTTAAATCCTGAAAATATTTTTGTATATGACATTAATAATGAATCAAGCTCTCAATTTGCAAGGGAATTTGGTTTTAATAAAATCGATTCTGTTAATGAATTATTAAATAAGGTTGATACAATACTTTTAGCGGTTAAACCGTTTGTTGTCGGGGATGTTTTATCAGAAATTAAAAAAAATTATCAAAATCAGCTTATAATGTCAATTTTGGCGGGTGTAAAAATTGAAAAATACTTATCAATTATTAATAGCGCAAAAATAATTAGAATCATGCCAAATACGCCTGCTTTGGTTAATGAAGGAATGAGCGCAATTTGTTATAATTCCGATATTGACAATGATTCGATTGATTTTGCTTATAATTTTATGAAAAACTGCGGGAAGGTTATTAAAACAACTGAGGATAAAATTGATGTTATTACGGCTTTATCCGGTTCGGGACCTGCTTATTATTTTAGAATTATTGATTTAATGGCAAAAAGTGCGCAAAAATTGGGCTTAAGCTATGAGGATGCAATTTTGTTATCAACCCAAACTGCTCTTGGGAGCGCTAAAATGATTCTTGAGAATGATTTTAATATAGAACAACTAATAAAAAACGTTACAACTCCAAAAGGCTGTACGGAAGTTGGAAACAATGTTTTAAGTGAATCTACCATTAATGAAATTCTGGATAAAACAATATCGGATACAACAAAAAGAGCGGTTGAACTTGGCTAATCTTCATCGCAATCGGTGTTTACGGTCGGTCTTTTTTCGATTTTATCTTTTATTTCTAACATTTCCTCGATTGTTAAATCGTCTTCTTGAGATGTGTGTTTATCAAGAACTTTTGTAAATTTTTCAATATCGCTCTTTAGAATATCCTTAATTTGATTCTCATTAAGCCCTTGTTCTTTTAAAAACATTTTGTTGTTGTGAAGTTTTATTAAATATGCATATAAACTTCTTGAAATTTTTCTCATATATTCGTTTTTTTCGATTTTATTGCTTGAATCAATTTTATAGTCAAAATATTCAAAGTATTTGCAATCTTTTGCTAATGATTTAGCGCATTTTGCAAGAAAGACAAAATAATCATCAACCGATAATGTGTTGTAGACTCCAAAAAACATACATTCAATCGGGTTGAATTTTAAAGGATTGGTAGATACTTTATAATTTGTACAATCTCTTACTCCAATCATATCTATGGGTTCAAAACGCTGATTTTTAATGTCGATAATCATATTATCCCCATAGTTGTCAAAAAATAAATTGTTTAAGTGAACTTGAACACATTTATCCAAATACTCATCATAAGCTTTTTGGGGTAAACTATTTACAATTTCAACATAATCATCTACACTGTGGGTCCTAAATACACTTTGAGAATGCAATCCTTCAATTAATTTTAGAATTTTGCAATTATTCTTAGAATCAATAGCAACGACATTGTTTAATTTTTGTTGTTCGGGCAAATTGACTCTAAATTCTGCCATATCTTTGGGATTTGATTTCGAAACCCGAAATGCATATTGTGTATATGGAATTTTATATACAACCGAAGTTCCACCATAACCTAATATTTCGAAATCTTTCTTTTGTGAAAGTAGGGTTTTCGCTTTTTCTTCGTCACTCCCCCCCCCAATATTCATTTTTTGGGCGGCTTTTGCAAGATTTCCCACAACCGCATTTTTTGATTTAAAATTAACATTAAATGTTGGATTAATTCTCATTTTCTTTTTATCTTATCTTACTTCTTTAATAACAAATTCTTAAAAACCGCTCATTAGAAAAAATTGCGCTATTGATTTTTTGTAATTATATCTTTTAAATATTCAAGATATTTATCATCTAAATCTGAGGTTTGAGGAATTTTATTATCAACCGATTTAATAAATTTTTCAATATCTTTACTTAGAATTTTTTCAATTTCATTTTCACTTTTATATCTAAGATTCATTTTTTTATTGTGTAATACTTTTAATCTTGCATATAAATTCTGATAAGTTCTGTAGTTTGCAATGTCTTTAAAATCATCAATTGCCCTTGTTTCAAAAGTAAAAATCGGAAAATATTTGCAATCCCTTGCAACAGCCTTAAAAGTTTTTGCAATAAATTTGTTTCCGTCAGGATTATTGGGATTTACATCTAAACTTTTTCCAAAACAATCAATCGGGTTGATTTTATAGTTTTTATTATCCAATTCGAAATAATAAGTTGCGCAATAAAATTCGTCCGATAAATCAATAGCGTGGAATTTTTTATTTTTTATATCAACTAAAACATTATGTCCGATTGTATCAAAAAATATCCCTTTAGAATGTTTTTTGCCAATAGTTTTAATAAAATCATCATAAGTTTTTTGGGGCAGGTTAAAAACTAAAAAATCGTATGCTTCTTTTTGTTTTTTGCTAAAATTATTTTTTTGAACAATTCCTTGATTAAATCTTAGAATTTCATAGTTATTTCCAATAGCAAGAATATCTTTATTCTCTTGCGTTTTTGTTAAATCGAAAGTCGGTTTTTGGGGTTTGTCGTTTTTCTTTTTTATAAATAATTTAATAACCAAGCCTGAATTTGGAATCTTGTAAACTTTTCCTTCTGATCCTTTGCCGATTTTTTCCGTATTAAGTGCGAGTTTTAATAGATCAATAATTTTTTCTTCATTGTTTCCTTTAATTTTTTCTTTATTAGCAGCAACAATTAGCTCATCTTGAACGTTTGATTTTCTTCTTTCAAAAGTGTCTTTTTGAGTGGATTTAAAAGAAGGACTTGTGTTCTTAGGTGATAATTTTTGTATTTTATTATTAAAATTAAAATTTATCGAAACTATTCTCATTTGCAACCTTACAAAACTCCTAATTATAAAAATTTGTCATTATTTATGATAATATTCTATTATGAAATACAATAAATTTGTTATTAAATCTGATTTTAAGCCTCAAGGAGATCAACCCAAAGCGATTAATGCTTTAGTTCAAGGATTAAACGAAGGGATGGATTCTCAAACCCTTCTTGGGGTTACAGGGTCCGGAAAAACTTTTACAATCGCAAATGTTATTGAAAAAATTCAAAAACCAACCCTTGTAATTGCTCATAATAAAACTTTAGCAGCGCAGCTTTATAATGAGTTTAAAGAATTATTTCCCAATAACGCAGTTGAATATTTTATTTCGTATTATGATTATTATCAACCCGAGGCTTATATTCCAAGAACGGACACTTTTATTGAAAAATCCGCTACGATTAACGATGAAATCGACAGATTGCGCCACAACACAACAAGAAGTTTGTATGAAAGAAACGATGTTATTGTTGTAGCTAGTGTTAGTTGTATTTATGGTTTGGGTTTACCCGAAAACTATTTTAAAGGCACCGTAACCCTTGTTTTAGGTCAATGTGTTACAAGAAAAGATTTATTGACTTATTTAGTCGGGGTTCGATACGAAAGAAACGATGTTGAACTAAAGCGATCGACTTTTCGTGCTCGGGGTGATGTTGTTGAAATAATGCCCAGTTTTGAAAAGGTAATTTATCGAATTTCTTTTTTTGGGGATGAAATTGAATCCATTACAAAAATCGATAGTATAACAGGGGAAATTTTAGAAAAACCAACTGAAATCGTTATTTATCCTGCGGTTCATTATTTATCTTATGACGAACAAGTAGAAGAAACCCTTGATTTAATTAGAAAAGAACTTAACGATAGATTGGTTGAATTAAAAAACGAGAATAAAATTGTTGAAGCGCAAAGATTGTCTCAACGTGTTAATTATGACATTGAAATGATTAAAGAAATGGGCTATTGCTCGGGTATTGAGAATTATTCAAGAATTATTGAAAGAAGGGCGCCGGGAAGTCCTCCCGCAACTTTGCTTGATTACTTCGGGGACGATTTTTTAGTTGTAATAGACGAATCCCACGTTACAATCCCGCAGCTTAGAGGAATGTCCTTTGGAGATAGAGCAAGGAAGAATACATTAGTTGATTTTGGGTTTAGATTGCCTTGCGCTGTTGATAACAGACCCTTAACCTTTGATGAATTCTACTCCAGAATTAATCAAAAGATTTTTATTTCAGCCACCCCCTCGGATTTTGAAAAAAAACAAAGCGCTCAAATTGTTGAACAAATTATTCGACCAACAGGGCTTTTGGATCCTGAAATTGAGGTAAAACCGACAATTGGACAAATTGATGATTTAATTAAGGAAATAAATAAAGTTGTTGAGAAAAAAGAAAGGGTTCTTGTTACAACCCTAACTAAAAAAATGGCGGAGGAACTTACGACTTATCTTTCGAATAAAAATTTAAAGGTTCGATATCTTCATAGTGAAGTTAAATCCTTAGAGCGTGTTGAAATTCTTCGTGATTTAAGACTTGGTGAATTCGATATTCTGGTCGGGGTTAATTTGTTGCGTGAAGGACTCGATATTCCTGAAGTTTCTTTGGTTGCGATTATGGATGCCGATAAAGAAGGATTCTTAAGATGTGAAACTTCTTTAATTCAAACAATCGGAAGAAGTGCCAGAAACGCTCAAGGAAAAGTTATAATGTATGCTGATAAAATTACCGATTCAATGCACTTAGCAATATCAGAAACTAAAAGAAGAAGGGAAATTCAACAAAAATATAATAAAGAGCACAATATCACTCCTAAAACGATTAAAAAGTCAATTGAGAATAATTTATTGTCATTGGTTCAAAGCTATAGAAGTATTGAAGATGTTGTGGCGGAACAAATGGTCGAACTTAATGTTGATAAAAAGAATTTGCCTAAACTATTGGATAAACTTGAAAAAGATATGCACAAAGCGGCAAAATTGCTGGATTTTGAACGTGCAATCCAATTGAGGGATGAAATTAAGAAAATTAAAAGTTTGTTGTAGTTTTTTTTACGCAACCCCTAATTTTAAAAGATCGTGAATATGGATTGCTCCAATTGGAATATTGTTTTCAACAACAAAAATATTTGTAATTTTTTTATCATTCATAATTTTTATTGCTTGAGAGGCGAAAAGTTCTTTATCAACAGTGATTGGGTTTTTGGTCATAATTTCATAAGCTTTTGGATTTTTTTTATCGGATTTTAAGCATCTTCTTAAGTCCCCGTCTGTTAACATTCCTGAAAAATGACCTTTTTCATCCACAAAACCAACGCAACCAAGGCGTTTTGATGTCATTTCAAGTATAACTTCATCAAAAGATGCATTTTCGCTTAAAATCGGCATTTCATCGCCATAGTGCATTAAATCTTTGACTTTTTGCAATATTGAACCAAGCTTTCCGCCCGGATGCCTTTGGTTGAACTGTGCTTTAGAGAATCCTTTTCTTTCAATCATGCCAACTGTAATAATATCACCCAAAACTAAAGTTGCCGTTGTGGATGAAGTTGGCGCAAGACCCAAAGGACAAGCCTCCTTTGAATTTGGAAGTTTAAGAAGAACATCCCCTGCTTTAGCAAGTGAACTTTCAGGGTTTTTGGTTATTGCGATTAATTTAATCCCAAATCTTTTGGAATAATTAAGAATATCAATTAATTCTTTAGATTCTCCGCTATTTGAAATCGCAATTATAATATCGTCGCAAGTAACCATTCCCAAATCACCGTGGCTGGCTTCGGCGGGGTGTAAAAAGAACGACGGAGTTCCTGTTGAAGCTAAGGAGGCTGCAATTTTTTTTGCAATGTGACCCGATTTTCCCATTCCGGATAAAATCACCCTTCCTTTTGTATTCTCAATTAAATCGAGGGTTTTGCTTAAGTTTTCATTTAATAAATTTTTAAGTTCATTAATTGCTTCAATTTCACAATCGATTGTTTTAATTGCGTTTTCAATATCTAAATTTTGGATTTTGTTAATCATTTAAAACCTCAAAGGACTATTTTAATATATAAATTATGTTAATATAATTGTAAAAAAATATCAATTTTTTTTATTTTTTTGTTTTTATATTAATAACAGGAAGGTTTTTGTATTTGTATGGTTCAAAATGTTGGAATAAGCTATAATCCGATAAATAAAACCAATTTTAGAAAGAAATTATCCAATAATTCTTCTAATCCGATTTCTTTTGGATACAAACTTCCTCAAACTCAAAACACAAATTCAATATCACCATTAAATACACAACTTTCTTCGTATGACTCAATAAAATATATTTATTTGTTCAATTTTTTAAAAGATGTTCCAAAAAACGAAAATTCTTTTGGATTAACCCCAAAACAGCAGCTGGATTTGCTTTTAAAGAATGGGAAATTGTTGTCAAAAAAATCTAATGATTCAAGTTCGATTCTTGATAACCTGTATGATATTGCAACAAAGCCAAGAGCAAAAGGGCTGGATTCTAAAAAAGTTATTTCTAACACTTTAGATGTTATTGTTAATCCCAGGATTGTAACTCAAACTTTTGGGGATATTCCGCAAAAAGAAATAGACAATATTCTATCCCAGCTTGATAATAACGATCCTATTAAAAAAAATCCGAAATTAATGGATGTTCAAGCGTCCGGAACTTGTGCGGCTGCGTCTAATGAGGTTAATTTAGCTGATAAATATCCTGCTGAATTTGCTCGTTGGGTTTCTAAATTATCGTCCGATAGTGAAAAATTGTATTTGAATGTTAATATTGACGCAATTTCATCTAATAAACTTGAGGCAATTGAAATTTTGAATCTTTTAGGAGCTAAAAGAGAAGGTTCTTTCGGGTTTGATAAGTGGAAAATCCATATTCCGATTGACAAAGGAGCGATTTTAAGGGCAAAAGTTCAAAACGACAACTGGGATTTTGGCGAAAGAAACATCGCTGATGTCCTAATTCAAAGTGCGATTATGCAACTTGGATCACAGAACACTTACAATTCTTTAACAGATGAAAGAGGCGGAGAATTTAATTCGAGTTCTCAAGGTTTAATCGAGGTTGAGAAGACTTTTGTCGAATCTTTAATTAAGAATAAAGAAATAACTTCTTTGGTTTATCAAAGATTGGACGATGAGCAAAATTTAGTCGGATACAATTGTTCTTTTGATAAAATTGAAAAACATATTAAAGATACGATTGATTCAGGCGATGACGTTATCTTAGGTTATGTTTTAACGAATGAAACTTCGGGAAATACAAAAGACGAACATTATAATCCTATGATTGACGGAAAACCAAACAAAGTTATAAACGGACACGAAATTACAATTGTGGATTACAAAGTTGACAACAATAACAAGACAAAATTTGTTTGTGTTGATACGGATGACAACAATCCGAATTTTGTTGAATGCAGTGCTGAGTGGCTATTGCCTAAAATTCACCACGCAGGCTATCCGGCTCGTATTGTTGAAAAAGATGTTGATGAAATAATGAAGAATTTATTGCAATAAACTAAAATTTATAGAATATTTTTTCAAAACCATAACCACTGCTTCTTTTATTGTAATGCTCAGTGTATCTTTTAGGTTTATTAGTTTGGGTATTAAATTCAAAAGTTTTATAAGTTTCAATATCATATTCATCACCCGATAATTCACTTTTATGTGTTATTTTATAAGTGGATAGTTTGCCGTCAATAAAGTCTAAGAATTTAACAATTTCTTCATTGTCATTAGGCTTGGTTGATTCATAATAACCATAAAGTCTGTTTAAATGGAAATCATACTCTTTGATAGTATCTTTTGATTTTTCAGTAATTTTGTAAATTTCTGAATTTGAAGTTACAAATTCCGTTTTTCTTACGGTTCCGTCATTTAAAACTTGGACTAATTGTTTACGATGATCTTCATTTGAAAAACCATTTTTGTCGACATAATCATAAATTTCTGTAATCAATTGAGAAGAATGATTGATTAAATTTTCAACTTCATTACTAATTTTATTAAAATCTTTTATTGTCTTAATTCTATCGTTTACTATTAAGTCAGAATTAGTTATTGTTGACCTAACATATGAATCCAAAGGATAGTCGGATAAATCCGATTCTTTAAAAGAATTTTGTTGTTTTGAAACACCATTAAATCTTATATTAGAATTATAAATTGGTCTATAACCTGTAATCTTTAACATTTTTATTCTCCCATAGAAATTTAATAATCAACCAATTAGACATTATTTACAAAACTCTTAAAACTTCTGGTTGAATAAAAAAATATACAGTGAAAGCAAAATTTTGCAAATAAAAAAGGCGACACCCAGATTCGAACTGGGGGATAAGAGCTTTGCAGGCTCCTGCCTTACCACTTGGCCATGTCGCCTTAAATCTATAATTCTATGGTATATAATAAAGAAATATTGTCAAGTACCATAAGTTCTAGTTATTCTAACATTGATTTTGATCTTTGTTGTCTGTGAAATGTAATTGCAAACCTGTGAGCTTCGTCTCGAATCCTTTGGAATAAATGGAGTGCTGCTGAATTCTGCGCTAAAATTACAGGATTTTTTTGATTGGGCAAAAAAACTTCTTCCTCTCGTTTTGCTAAAGAAACAATGTTTAATTTTAAATCAAATTCCCCTAAAACTTCAATAACGCTTGATAATTGACCTTTCCCGCCGTCGATTATAATTAAATCCGGGGCAGCGATTTCGTTATTTTTAATTCTTTTAAATCTTCTTGATAAAATTTCTCTCATTGATTTAAAATCGTCAACCTCGCCTTTTTGCAATGTTTTTAGTTTGTATTTTCGATACTTTGATTTTTTTGGCTGACCATTCTCGAAAAACACACCCGAAGCCACGGTATTTGTCCCTTGAATGTGCGAAATATCGTAACATTCAATTGTATGGGGGAAAGTTGTAAGTTTTAGTTTTTCTTGCAAATAAGACCCGACTTCGTTGTAATCATTCTGAATATTTGCGAGTTCTTTAAGTTTTGTTTGTTCAAGGTTGTAATTTGCGTTTTTTTGCGCTAATAAAAGCAATTCTTTATCTTTTTTGGTCGTTGCTTTAATAATTGCAACTTCTTTATTGAGTCTTAGCGATAACCACTTTTTATAAATATCAACATCCTTAAAAGTTTCCTCCAGGATAATTCTATCGGGGATTTCCTCGTCGTTAAGAATAATATAGTATTCTCTTATTGTACTTTGAATAATTTCGTCCAAGTTTTTTGAATCCGATAGGATTTGAGAGAAAGAAAAATCCTTTTTGTTAATCAATCGTCCTTGTCGAATTTGAAGAATGCACAAACAAATAAGATTGGACGTACTTTTAATTCCGATATAATCATAATTTGCTTTTTGTGATTCAATTACAACACTTTGTTTTTCAAGTGTTTTTTCAATATCCAGAATGCTGTTTCGATACAAAAGCGCTCGTTCGAATTCTTGTTTTTGACTGGCTTTTTCCATTTCTTTTTTTAGGGTTTTAATTAATTCTTTTCTTTTTCCCGATATAAAAAGTTCTGCCCCTTTAATAATTTTTTTATATTCCTCAACGCTGACTTTTTTTTGACAAGGAGCGCTGCATTGACCAATATCGTAATACAAGCAGGGTCTTGATTTGTATTTTGGATGATTACATTTTTTTAAAGGAAAAATTTTGTTAATAACTTCTAATGTTGCCCACATTGCTCTTGAATCCGTGTAAGGACCGTAATACTTTCCCTTAAGGGCATTTTTATTTGCTTTTCTTACAACAAGAATCCTTGGATAATCTTCTTTTGTAATTAAAAAATAAGGGAATTTTTTATCGTCTTTTAATAGAATATTGTATTTTGGTTTGTGTTTTTTAATAAGTTCGTTTTCAAGAATTAACGCCTCGATTTCCGAGTTCACAACAATACATTCGATTTTCTCGATTTGAGGAACCATGACTTGAAGTTTTGGAGAATCTTTTTTATCTCCGACAAAATAGCTGCTTACACGGTTGTAGAGATTTTTTGCTTTGCCGATATAAATAATTTCATTGTTTTTGTCAAAATATTGGTAACAACCGGGTAGTTTTGGCATTAACTTAACTTGTTGTTTTATTTTTTCATTCTTAAAACTCATATAAATATACTAACATAGTTTAAACTTGTTATAAACCTGCGTTTTGTGGAATGTAATTACTAATAATATAGTATTGCACAAAAAACAGGTGGGTTATGATTCTAGAATTTAAAGTTGATGAATTATCGGTACAGGGCGCTTGGCTCAAGACTTTGTACGAATTGGTCGATGAACTTAATTGCAAAGCGCAAACTTTTATGGAAGAAAAATACAACACGAACAGAAACTGTTTTGCTCCTATTCGTGTTGTAAAAATTTTCGGTTCCAATTCAATGCTGAGTTGGTTAAAACTGAGAATGGAAAGATATAATCATTTCATTGATTCCTTAAATTATCAAGGAACCTTTGTAACAACTTTTATTGATGATGAACAGGATTAATTTTAAACAAGTGCAAATTCAACATTTAAGAATTCATTTGTTGCATAATTCATTTGCAACTCTTGAATTTTAGCGTTGAATTTTTCTTTTCCAAGATTCAATTCCCATAAACCTTCTTTGTTGTTTTTGTACAATAATTCAAATTCGTGTGTATTTACTTGAATATTTTTAGCCTCAATTCCTTTACCGTAGATTGAACCGGGTAAAAAGCCTGCGTTTCTGATTTGACGAGGGTTTTTGTCTTGTTCTCTATCTAAGACTTTAAGTTCTGTATTTGCCATTTTATTCTCCTTGACTAATTTTTTTGTCTAATCTTTAATGTATTTGTATAATTATTATATTTGTTAAACAAAAAAATGCAATTTTTATCAAAAATAGTTTTAAAAAAATTTATAAATAAAGAAATTTCATCAATCGGATTTGACGAGAATTATATTGTTGAAGCAAGTAAAAAACATCTTTTTTTGTCAATAAAAATTTTCAACTTAACTTCCCCTCAAGCAAATATATTAAAACAAACCGCCCTTTCTTTAGGTTGCGATTGCGCTGTTAATAAAAATGTTGTTAATTGTGCAATTGAACAATCCGATTGCATTCTATCGGGTTCAATTAAACAAATTGAACAAATTGCAAAAAAACTTTACAAACAGCCTTTTTCTTTATCCAAACTCGGGGATAATCTTTTAAATTTAGTTGAAGTTGAAAAAAAGCCAAAAAAATCAAAAATTGTAGGAATCTTGAATCTAACCCACGATTCTTTTTCGGACGGCGGGGAATTTCTTGCGCTGGATAAAGCAATGAACCACGCAGTGGATATGATTGAACTTGGAGTCGATATTATCGATATTGGAGCTCAAAGCACTCGACCCGGAGCGGATTTGGTTAGTGTTTCTTTTGAAATTGAAAAAATTATTCCTATTGTGGTTGCGCTTAAAACCGCTTATCCGAATTTGGAACTTAGTGTCGATACAATGACCCTTGCTTGCGCTCAAGCGTCAATTGAAGCAGGATGCGATATTATTAACGACGTTAGTTTTTTAAAGAATCCCGAGTTTGCAAGGATTTGCGCTAAAAATGATAAAAAACTTGTAATTATGCACTCTCGAGGTGACACAAAAACGATGGATTCTTTGTGTCAGTATCAATCTTTGGTGGACGATATTTATAAAGAACTTGATACTAAAATTAAAACCGCTCTTGAGTTTGGTTTGGATAAAAAGAATATAATTATTGATATCGGGTTTGGTTTTTCAAAAACAATTGAACAGAATTTTACATTGTTAAGTAGAATTAATGAGTTTAAATCCCTTGGTTGTCCAATTTTAGCCGGGGTTTCAAGAAAAAGATTTTTGCAGGATGTAATTAATACAAAAGAACCAAAAGATGCTGATATTCAAACGCTTTTAGCCACAAGTTATCTAATCCAGAATGAAATTGATTATATTAGAGTTCACAATGTCGATTTAACCAATCAAGCAACTAAATTTAACCAAAGATTGAACCTTAATTCAATTCTTTAAAAATTTTAGTTGGTTTTTTTGAAATTCTAGCAAAAATTTCATCAAATTTTTCAATCGATTCGAATTTATATCCGCAATTGGGATTCAATTTTGCTCCATATGAAAAAATTTCTTCACTTGGATAATTCCTGCAAATAGAAGGGCGATTTTTATGATCGGAACAAAGTTTTTTTTCTTTGTCATATTTATCACAAGCAAAAACTAAGCCAAATTCGTCTTGTCCTATTATTGAAATATGTTTGTAAAAACTATCGGAATCTTCAAGTTTAATTTTTTCGAATTCTTCTGTGGTTTTAATAACACTATCTTTGTGTCTTATATAAATATTTTTGCAACAAGCCCCGCAAAGAGCGCAGGAACCTGTTTTATAGTACTTTTTCTTTAGAATTTTTAAATAGAAAAATTTTTTAATTTTTTTGATTAATTTCATCTAAAAAATCTTTATTCTCGATTAAATCATCCAAAAACGAGTCATCAAGAGAGAAAAGCTCGTCAAAAACTTGTTTAATTACAAGACTGTTAGCGCTTTTTTGGTCTTGTTCAAATAGAATATTGCTGAATGTTTTAATATCAAGTTCTTTTTGATATTTTTCATAGGCTGCGCTGGAAATTTGAGATTCATCGATAAAAAAGTTCTTATCATCGGCTTTGTAAGGATTAGATAAACCGATTTTTTGAACCTGATTTATTGATAAATTATCAATTGATTGAGAATTATCTTGAATTTTATCCAGCATTTATTTTTTTAAACTTACCCCAAGTATTTATTATTCCACTTATAGTATCCGATATTTTTTTTAAAAAAGAAATTAATCTTAAGATTAATTCTTGACTTCTAAACCAATCTTTCCACCCAGATAATCGATTGTTGAAAAATCGTAGTTATTAATGTACAAAAGCGCCTCAGTCGGAGTTTTTGCGGCAAAATAAATATTTTTTGAATTATTGGATGCAAAATTTTTTTCTATAATTTCATCGAAAAATTTAATCAAATTATCATAAAAACCATATGAATTGAGAAGTACAATCGGTTTATTGTTATATCCAAGTTGTTTTTGAACAACCATTTCAGATAACTCTTCCAATGTTCCAAACCCGCCAGGGAGCGCAATAACGCCATTAGAAAGTTCATCCATTTTTGCTTTTCTTTCTCTCATTCCTTTGGTTAGGATAAACTTTGTGCAATCCCCGGGATTAATTCCAAGGTTGTAGAGTTTTTCAGGCATGACCCCTGTGATTTCAGAACCTCGACTCATAGCGCTTCTTGTAACTTCCCCCATTAAACCAAGGTTTGATCCGCCATAAACAATGTTATAGTGATTATTTGCAATTTCAACCCCGAGTTTAGTGGCTTCAAGAAAATATTTAGAATCGATATTGTTAGAAGAACTTGCAAATACGCAAATTGTGTTAATTTTTCTATTCATAATTAAAATTCTATCATAAAAACTTATTTTATTCTAAATTCTCGAGGTACGACCCCATAGGTTTCCTTAAAGGCTCTTGTAAATTTACTTTGAGATTCATAACCCACTTGTTTTGCAATCCTTGCAATACTTTGCTCACTTTTCTTTAATAATTCCGCTGCTTTTTCAAGTCTGTGGAATTTAATATGGTTTGCTAATGAGGTTCCATAAATATTTTTGAATATTTTTTTTAAAGTTGTAGAATTACTAAGGAATTTTTTCGAAAGTTCCTCAATTGTAATATGTTTATCAAGATTATCCATTAAATAATCGTGAATTTTTTTTGCAAAATCAATTTGTGAATTTTTGTTCTCCATTAATTTTTTTTCGGTTTCTTGACACTTAACAAGTCTTATTTTATCTATATCCGAACAATTAATCCTTAAAATTTCATCAAGCGTGCGATGCAATAATTCGGATTGTTTGGTATTAGAAACTTTATAATAAACGATTTTTCCTTGTCGTCTTAATGTAATTAAATTCTCGTTTTTTAACATTGTTAAATGATGAGAAATTGAAGGAGGTGACATTTTGAGTGTCTTTGAAATATTAATAACGCAAGTTTCCTTATGGCATAAAAGCCAAAAAATCCTCAATCTGTTTGTATCGGAAAGTTGTTTAAAAATATTTTTCGCTATTATAAAATCATCAATTTTATCAAGTTCACTATCAATAAATTGATTTTTTAGTTCATTAATTTTATTCATTTAATCCTCGTTTTTGAAATTATACAATAATTTACTCCTAAAGGAAATTATTTTAGCCCAAAAAGGAATAATAGGTTTAAAAATGTTGAATTCCGAATAAAAATTGTTTAAACTAAAAATATACAATTAAATTGTTGTTGAATTGTAAAAAAAGGAGCAAATTATGAAAAAGACATTAAGAATCGAGGTTGATTGTGCTAATTGCGCTAATTCAATCGAGAATGCGATTAAAAAAATTAATGGAATAAAGAATGTTATTGTAAATTTTATGACACAAAAAATGATTCTCGAATTCGAAGAAAATGTTGATTCTAAGGCGATTATGGATGTTGTTATAAAAGAATGCAAAAAAGTTGAACCTGATTGTGAAGTTTATTTATAAGGAATTATATCGAATGAACAAAAAACAGAAAAAAATGTTAATAAGAATTTTAATTACATCAATTTCATTAATTTTAATTCAATTTATAAATACAGGACTTGTAATTAAAAGTTTTTTATATCTTGCGCTTTATTTTTTTATTGGATATGACATTCTAAATAAAGCTTTTAAGGGAATAATAAATAAACAGGTTTTTGATGAGAATTTTCTTATGACAATCGCAACTTTAGGCGCTATTGGTTTAGCGATTTTTTCTAAAAAAGCCGATTTTATTGAAGCAATTGCAGTTATGTTATTGTATCAAATCGGAGAGTTGTTTCAAGGTTACGCTGTTAACAAAAGCCGAGGAAATATTGCAAAATTAATGGATATTCGCCCTGATTACGCAAATATTGAACTCAACGGGAAGTTGGAAAAAACAAACCCCGATGAAGTTTCGATTGGTTCAACTATTGTTGTAAAACCGGGTGAAAAAGTTCCGCTTGACGGGATTGTGCTTAGTGGGACATCAAATATTGATAAATCAGCGCTCACAGGGGAAAGTCAGCCTGTTAAGGCAGATATTGGGGATGAAATTATATCCGGTTCAATTAATATTCAAGGTGTGCTAAAAATTAGAACAACAAAAAAATTTCAAGATTCCACGGTTTCAAAAATTCTTGATTTGGTTGAGAATGCGTCTAATCGAAAGTCTAAATCGGAAGATTTTATTAAAAAATTTGCTCGAATTTACACGCCTTTAGTTTGTTATTTGGCTTTGGGTCTTGCGATCGTGCCTCCTTTGGTTCGAATTTTGTTTCTTGGGGTCGATCCTTTATTTTCAATTTGGATTTATCGCTCACTTACTTTTTTGGTAATTTCTTGTCCTTGCGCTCTTGTAATTAGTATCCCTTTGACATTTTTTGCAGGAATCGGAGGCGCAAGCAGAGAAGGGATTCTAATTAAGGGTTCTAATTACTTAGAAACTTTATCCAAAGTGCGATATGTTGTTTTTGATAAAACAGGAACACTAACCGAGGGTGTTTTTAAGGTTAGCGCAATCCACAATTCAAAAATTAATGAAGAAGATCTTCTTTACTACACTGCTATTGTGGAAAGTGCTTCTAATCATCCGATTAGCAAAAGTTTAATCCAAGCTTACGGCAAAGAAATTGATATAGCAAAGGTTTTAGATATTAAAGAAATCCCCGGATTAGGAATAACAGCTATTGTCGATAACAAAGAAGTTCTTGTTGGAAGTGATAAATTAATGAAAGAATTCGATATTAACTATATTGAATGCAATAGTACAGGAACAGTTATTCATATTGCAATAAATAATTCTTATATGGGTCATATTGTAGTTTCCGATATTATTAAAAAAACCTCCAAATCGGCAATTGAACAATTAAAGAAAACAGGAATTGTAAAAACGATTATCCTAACAGGGGATAAGGAAAAAGTTGCAAAAAACGTTGCAATAGAACTTGGAGTAGATAATTATTATTCTCAATTATTGCCCCAGGATAAAGTTAAAAAAATAGATGAATTAATAAATAATTTGCCTAAAAACTACAAGTTGGCTTTTGTTGGAGACGGAATAAACGATGCTCCCGTATTATCCCGTTCGGATATCGGAATTGCAATGGGTTCAATCGGATCCGACGCTGCAATTGAAGCCAGTGATGTTGTTTTAATGGATGATAATCCAATGAAAATTGCTAGAGCAATTAAAATTTCAAAAAATTGTCTTAATATTGTTTATCAAAATATAGCTTTGGCACTTGGAATTAAAGCAATTTGCTTAATTTTAGGCGCTTTTGGAATAGTTAATATGTATTTAGCAATTTTTTCCGACGTTGGAGTAATGATTCTTGCAATCCTTAATGCAACAAGAGCTTTGTTTAATAAAAAGCAATAGACTTAATGCTTTTTATTTATAATTTTTTTGCTAATAATAAAAAGGGTTTTAATTGTCTTAAAACCCTTTTACTAAATGGTTGCGGGAGCTGGATTTGAACCAACGACCTTCGGGTTATGAGCCCGACGAGCTACCAGACTGCTCC